>CANMDT010000034.1 GCA_947496715.1 Myxococcales bacterium
GAAGAAGAGGACCTTGTCGCCGGGCTGCACGGAGGCGCGGAGGTGGGCGACGATCTGGTTCTGGTCGGGGATGTGGGTCACGAGGTGGCCGCGCTCGCGAAGTTTGCGGACGACGAGGTCGGTATCGACGCCGGGGATGGGATCCTCGTTGGCGGCATACATCGTGGTGATGATGACCTCGTTGGAGCCCTCGAAGGCGGTCGCATACTCGTCCTGCAGGTAGCTGGTGAGGGTGTAGCGGTAGGGCTTGAAGATACTGACGACGCGGCCCTTCGCGAGGTCCTTGGCGGAGTCGAGCACCTTGCGGATCGCGGTGGGGTGGCTGTTGTAGTCTTTGACCACGAAGAGGCCGTCGGCATCGACGATGGTGAAGCGGTTGTCGAGCCCTTTGAAGTCGGCGAGGCCGCGCTGCATTGCCTCGAAGGGGACGCCGAGGTGGTCGCAGACGGCGATGGCGCCGATGGCGTTTCCGACGTTGTAGCGGCCGGGAAGCGGCAGACTCACTTCGCCGAGCTTCTCACCGCGGCGGAAGACCTCGAAGCGGAGCGGCATCTGTCCCTGGTCCAAGAGGACGGCGCGATACTCGGCCTCACGCTCGACTGCGTAGGTGGTGACAGGCTTGGTTACCCGCTCGAGCATCTGCCGGTTGCCGTCGCAGTCGATGTTCACGAAGGCGCGCCGAAGCCGGCCGTTGGCCTCGATGATGCGGGCCATCGAGACGATGATGTCGAGGTGGTCTTTGTAGTAGTTGAGGTGGTCGGCCTCGATGTAGTTGCAGAGGAGCAGGTCGGTGGGGATGTTGGCGTGGGAGCCATCGGACTCGTCCACCTCGGCCACGATGACATCGCCCTTCCCTGCCCGGGCGTTGAGGTTGTAGTCGAGGAGCAGGCCGCCGATGATGAAGCCAGGCTCGCGTCCTGCGGCATCGAGCATCTTGGTGATCATGGCGCTGACCGTGCCCTTTCCATGGGTGCCGGTGACGCCAACGCTGAGCCGCTCCGAGAGGAGGGCGGCGAGGAGTTCGGAGCGATGCAGGATGGGGAGCCCCCGCTCTCGTGCAGCGAGCAGTTCGGGGTTGTGGGCGGGGATGGCTGTGGAGAGGACGATGACCTCTGCGCCCTCGATGTTTTCGGCACGCTGACCGATGGTCACGCGGGCGCCGAGGGCCTCCATGGCGTCGGTGAGGGCTGATTTGCGTACATCGGAGCCGGAGACGGGATAACCGCGCTCGATGGCGACCCGAGCGACAGCCGAAACGCCGATGCCACCGATTCCGAGAAAGTGAAGTTTGGTACCGGGCTTGAGCATCATCGGGGCGGCCTCGACAGAGGAGTTCGGGTGGCCCTTCCTGCAACAGTTCGGCCCCGCTGCGCAAGCCTCGTGAAGGTTGAACCGCGTGCATCGCGGTGTTACGCGCCTCGGCAACTTCTCCCAAGGATGACCATGCGCCGCAGCCTCCTTCTCGCAGCTCCCATCTGCCTCCTCGCCCTCGCCGCCTGCCAGCGCCGCGGCGAACCGGTCCCCACGCTCACGCAGGAGCAGTGGGCACGCGTGCAGGAGAGTTTCCTCAAGACGGCGCCGGTGCCTCAGCACCCGGTGGGCGCGATCTTCGGCGACAAGTTCCGGCTCATCGGCTGGGAGATGTCGCCGGCTGCTCCGCAGGTCGACGAAGCGGTCACGATCACGCTGATCTGGGAGTGTCTCGCGGAGGTCGATACGAATTGGCGCATCTTTGCCCACCTTGACGGGGCCACCCGCCAGAACCTCGACCACGACGCGATGGCCAACGCCTTCCCGACCCTGCACTGGAAGAAGGGGACCATCCTCAAGGATACCATCGAGACCAAGCTTGAGACGGGTGGCGATGGCGAGGTGAAGCTCTTTGTCGGCTTCTACCGCGACGACGCGCGGCTCGAAGTTTCCTCACCCGGCAGCGGGAAGGTCGACAAGGATGGCAGGCTCGGCATCGGAGGCTTTGCCGCCCGTTGGGAGCCGCCGACCTACGAGATTAAGCGGGCCTCATCGCCCATCACGATTGACGGCAAGCTGACCGACCGGGCCTGGCTCACCGCCGCGCAGACCGTCCTCTGGCGCCACCCGACGACCGGCAAGCCGCAGGAGGGGAACGATACCTGGGCCAAGATGCTCTGGGACGACGAGAACCTCTATGTGGCCTTCTCTGCCGAAGACAGCGACGTCTGGTCGACCATCACGGCCCGAGACGGCAACCTCTGGGACGAAGAGGTGCTGGAACTCTACATCGACGCCAAGAAGAACGGCACCGACTACCTCGAGTTCCAGATCAACCCGAACAACGCTGTCTTCGACGCCTTCTTCCCCAAGCCGACCAATCGGAATCTCGAGCAGGCCCGGGCGCGGAACCTGGAGAAGATGGAGTCGGCTGTCACGGTCTCCGGAACGCTCAACAAGCGTGATGATGAGGACCGTGCCTGGTTCGCCGAGCTGCGCATCCCGCTCGCGAGTATCCCGTCGATGGGCAATGTTCCGCCGCGCGACGGCGACACCGTGCGGGTCAACTTCTACCGCTACGACAGGCCGTCGAACGGCGAGGTGAACACGCTGGCGTGGAGCCCGATTGGCGGCGGCTCCTTCCACAAGCCGGAGCGGTTCGGCGTGGCCACCTTCACCGGCGCAGGCACGCCGCTGATGCCGGGCATGGTGGAGGGTTCGGGCGTCGCGGTGCCGGTGAAGCTGCCCCCGACGGCGGGGAAGTTCAAGCCACTGCCGAGCGGGAGCCCCGGGCTGCGTCCTGTGGCGATCCCGAAGCTGGCGAAGTAGGGCCCGGCCCGCGATGGGCAGAGACGCGACCTCGCCTCTGCCCGTCGGTTAGGGGCGGCTGTGGAGCGTGATGGAGAGGACGCTGAAGGAGGAGTCGTCTGACATCAGCTCGCGCTTGCGCTCGCCGTAGGAATCGATGCGCCAGAGCATGTCGATGGAGCGGGCGCTGGGCTTGGTTCCCGCGAATGCGACCGTGCGGCCCGAGGGCGAGACGGCCATGTTCTGAATCTGAACGAAGCAGTTCTCGGGAACGATCTCCTGCCGGATCTCGTCGTAGCAGTCGGGGCCGGGGTGCGCCTGACCCGGGTTCTCGATGAGACGGGTGAAGGGGCTTGTGCCATCGAGGCTGACGGCGACGAGGTCGGTGACGAGGATGTTGCTCGCGGCACCGATGCACTCCTGGCGGCCCGTGACGAGCAGCGAGCGGTCGTCGCGCCAAGCCATCTTCGACACGGCCGCCTCATACTCACCGAGCGTGAGCGTGGAGCAGGAGGAGGGGCCGGAGGGACCAAGGAGAATCTGGCGGGGGACGCAGAGGCCTGTTCCATCTGCCGCGGGGGCGGTGAGGTCGCAGGCGTGCTCTGCGCCACAGTCGATGGCGTCGAAACAGGGAGCGTCGAGCTGCGCTGCGGCCTCACGGTTGATGATGTTGATGACCAGCTGCTGCGCGACGCACCGTTTGGGCGAGGCGGAGAGCAGGCAGGCGAAACCGTTGGCGGCATCGCAGTCGGTGTTGGACTCGCAAGGCGTGGTGGAGGTGAGCCCCTCGGTGACCACGGCGAGGAGGTTGCCGTTGGGCGAGAGCGCCATCTGCTCGCGGCCCGAGTAGTAGGAGCCCGTGCCCCGCTCCTGGCCGGAGACGAAGTGCTGGAGCAGCCGATCGCTGCCGCCTGCGGTAGAGACCTCGAAGACATCCATCGTCGTCAGTGTGACCCGGTTGAGGAAGACGAAAGCGCCGTTGGACGAGAGGGTAAAGCCGCCAGACTGGTTGCCAACGGTGCCGAGCGCTACGGTGGCCTGGCTGGCGACGTCCCAGGCCTTCACATCCTGTCCCACGCGGAAGGCAACCTTGCTTCCGCCAACCTGATACTCGCTCACGCCGGTGGCGATCACGGTGCTCTGCGCAGTGAAGGCAAAATCAGGACCGAGCGGCGCATACCGGAGCGTGTCGCGGACCGTCGGGTCGGAGAAGACGATGCCGGAGAGATCGGGGAGCGGGATGCAACCGTTGGTGCAGGCGAACGTCGGCTCGATGGTGCCGCCCGTGATGGGGGTCGGCTCGCAGGCATCGGGCTCGCAGTCCTCGTCGACGACCGCGATGTCGGAGGCGGGCGCACCGGGCGCGGGCGTCGTGAAGCGGCGGCGGAATGCGTAGAAGAGATGCTCTGCGGAGCGGATAACCGGGGTGGTGTCGACCGCCACATCAGCGCCGCTGCCGGAGTCGGTGCCGCCAGTACCTGTGTCGTTGCCGCTGTCGGTCGTCGAGGTCTCCTTGCTGCTCTCGCTCGAGCAGGCTGCCAACTGAGCGCCGGCGACGAGCGCCAACAACCAACGATGCGAAGTTCCCTTTCCACTCATTTCGCAACTCCTACTTCTTCCGATTGGCTCGGCTTGGCTTGGCGGCGGCCCACCCACAGAGGGGTCGGAGGGCGCACCCTTCACAGATCGATTCAGCGTACCGATGCAGACAGTCCCGCGCAATCCCGAGGTGGCAGAGCGGCATGTCGAGCGCGACTGGGTCGTGGGGAGCGACGGTGGCGAGCTGCGCGGTCACCTCGCGGGCCATCTGCAGGTCGACCGTAGCGCGGCTCGTGAGACCCAGTGCGCGGGAGAGCCGGCTGGTGTGCGTGTCGAGCGGGATGAGCAGTTCAGCGCAGTCGACAGCGCGCCAGAGGCCAAGGTCGGCGCCGTCATTGGGTCGAACGAGCCAGCGCAGCAGCAGCAGCCACCGCTTGATGGCGGACCCTGAAGATGGATGTGGCGTGAGGTAGGCAAAGCCTCTGGAGGGTGCCTCATGCGACGCAGCGCGGATGGCATCTACGTAGCCGCCGAGGCGACCGATCAGGCCGCCCTCCCCGCCCGTCGCGACAAAGGCAGCCTCGAGCGAGCCGTGCGCCAGGTGCAGGCTGCCGAGCGAAAATGCGAGGCGGTCAAGGTCATCGGCCGCCGTCATGCGGTAGCGAAAATCGCCGAGCCGGTCGCGGAGATCGCCGCGCCGCATGGTTCGGGCGAAGTGGGTCGGCGCGCCGTCCATCGCATCGAAGAGGAGGCGGGCTGTCTTGCGGATCTGGGGCACCGCGCCATAGCAGAAGGCGCCAACAAGATGCGCGGCGACCTCCCACTCGGAATGCGGGAGGCATCGTACCTCTGCGATGGGATCGCGGGCAGCGAGCGCGGACCGGTCAGTGGCGAGTAGCGCATCGCGGAGCTGCGCAAGTGCTGCCTGCCGTCGGAGTTCGGCGCTTCGGCTACGGGTAGCCAATGAGCTCCAGGCGGACGATGGGCCGATGCAGCACGACATGAAAAAACAGCAGCACGAGCAGGCCGATGACCGCCGACCAAAAGGCAAACAGCGTGACCCACTCGAGCGGCTTTCGTCCCTTCGCCGTCGCCGCCACGATGGCGAGCGCGAAGAGGAGCACGGTCGGCACCAGGTAGACGAGGACCGCCCTGTCGGTCGTCACGACCAGCGCCATCACGGCGGAGTAGGCGTCTGCGAGCGGCATGGTCTCAGCCCTCTTCGAGCGCAAGCAGGTTGAAGTAGTTCACCGTGAAGTGGGCGACCATCGCCGCGGTGAGGTCTCCTGTTACCAGCGTCCCCTTGGCGAAGGCTAGCCCGAGCAGGCCGGCGAAGAGGGTCCAGTGCCAGGTCACGCGGCCGGGAGCGACATGCGCTGCAGCAAAGAGGAGCGAAGACCACCAGGGCCCGAGCAGGCTCATCAGCAGGCCGCGAAAGGCGAGTTCTTCGGCCACGGCGCTCGCACCGGCGAGGACGGTCGCCTGGCGCATGGTGGGGATGCCGAGAATCTCACGAAACTGCCCGTTCATCGTCTTCGCCCAAGCGAACCGGGCCGTGAGCTGGCGGGAGAGCAGCACCACAGCGAGCCCGACTGCGGCGCCTGCACCGGCCGACTGCCAGACGGGCCAGCGGTCCTCGGAGCGGAGCACAAAGAGGGGCTCATCGAGCCAGCGAGCAACACCGACTGCGACGAGCGCCATAAAGCCGTAGAAGAGCACCGCTCCGGTGAGGACGGCGGCGTCGGCGGCCGGGCGCTTCACGCGTCCCGTTCAGCCGCGGCGAGGATTGCGTCTGCTTGGGACTCGAGTGCGGCGTTGGACCACTCGCCGCGAAACAGGACGGTCTCACCGTCGAGGTCGTACTCGCGGAAGTCGTGGTGCGGACCGGGGATGCGTTCACCGGCAAAGTAGTCTTCAAGCCAGCCGCCGAGAAAGTCGATGCTGCGCGCTCGTGCCACCGCGAGGCTCTCTGCCTTGCCATCTGCCATCTTGCTCGCAGCTACCAGGGCGACCACCTCGGACTGGTCGGCACGCGCGAGCACCAGCGTTACCTCCACATGCCCCTCAGCGATGACCGCCGATAACCCGAAGGCCTCCGTCGGTCGAAGCGAGGCGCGGAAGGTCGAGGTCAGAGTCGCGAGGACCTCCTTGGTCTCGGCAGGCTCGAAAACAGAGACGGTGGACGGGGGCTTGGGAGAAACAATCACGGTCAGTCCTCGGGCATGTCGGATGGGTAGACGACGGTCTCGGAGTCGGGGCCGACCTTGATCGTCTGGATCCAGGTCACGTGGCCCGTCCGACGCAGTTCGAGCTTGTGAGGCCCTGGCGGCAGGTCGACCACGGTCTCGGTTGGCGCGCTGCCGACCTTGGCGCCATCCACGAAGAGGTCTCCCTGCAGCCCCTCCATCATGACGCGGAGATGACCTACGCGGACCGGAGCGCCGCGGGCCTGCTCGGTCTCGTTGAGCGAGAGCCGAATGGGGGTGTCGGAGCCGTCGGCCACCGGTACGATGACGAAGGGGACACGACGGTCGCGACCGCCCTGCTGAAGGAGGAATGTACAGTTTCCGGCGGGTAGTTCGCCCTTGAATTGACCCATGCCGAGCTTCCGGCGGGCGCCGTCTGCCGCGAAGTACCAGACCGTAGCGGAGGCCGGCTCGCTGGTCACGGCAACGGTGACCATGAGCGGCTCGAGGTCGAAGGAGATGCGAGGGATCTCCTCGCCGGCCTGCGGGACGGTGATCTGCACAACGCGGCGCACCGGCTTCTTGTTTGGGAGCTCAATCGCGATGAGGTGAGGGCCAACAAAGAGGCGGGTATCAAGCGGCGTGTTGCCGATGGAGCCGAGCTCGAGGTCGTCGACGAAGATGGCGGCACCTGGTGGATTGGAGGCAATCTGCACAGGAACATCGCGAACGTTCGTGCCGAGCGCGTATCGCTGCGCAGAGCGCGGAGGCGGCGTGGAGCCGTTGGCCTTCACAATGGCATCCTCAACACCTTCGCGGGCGCGGCGCACCGCATCGGCGGCGATCGCCAGTTCGAGCTCGGCGGCCAAGGTCGCAGCCTGCGCAGCTGCCTCTTCGGAGGTCGAAGCGAACTTCCGAAGGCTCTCGCGCGCCTCGACCCATTGGCCAAGACCGGCCTGAGCCTGGGCGATGTAGAAGTGGAGCAGCGGTTTGGGCACGATGGCATCGGCCCGCATGAACTGACGCACGGCCTCTTCAAACTGTCGGGCATTGAAGGCCTCTCGACCTGCAAGATAGGCAATCCGAGCGAGATCCTTCTGGTCGTCCGGCACAGCAGGTGCCTCAGGTGCCGCAGCGGCCGGCGCCTCTGCCTGTGCCGGCAGCGCAGCGGTAAGCAATAGCGGACAGCACAGCGAAGCGCCCATGAGGAGAGACCAAAATCGCGAAACGGAGCCCATCATACTCTCCCGGACACAGCGGCAACACAACGGCGAGAGGCTACCCGCGGCCCCTCTGCCCGTCAACGCAGGCCGCGCTCCTCCCGCTTGACCTCCTCCCACAGCGCATCCATCTCGGCAAGGTCAGACTGCTCCGGCAGCAGGCCGCGATCGGCCAGCTTGGCGAGCACACCGCCAAACCTCCGCTCGAACTTGGCGTTGGTCCGGCGGAGCGCTGCCTCGGCGTCGAGCCCGAGTTTACGCCCCAAATTCACGACTGCGAACATGAGGTCGCCAAGTTCGTCTTCCATCGCATCCTTCGAGCCAGAGGCCATGGCCTCTTCGACCTCCGCCGTCTCTTCCTTGATCTTGGCGATGACCTCGTTGGCAGAGGGCCAGTCGAAGCCGACACTGCCCGCGCGGCTCGCAATCTGCTGCGCCCGCTGCACTGCCGGAGCTGAGCGAGGAACCCCCTCGAGCAGGCCGCGCCCCTCTGCCCGCTTGAGCTCCTTCCAAGCCTTGAGGACCGCCTCTGCATCTTCCGCGGTTTCCCCTGCAAAGACATGCGGATGACGCCTCACCATCTTGTCGGAGACCAACTCGATGACATGAGCGAGGTCGAAGGCACCGCGATCATGCGCGATTTGCGCGTGGAGAACGACCTGCAGCAACACATCCCCGAGCTCTTCGGCGATGGCCTCATCCTTTCCCGACTCGATGGCGTCGACGAGTTCGTAGCTCTCCTCGAGCAGGTAGGGCCGGAGCGAGGCGTGCGTCTGCTTGATGTCCCACGGGCAACCTTGCGGCCCGCGTAGGGTGGCGATGATGTCTGCAAAACGCTGGAGCGGCGCAGGCGGCCCCTGCACGAGGGGAAGCGGGGCAGCTCCATCGAGGGCACCCGCGGAGGTCGGAGGATGGGTTTCGTTCGGGCACATTTTGTCTCCGCGGCCGAAGGTGTTGTAGAGGGGCGGCACACCTTGTGAGGTCTGCTCAAAGTGTCAACGCATCACCATGCACCGGACGGGCGGGCACGGGCCGGGCTCGTCTCGACGCTGATCTTCGCGGCGCTCTGCGGGGCGTCCGGCCAGGCACGGGCGTCGGATGCGGATCGGCCGCTGCCGATCACGCTTGAGGCCCTTCGGGAGGGCAGCGGTGCGATGGATGGTCGAGCACTTGCGATGCGGGCGGTGGAGCATCTGAGAGCAGGCGACCCCGCACGAGCCGAGAAGGAGCTCGCGCTCGCAGGAGCACGGGCCCCGGGCGCTGCGGAGACCTGGGCGGCGCGGGAGCTACTGCTAACCAAGCAGACCCCATGGGACCTTCCGGAACGGCTCGAGACCTATCGCGCGCTCTGGGGCTCGCTGGCCGCCGACCCTGCCGCGGCGCTCTCACTGCAGAGCTTCGGCTACCGACTCGGCGGCGACCTGCTCATGGTGCTTGGGGCAGCGCTCTCTATGGGCCTCGCGGTCGCGGCAGCGGGGTGCTTTCATGTAGACCTGCGCCGCGCGGCAGCCCACCTGCTCCGTGCGGTGGTACCGCGGCCGCTGCCGTGGCTGACGTTGGGCTGCGCAGCACTGGTGACGGGCAGCATCTCCGTCGGCCTCGCGGGCGCGGCATCCATCGGGGTGCTCTACCTTCAAGGCTGGCGGCGGCTCCTCATCCCGGTCACAGCGCTCTGCATCGCCTTCGCACCGCTGCTCACCGAGCGAGCCGACCGCCTCGACGACCTCGTGTCGGCCGATGAACTCTATGCGCTCCGAACCATCTCGCAGCGCTGCAGTTCGTCGGCCTGCCGTGAGGCCCTCCGGCTGGCTTCCCCGACCGACCCAACGGGGGCGAGCGGCGTGGCACTGGCGCGGGCTCTGCGTTCAAGCAGCGACCCGGAGGATCAGGCAGAGGCAGCGCGGCTGCTTGCCAATCCTGTACGGTTGGCATCGCTTCAGAGGTTTGCGTCGGGCGAAGCGCTCGCTTCAACGCCTGCGGGTCTGACAACCTCGTGGCTCAGCGAGGCCGGCGCGCGGGCCTCCTTGGCGCCGCGGGCAGTTCGTTCAGCGCGTTTGGGGCTCGGGGGATCTCTCTCGAAGCTCGGTGGCTGGCTGCTTGCAGCTCTGATTCTGCAGGCGGGCCTGTTGGCCATCTTCTTGCGACGCGACGGACAGCTCTCCTGCCGCTGCACAACCTGTGGGGCGGTCTGCAACGCGGCGGAGCAGCGACCGGGCGGAGGTTGCAACCTCTGCGGTGACGACGGCGCCGAACTCCGGGATGCAGAGCAGGAGGCGGCGGCCCGGTACCGACCGACCTCGCGAAACGCCCGTGTCACATGGTCGAAGGCCCTAGGCGATCTCCTGCTTCCCGGCCTTGGTGCGTTCGCCTCTTCGCTCTCTGCTGCATCACTCGCGCTGCTCCTGCCCTCATGCATCGCGGCGGCCCTTCTGTCGGCACCCGATCCATGGTGGCCGACGGCAGCGGCGGCGGTCGGGCTGCTACGCGGTTGCGCCGCGCTTCTTCTGGGTCTCTTGTGGTGCGCAATGCTGCTTCGCTTGGTGCGGCTCCTTCGTAGCCCGGTTGCCGCGGAGGAGAGATGAGCGAGGCGGAGTCTTCGCGCAGCACCGGCTCGCTGGTGCTGCTCTCAGCGGCCTGGGCGATGGGGGGATTTCTGGTGGCGTCGACGCTGATCGAACCGCTGCTGGCCTTCCGCGAGAGCGCGGCTGCAGCGACGCTGCGGCAGGCGCCGGTCGGTCTTGACCACGCATCGGAAGAGGCACGGATGGTCATCATCCGCGAGGCAATCGCCGCCTTCCACGAGAACGCCGGGCGCTACCCCAAGAGCCTCGACGAGTTGGTGACAGGCCGCTGGCTGGGCGCGGCACAGCTCCGCGCAACAGGTCGGGTCGGACAGCCCTACTTTGCGGCAAACAGCGACGGTTACACGCTCCTTCCGTGGCGGCAGTGAGCGGTTCCGGCGCTGCTTGCGCCGGTGCTTCAATCCTGTAGCGTCTGCCCTCCCTTTTGTGAGGCCGCGGACGCATGAGCTCTCAGTCCTTCGAGTTCGACGACACCAACATTGCCCGCTCGGTCTTCGGCCACCGCGACGAATTTCTTCGCATCATCGAGCACGAACTCACGGTCGACATCCTCTGGAAGGGGAACAAACTGACCATCACCGGTGACCCCGCCGACGCCGTCATCGCGCGCAATGTGCTGGTTCAACTCTACGGCATCGTCGCAGACGGCTACGCGCTGGCGACGACCGATGTGACCCGCGCCATCAGCCTGCTGAAGGAGGCGCCCGACACCGACCTCCGCCGCATCTTCCTCGACTCCGTCATCACCGGTTCATCCGGCCGAAACATCTCGCCCAAGACGCTCACGCAGAAGCACTACGTAGACGCCATCCGCAACCACCCGCTCGTCTTCGGCATCGGGCCGGCGGGAACCGGCAAGACCTACCTCGCCATGGCGATGGCCGTCTCCGCGCTGCTCAAGCGGAAGGTGAAGCGGATTGTGCTTGCTCGTCCTGCGGTCGAGGCGGGCGAGAAGCTCGGGTTCCTGCCGGGCGACCTTCAAGAGAAGGTGAACCCCTACCTCCGACCGCTCTACGATGCGCTGAACGAGATGCTCGACTTCGAGAAGGCGAGCCAGTGGATGCAGCGGGGCATCATCGAGGTGGCGCCGCTCGCCTTCATGCGAGGCCGCACGCTCAACGACTCCTTCATCATCCTCGACGAGGCGCAGAACGCCACGCGCGAGCAGATGAAGATGTTCCTCACCCGGATCGGATACGGCTCGAGCGCGGTGGTGACTGGCGACGCGAGCCAGATCGATTTGATCGAGAAGCAGACCTCCGGTCTCACCCACGCTTCACGGATCCTCGAAGGGCTCGAGGGCGTTTCGGTGGTGCGGTTCGAAGAGGTGGATGTTGTGCGCCACCCCTTGGTGCGGCGCGTGGTCGCTGCCTACGATCGCCAGGAGGCGCTTGAGCGGCAGCAGGAGTTGCAGGAAGATCCCTACCAGCGCGACCGCGGGTACCGGCTCAGGCCCGAGCGCGGGCCGCGCTTCGAGAACCGGGGCTGGAACGAACCGCGGGATTGGCGGCCGGAGCAGGCGGGGCCTCCAGCGCCCGCGGCCGTGGAGAACGCAGCAGAGCAGACCGGGGAAGAACTCCCCAAGGTTGAACCGCTGAAGCCAGAGGGAGAGGCGGAATGATCACACTGATGACACGACGGGGCAAGACAGGGTTGGCTGCAGCGGACCAGGCCTGGTTCCGAAGGAAGCTCGAGGCGCTGCCTGCCTGCAGCTCGCAGCCTGAGAGCGTCGAGGCGACGGTACTTCTGACGGACGACGAGGAGATTCGGCAGCTCAACCGCGACTTCCGCGGATACGACAAGCCGACGGATGTGCTCTCGTTTGCGATGCAGGAGTCGGAAGATGCCTCGGTGACGCCCGATCTGCTCGGCGACATCGCAGTCTCTGTGGAGACGGCGCGCCGGATGGTTGGCAGCGGCGAACATCGTGCGCGGGTCTGTGAGGAACTTGGGCGGGAGACACCCTGGGGCGAGCGTGAAGAGGTGCTCTTCCTGATCGTGCACGGGTACCTCCATCTGCTGGGGTATGACCATGCGACAAAGCGCGACGAGCGCGAGATGAAGGCAGCGGAGCGCAAGGTGTTTTTTCGGCTGATGGGATGGAAGTTGTAGGGCTCCGATCTGCCGATCTTTTCTTGGCGACGAGGGCCCAAGGGCGGGCAGAGGTAGGCGGGGGGCGGTGAGTTGTGGAAGGTGGCGAATGGACGGGAGATTCGCCGATTTTCAACCTTCGACAAAACCCGAAGCGAGGTGGCACGGCATCTGCAATCCCACCCCGAAACGGCGCGTAAGCCCATGAAAACAGGTGAACGCCGAATCGTACCGGCGGCGACGAGGGGGAGATGCGTTTGCGTTGACAACCCAACTCCGCGGGTGGCAAGAAAGGGGCCCATCCCTCGACAACGAATGTCCACATCTTGTGGTCACGAGCACGGCACCCCACATGATGTTGCGTCAGCCCCGCCAAAAATTTGCTCCCCGATCGTCGCCCACCCAGAGTGGACTGCGTCGCGGGCTCGGCGGCCGTCTGAACCGACCGCCGCTGCCTCCGAGGGCTGCCTAACCGCACACCGGGTCGACCGTTGCGCGCAACGCAGGCCCCGACCTGAGCGACTACCTGTCTCTTCTGCATTCATCTCTTCGATTCAAACCGCCCGCATCATCTCCTCGAAGGTCATTCATGAAGTTCACGCGTCGCTTCACCACCGCCGGCACCGACCCCTACGCAAAGCTCTCGTTTACAGAGCGCACGAGCGAGATCCGCAACCCCGACGGCACGGTCGTCTTCAAAGCCGAGAAGGTGGGTGTCCCCGAGGGCTGGACGCAGACTGCAACCGACATCCTGGCGCAGAAGTACTTCCGCAAGGCGGGCGTCCCCAGGACGCTGAAGCGGGTTGCTGAGGCGGGTGTTCCGGAGTGGCTGCAGCCGATGGAGGCAGACGAGGAGGCGCTGGCAGGCCTGGATCTCAAGTCGCGGACGACCGGCGAGACCGATGCCCGCCAGGTCTTCGATCGCATGGCCGGCTGCTGGGTCTACTGGGGCTTCAAGCACAACTACTTCTCGAGCGAGGAGGACGCGCGGACCTTCTTTGACGAGATGCGCTACATGCTCGCGGCGCAGATCGCGGCACCTAACTCGCCGCAGTGGTTCAACACGGGCCTTCACTGGGCTTACGGCGTCAACGGACCGTCGCAGGGCCACTACTATGTAGACCCTGTGTCCGGTGTGCTGACTGCCTCCGTCGACGCCTACACCCACCCGCAGCCGCACGCCTGCTTCATCCAGAGCGTCAGCGACGACCTGGTGAACGAGAACGGCATCATGGACCTGTGGACCCGCGAGGCACGCCTCTTCAAGTATGGCAGCGGCACGGGCACCAACTTCTCGATGATCCGCGGCGAAGACGAGCGCCTGTCGGGCGGCGGCCGTTCGAGCGGCCTGATGAGCTTCCTGGCGATCGGTGACCGCGCTGCCGGCGCCATCAAGTCGGGTGGCACGACCCGCCGGGCAGCCAAGATGGTCTGCCTCGACCTCGATCACCCCGATGTAGAGGCCTTCGTCGACTGGAAGGTGACGGAGGAGCAGAAGGTTGCCGCGCTCATGGCCGGCTCCAAGTCGATCAAGAAGGCGCTCCTTCGCGTGTTCGACGCCTGCGCTGCAGTGCCCGATGCCGCGATCAAGTTCGACCCGAAGAAGAACGGCCAGCTCGCAACCGCACTCCGCGCGGCGATCGAGGGTGGCACGCCGTCGAACCTCATTGCCCGCGTGCTCCAGCTTGCGAAGCAGGGCTTCACGAAGATGGACTTCGAGACCTACGACACCGACTGGAACGGCGAAGGCTACCGCACTGTTGGCGGTCAGAACTCGAACAATTCCGTGCGGGTGCCCAACCGGTTCTTCAAGGCCATCGACGAGCCCGGCTCCACCTGGCCTCTGATCCGGCGCACCGACGGAAAGGTCCAGCGCGAGCTCGACCCCCGCGAGCTCTGGGACCGTATCGCCTACTCTGCCTGGGCCTGCGCCGACCCGGGTCTGCAGTATGACACGACCATCAACGAGTGGCACACCTGCCCCACCGATGGTCCCATCCGCGCGAGCAACCCCTGCTCCGAATACATGTTCCTCGACGATACGGCCTGCAACCTTGCGAGCATCAACCTCGCCAAGCTGCACACGCCCACCGGCTTCGACATCGACGCCTACCGCCACGCCATCCGGCTCTGGACGGTCGTGCTCGAAGTGAGCGTGCTCATGGCGCAGTACCCGAGCCGGCGCATCGCAGAAAACTCCTACGAGTTCCGTACGCTCGGACTGGGCTACGCCAACATCGGCACCCTGCTGATGATCAACGGCATCCCCTACGACAGCGAGCGGGCCTGCGCCTGGACCGGCGCCCTGACCGCCATCCTCACCGGCGAATCCTACGCGGCCTCCGCCGAGATGGCCTCGGAGCTGGGCCCCTTCGCAGGCTACGTGCGCAACGCTGAGCCCATGCTCCGCGTCATCCGCAACCACCGCCGCGCTGCCTACGCCGCAGCTCCGAGCGAGTATGAGGGTCTGACCATCAAGCCAATGGGCATCGATGCCCGCCTCTGCCCCGCCCCCCTGCTCGAGGCGGCCCGCACCGCCTGGGACCGCGCCCTCGAGGCCGGTCAGGCACACGGCTACCGCAACGCCCAAGTCTCCGTCATTGCCCCGACCGGCACCATCGGTCTCGTCATGGACTGCGACACCACCGGCATCGAGCCCGACTTCGCCCTCGTGAAGTTCAAGAAGCTGGCCGGCGGCGGCTACCTCAAGATCATCAACCAGTCGGTGCCCGCAGCCCTCGAGCGGCTCGGCTACGGTGCCGTGCAGATCGACGAGATCATCAAGCACGCTACGGGCAACCTGACCTTCAAGGGCGCGCCGGGCATCAACCACGACTCGCTCCGTGCCAAGGGCTTCACCGACGAGGTTCTGGAGAAGCTCGAGGCGCAGGCCCCGTGGGCCTTCGACATCCAGTTCCTCTTCAACCCCGCCACGCTGGGCACCGCCTTCTGCACCAACAGCCTCTCTTTCTCGGAGAAGGAGATGGCCGACCCCAGCTTCAACATGCTTGGCCGCCTCGGCTTCACCCGCGACCAGATCGGCACCGCCAATCGCTTCGTCTGCGGCACGATGGCTGTCGAGGGTGCACCCCACCTCAAGGATGAGCACCTGCCCGTCTTCGACTGCGCCACCAAGTGCGGCGCCTCCGGCACGCGCTACATCGACCCCATGGGCCACGTCCGCATCATGGCGGCCGCGCAGCCCTTCATCAGCGGCGCCATCTCCAAGACCATCAACATGCCCAACACCGCCACGGTGGAGGATGTGAAGATGGTCTACCGCGAGAGCTGGAGCCTCATGACCAAGGCCATCGCCCTCTACCGCGACGGAAGCAAGCTCTCGCAGCCGCTCAACTCGGTGGCCGATGCCGACGAGGTTGTTACGAGCGCGCTCGAGGCGGCCGCTTCGTCCGCCGAGGACCATGTCCGGTTGCCCGCGCCGTCGCCCGTCGAGCAGATCGTCGCCCGCGCCGTCGCCGAGCGGGTCTCGCGCCGCCGTCGCCTGCCCAACCGCCGCACCGGCTACATCCAGAAGGCCACGGTCGGCTCGCACAAGGTCTACCTCCACACGGGCGAATACGCCGACGGCACGCTCGGAGAGATCTTCGTCGATGTGCACCGCGAGGGCGCCGCGCTCCGCAGCCTCATGAACTGCTTTGCCATCGCCGTCTCGCTCGGCCTGCAGCATGGCGTGCCGCTCGACGAGTTTGTGGACGCCTTCGTCTTCACCCGCTTTGATCCCTCCGGCCCGGTCGATGGCAACGAGAACATCAAGTTCTCCACCTCTATCATCGATTACATCTTCCGCGAGCTCGGCGTGAGCTACCTCGGTCGCAACGACCTTGCCCATGTCTCCCCCGAGGACGCCTACTCCGGCAGCATCTCGACCGGCAGCAGCACACGCGAAGATTCCGAGGACATGGAGTCCGCTGCCCTCTACGAGTCCTACCGCGACAACTACGACTCCACCCCGCGCGGCACAGCGTCGCGCTCGCCGGCGAGCAAAGGCTTTACCCGCACCCCCACCGACCCCTTCGCCACGGTCGACAGCGATGGGACCGAGACGGTCGTTGTCACGCAGGTGGTCGAGAGCCGCGCCACCGCCGATGGCGGCGTGACCAAGCTCAGCGCCTCAAAGATGGCCCGCATGAAGGGCTACGAGGGCGAGTCCTGCGGCGGCTGCGGAAACTTCACCCTCGTGCGCAACGGCACCTGCCTCAAGTGCGACACCTGCGGCAGCACCAGCGGTTGCTCGTAGGCCTGCACCCACGCCGCTCCTTCCTCCTCACTGCTGCCTCCGTGGCGCTGGCGGGCTGCAGAGCGGCTGTTACATCACCGGGCGCGGAGCCTCTTTCCGCGCCTCATCCTGGCTCCGGCAGCACGGCCGCCAGTTCCTCGGAGCGACCTTTGAAGACCATCCAAGTCTGGCACGACTTTACCTGCCCTTGGTGCGCCATCGGCCTCCACAACCTGCACACTGCCCTCACCCAGCTCGGCCACGCGAACGGCACGGTCTCGTTTGAGCCCTACCTGCTCTCTGCAGACACCCCCGCAGAGGGGCGTGAGCTCCGCGCCCACCTCGGCGCCAAGTATGGTTCCGTACAGGTCGAAGGGATGATCAACCGCGCTGTGGAGGCCGGCAAGGCCTACGGCGTGGCGTTGCACTTCGACATCATCCGCATCTCGCCGCAGACGATTCCGGCGCATGCGCTCGTGGCTGCGGCTCCGGCGGAACTGCGTTGGAGCTTGGTCGAACAGCTGCATGCAGCCTACTTCCAACGCGGCGAGAACATCGGCGACCAAACGGTGCTTGCCTCCATTGCGACGGTGTCCGGTCTCGATGCGGCGCTCGCCGCAGCTGCCTTTGACCCCGCGCAGGATGCGGCCGTCCGCCAGCGCGCCGCGACGACCTCGATGCTCGGCATTCAAGGCGTACCCCACTTCAAAATTGGCGGACGTCCGCTGCATGGTGCACAACCCCCTGAGGCATTCGTCGCTGCGCTGACAGCCTAGCCGCCGCTGGGTTGAATGTTCGGAACAAGGATGCGTCTGCCGCCTCACAGCCGTTCCGTCATACCCCACGCGAGAGTCACCATGCGCCATTCGTCCAGCCTGCTCGTCGCCTCTCTCGTCTCCATCGGACTCCTTGCCTCCGCCTGTACGGCGAAGATTGCGACGGCTGACTACGAGAAGCGGGCCACCGACTACGCCAAGCAGAAGGCGGAAGCGCTCCTCCCCGACGGCATCACGATTCAGGGGCTGAACGACACCAAGTCGAGCGCATCAAACCAGAAGTCCGCGCCCGTGAAGAAGCTAGGGCAGACCGGTATCGAAGGCTCAGGCGACGGGTCGGGCGAGGGCTCCGCGGAGGGTTCTGGCACCGACACGCTGGTGGGAAATGCCAGCCCCGTGACCCCCATCCGGGCCACGCCGACCGTGACTGCGCCGGCACGCCCTGTGACCTCATGGAACACCGTCGTGTTCGGTGGCGGCAACGGCCTCACCTGCGCGTCAGCCGTCATCATCACAGGCGCGCCAGACCGCATGGTCGGAACGCAGTCCGAGTACTACTGGCTCAGCAAGGTCTACCCCTCCTACAAGGAGAAGCGGTTCGGCGAGGGGCTCTGCGGCGATAAGAAGACCCACGTCCGCGAAATCACGACCACGGCCGGCGCTTCGGTCGAGCTCATCTTCGACATCTCGAGCTTCGCCCCCTGATGCGTTCAGACGAACCAGGACGAGCGCGGAAGGTCGAACCAGGCGAGCCCTGAGAGCGGCCAACGCTGGACGACGATCGCTTCGTCCGAGACCTCCAGAAAGAGCCCCACGCGGGCTGCCTCAGGTCGGAGCGGAAGGAGCATTTCCACGCAGTGCTGCCAGGCTCCGTGAGGCTTCTCGGTGCCCTCTGCGATGCGTAGGCTCGACTCCACACCTTGGTCGTCGGTGAGCCGGCAGACCACCGCCCGGCTGCCTCCGCCGGTGGCCGCCTCGCCGTCGAGGCGGAGGTAGAGGCCCGCGCGGCCACGCATGAGCCGCATGGTCCGGAAGACGGGCGACGCAAGGTTCATGGCCCCGCGCGGAATGACCTCGATCGCTGCAGAGTCGCGCCACTCGAAGAAGTGGCTGTCGCGGCCATCGAGCTGCGCTTCACCAAGCCCGATGGGGTGGCTCGGAAGCTGCGCTACCGCCGGCGCCGCGACCACGGGCTCCTCGAGCGAGAGCGGTGGAAGCAGGCCAAGCGCGGTGTAGACCGAGCGGCAGTGGCCACGGAAGAGGTGGTCGAACTCCTCGTCCATCTGGCTGTCGAAGTCGTCGCCATACCACCAGAACCAGTCGGAGCCTTCTGCGCGATCGAGGGCGCGGCGGGCAGCTGCGGCGGCCTCTGCGCTGACCTCCGGTGAGACCACGGCGGCCGCGAAGGCCGCGCGGGTTGCGATGAGAAGTTCCCACCCGCGGTTCTTGGCCTCCGACCCAATCCAGATGCGGAAGGAGGCCGAGATCCAGGAGCCGGCGTGGAGCGTTTGGAGCTGGCCGGCGCTGTGCGTCGCGAGCGCCTCGGAGGCCGTTACGGTCTGCAGGCCGGGCGCGGCGGCCAGGGCGCTGTAGAGCGCCTCGAGAAAGACAAAGCCGTCCTTCTCGTAGCTCTCCCAGGCATTCTCGCCGTCGAGGATGATGGTGACGAGCGGCCGCGAAAGCCCGGATGCCGCCCCCAACTTTCGGGCCCCTTCGATGAGGTCGCGAGCTGCATCTTCCGCGGCATTGGCGGCATAGGCAAAACCGATGCGATCGCTCAGCTCGTGGTTGCGGAAGAAGAGGTTCAAACTGCCATGCTTCGTCGTGATGGCCCACGGCCGGCAGCGCTGCTCCTCCCAGGCCCCATCAGGACGCTCTGAGCGCTGCAGCACCTCGTCGTCGGAGGCAATCCAGCGCAGCCCCTCTGCCGCGAAGGCCTCGGCGGCAGCAGGCGATACCGACCCCTCTGCCGGCCACATGCCCGATGCGCGAACCCCGAAGAGCTGCTCGCCCCAGGAGAGGGCGGTGCGGATGTGGTGCACTGCATCGGCAGGCTCGCGCATGGGCGGGTGCGGGAGCGGCGCACCTGGCAGCGCGATGCGCGCAGCATCGGAGTCGATCAGGAGCGGCAGGATGGGATGGCCGTGTGGGGTGAGCGAGAGCTCCACCTGCCCCCGCGCGATGAGCGCCCGCCACATCGCAACGGCGGCGGCGGCAACCTCACGCTGAAGACCAAGCACCGCAGTGATATCGGCGGCGTCGAAGCCCCGCTCCTTGCTCCGGAGCGAGGCCACGAGAGGGTAGTCGGCGGTGGCACCAAAGCCGAACCACTGCAGGTTGAAGAGCAGCTGCAGGTCGCGCAGGTCGGAGTCGTTGAAGCGGGCTACCGCCGCCTCGTCGAACTGCTCGCCCCGGAGCGCGAGCAGCTCCGCATACCGCGGCTGGGTGCGCACGCAGCGCTCCCAATGGCAGGAGAAGAAGTGGCGGACGATGAAGCTCCGCTCCGCCCTCGAGAGCTGCTCGGGCGCTGTCGCAGTCAGCCGCTCCCAGCGGTCGGTCGCCCCCTCGACCAGCGCCGCAAGCTGCTCGAGGAGCACACCTGAGAAGTTCGCGACCGACCGAACGGAGCTGTGCCGCATGAGCATCCAGGCCATGTCATAGTAAGACTTCGTTGCGTGCAGCCGCACCCACGGCAGCCGTGCCTCCTCGCCTCCCTCCACCGCGTAGTGGGGCTGGTGAAAGTGCCAGACAAAGAGGAGGTCGAGCCCGGATGGCGGCGCGGAGGCCCCCATCAGAGCCGAATCCGAAGGCCCTTCGGCGCCACTGCAATGCCCTCCTCGGTGACGGTCAGGCCGCGGGCCCGATCGTGGTCATGATCGAAGCCCACGCGGGCGCCCGGCTCGACCACCACATTCTTATCGAGGATGGTCCGAAGGATCTGCGCATTGCGGCCCACCTCCACGCCCTCGAAGAGGATGCTGCTCTCCACCCGGGAGTAGGAGCGGACGCGGACGAGTGGGCTGAGGATGGAGCGGTAGACCATGCCACCGGAGACGATGGTGCCCTCGCTCACGAGCGACTCGACGGCCGAGCCAACCCGGTTGGAAGCGAGGTCGTCGTGGACGAACTTTGCGGGAGCCAGCTGGTGATAGTCGGTTCGGATGGGCCACTGACGGTTGTAGAGGTCGAGGACGGGGAGCACGGAGACGAGGTCCATGGAGGCCTCGAAGTAGCTGCCAACACTGCCCACATCGCGCCAGTAGCCACGCTCCCGCTCCTGCTGGCCCGGCACATGGTTCTGCGAGAAGTCGTAGGCAAAGACCGCCCTGCCCTCCTGCAGCATGGTGGGGATGATGTCGCGCCCGAAGTCGTGGTCGGAGGGCTCCCGCACGGCATCGGTGCGCACCTGATGCTCGAGGGCCGTGCGTGTGAAGAAGTAGTTTCCCATGCTGGCGAGGCACCAGTCCGGGCGGCCGGGAATCGTAGGCGGATGGGTCGGTTTTTCGACAAAGCCGCGCACGCGCCAGTTAGCATCGACCTCCATGATTCCGAACTGGTGCGCCTCGGCGACCGGCACCGGGATGGCTGCGATCGTCAGTTCCGCGCCCCGCTTGCGGTGGAGGCGGAGCATCTGCGACACATCCATCTTGTAGACGTGGTCGGCGCCAAAGACGCCAACATCGGTGGGGTCTGCGTCATCTATCAGGTTGAGGTTCTGGAAGATGGCGTCGGCCGAGCCGCGGTACCAGCCGAGCCCCGTCCGCTGCTGCGCAGGCACGGGTTCGACGAAGTGGTCGAGCGGGCGGGCGAGCCGCCAAGCGCGCGAGATATGCTGGGACAGCGACTGCGACTTGTACTGCGTCAGCACGACGACCCGGTAGAAGCCCGAGTTGACCAGGTTGGAGAGCACGAAGTCGATGAGCCGGTAGCGGCCGGCGAAGGGCACCGCAGGCTTGGTCCTGTCTTGGGTGAGGGGCATCATCCGCGTTCCGCGGCCACCTGCCAAGACCATCATCAGGGTACGATTCATGCGGGGCGCCTGGTTGAGCAGAGACTATCGGGAGGCCGACTCCAAACCATAGTAGTAGGCCGCGGCCATACAAGCAGCGAGCAACACGAGCAGGAGGAAGGGGCGCACCCAGCGCCGCTGCCGATCGGCCGCTGGCGTTGCTGCAATCTGGGTGGCGGGGTCAGGCAGCGCTGCAAGGGCCAGCGCGACAGGGGCCGCTTGCGCTCCCGTTGCCATCAGTGCGGCGGGCCGGACGGCGGGCTCGGCCGTCTCGAGTTCCAGCGCCACGGTGGTCATCGACGGGAGCGGTCGAACGCGCATCACTGCCGGCACCTGCATCGTCGCGGTGTCGGGATGAAGTGCGAAGTCGAGATACTTTGCGACCTCATAGGAATCGACCGAGAGGCCGGCCGCGAAGAGGAAGCGGTTGAGGTCGGTCCCGAAATCGCGGGCGGTCGCGTAGCGTCGGTCGCGATCAGCGGCCAGGGCGCGCCGCACGATGGCCTCGAGCTCAGGGTGGAGATCGGCGCAGAGCGGCGCGAGCCCCGGAATGCGTGCCTGCTTGACCCGCTGGAGTGTCTCCAGGTCGTTGTCGCCCTGAAAGAGCCGCCGACCGGCGAGCAGCTCCCAGAGGATGACTCCGAGCGAGAAGAGGTCGCTCCGACCGTCCACCTCCTGACCGTCGGCCGACTCGGGGGAGAGATAGCCATACTTGCCCTTCACGAAGCCCGGGTCGGTGCTCTCCATCTGGCTCGCTGCCTTGGCGAGGCCGAAGTCGGTGATCTTCACCTCCCCTTCGCGGCTGATGAGGATGTTGGGCGGGCTCACGTCGCGATGAACGATGCGGAGCAGCCGGCCCTCGCTGTCTTTGCGTTCGTGGGCGTAGGCGAGCGCCTTGCAGACCTCGATACCAATCTGCACCGCCAACGCGGTAGGAAAGGGGCGCTGGCTCGCTCGGGCGAGCTCCATGAGCGTCTTGAGGTTTGCGCCATCCACATACTCCATGACGATGAAGTAGGTTTCGCCGGCGCGGCTCACGTCAAAGACAGAGACGATGTTGGCGTGGCTGAGCGCGAGCGAGAGGCGGGCCTCGTCAAGGAACATGTTGACGAACTTGGCGTCGGCAGCGAGCTGCGGGAGCACCCGCTTGATGGCCACCTGCTTCTCGTAGCCATCGAGGCTCACAGCCTTGCCGCGGAAGACCTCCGCCATGCCGCCCACATCGATACGGTCGACGATCTCGTAGCGGGGCCGGCTCATACGGCGCAGCTCTGCAAACGGACGGGCGCGCTCACGGCCTCGGCGGGGTCTGTGGCGCCGTGCTCCCGACGCCAGCGCGCCGCACGAAAGATGCGGTGGAATCGGAGTCGCGGAAGCCAGTCACCCGGTAGACCTGCACCGTATTGGCTTTGCCCTTGAGTTCGAGCGGTGCAAGCTCTTCGAGTGTGAAGCGGGTCTCGGCCTCGTAGGCGACCGGCTCGCTTACCAGCACTTCGTTGGGGGCCGCCTTGGAGCAGAGCCGCGAGGCCGTGTTGACGGTGTCACCGATGACAGTGAAGGCCATTGCGCGGGTGCTGCCCATGTAGCCTGCAACCATCTCGCCTGTGTTGACGCCGATGCCGATGCAGAGCGCCATATCGCCCCGCGCAGACCGCTCGATGTTGATGAGCCGAACGGCCTCCTGCATCTCGATGGCGGCGCGCACGGCCTTGCCCACATGGTCCTCGATGGCGATCGGTGCGCCCCATACAGCCATGAGCGCATCGCCGATGAACTTGTCGAGGGTGCCGCCATGCTTGAAGACCACCTCGACCATGACCTCGAAGTATTCGTTCAGCATGCTGACGACATCGGTCGGTCGGGCAGACTCGGAGAGCTGCGTGAAGCCGCGGATGTCGGCGAACAGCACGGTCGCGTCGCGCAGATCGCCCCCGCGCTGGATGTTGACCTTGCCCTCCATGACCTGGTCCACGAGCTCGATGGGGAGCAGCCGCGAGAGCTGCTCGCGGGCCAGCAAATCCTTCTGCGTCTTGGCGACGAGGCTGGAGTGCTCGATGGCGTAGGCGGCCTGGTTTGCGAAGCCGGAGAGGAGCGCGAGGTCCTTCTGCGCAAAGGCGCCTCGGGTCATCTGAGAGTCCAGATGGATGATGCCGAGCAACCGGTCGCGGTAGAGCAGCGGTACCGACATGGTCGACTTGATGCCCTGCATGATGATGGACTTGGAGCCGGAGAAACGGCTGTCCATGGCGGCATCGCTCGACAGCACCGCAGCCTTCTCCTCGACCACCTCCTTGAGAATGGTGGCGGAGACGCGGATGGCGCGGCCTGCGGAGAGCTCCTCGAACTTCGACCGCGATGCAGCCGGCTCGATCTCGCCCGTCTCCTGGTTCATGAGGAAGATAACGCCGCGGTCGGCGGCGAACATCTCGAAGGCCTTCTCCAGGATCTTATTCAGCAGCTGGCTGAGGTCGAACTCGAGCGAGAGCGCCTGGTTGAGTTCGTTCGCGATACGGAGCTTTTCATAGTCGCCGCGGAGCTGCTCGACATCGGTGAGCTGGTCGGCCTTGACGAAGAGTCGGTTGGAGTCTTCCCTGTGCCGCGTTCGGATCGAACCGTCCTCCCGCTCCTGCGAGATGGCGACCTGGGTCCGAAGCGCCTTGGACTCCACGAGGTCGGCGTGGAAGGTGACGACCGAGGCGCCGATGGTGACCTTGTCGAGGTGGTTGAGGATGCGGGAGCCGGCAACAGCCTCGCCGTTGACCAGCATGCCGTTGCGGCTGCCGTTGTCGCGAAGGACGAAGTGGCCGGTCCGCTCCTCGACAAGGGCGTGCTCCTTGGAGACGACGCGGTCGAGCAATTGAAGGTCTTGGGACGGATGGCGACCGATGGTCACGCGGCGATTGAAGCGCAGTTCACGCGTCTCTCCGCTCGCATCGGTATAGGTCAACTTGGGCATGTGTCGCGCTTGATGGTTGTAGGCCCCTCCCTATACCCGCGCGGCGGTTGATTCGGCAAGCACGCCCGACTACCTCCGGCAGCTGTACGGCAACTCTGATTCTGCGCGTGGCGACGATGGACGACTCTCAGCTCAAGCCCGCGCGCATCCTCGTGGTGGACGACGACGAAGAGCATGCTTCGACCCTGCAGCGGCTGCTCGCGCGGGAGGGGTTGGAGGCCACGGTCGCCCACGGGGCAGAAGAGGCACTGAAGCTGGCACGGGCCGAAGAGTTCGACCTCATCCTGACCGACCTGGTGATGTCGGGCATGTCGGGGCTCGACCTGATGAGGGCACTGGCCGATGCCAAGGTGGCGACCGATGTTATTCTCATGACCGCCTTTGGGACGGTGGAGGTCGCGGTCGAGGCGATGCGGTCGGGCGCCTATGATTTTGTGGTCAAGCCGATCAAGCGGGCGACGCTTCTCAAGGCCATGGACCGGGCGCTAGCCGCACGCCGGCTGCGGGCCGAAAACCTGCGACTGCGGGCAGAACTGGAGGAGTTGCGGCGCGGGCGTCAGCTGGTTGGTGATGCCCCGCTCTTTCGACGCGCGCTGCAGCTTGCGACGCAGACGAGCGCGAGCGACGCGACCGTGCTGCTGCGGGGCGAATCGGGCACCGGCAAGGAGCTCTTTGCCCGTCACATCCACGCCTGCAGCCGTCGCGCCAAAGGGCCCTTCATCGCCGTGAACTGTGCCTCCTTGCCGGAGTCGCTGGTGGAGTCGGAGCTGTTCGGCCACGAGGCGGGTGCCTTCACAGGCGCGACGCACCGGCGGGCGGGCTGGCTGGAGCTCGCCGATGGTGGCACGCTGCTGCTCGACGAGGTGGGCGAGATCCCGCTGGCGATGCAGGTGAAGCTGCTGCGCTTCATCCAGGAGGGGACCCTGACGCGGGTGGGTGGCCGGCAGCCAATCTCGGTGCAGGCTCGGATCGTGGCGGCGACCCACCGCAACCTCGAAGAGATGGTGAAGGCTGGTGAGTTCCGCGAAGACCTCTACTTCCGGCTCAATGTCATCCCCATCATCGTGCCGCCGTTGCGGTCGCGCGCCGAAGACATCCCGCTGCTGGTCAACCGGTTCGTGACGCTGCATGCGGCGCAGGCGGGTCGTCCCGTGCCACGGGTGACGCCCGCCGCCATGGAGCGGCTCTCCTCCTACGGCTGGCCGGGCAATGTGCGCGAATTGGAGAATGCGATGGAGCGAGCCGTTGTGCTCGACCAGGACGGGCGGCTCGACCTCGACGACCTGCCCGAGGTCGTGTCGGAGGCATTGCCAGACGGCGCCGGGCTGCACTTCAGCATCGGCACCACGCTGGCGGAAGCGGAGCGGCGGCTCATCCTCGCCACCCTAGCCTACACGACGGGCGACAAGGCCGCCGCTGCTGAGATTCTGGGGATGGGGCGGCGCACCGTGTATCGAAAGTTGGAGGAATATGGCAAAGCCGACTCCGATGATGTTATGTTGAAGAACCCGGAGCGGGAATAAAGACCCCCGCGCGCGCACCTTTCAAGGCGGCATGGAGCCCTACTTCAAAAAGTACTTCTGGACCTTCCGGGTCGCGGCCATCATCGCGCTCGGACTGCTGCTCTCGGGCACCAGTTCGGCGATCGGTGCCCGTTTTCTGGCGCCCTTCACGGTGGCGGTCCCAAAGACGGATGTTGGCGAGAAGGGGTCGGCCAAGCCGGCAACCAAGTCGACCCGACCCGAGATTTCCAATGTGCTGCCCGAGCCTCCGCCCGTCGTGCTCGAGGACAAGTGCACCGAGGTGGAGTGTGAGCCCGGTGAGCTCTGCAACCCGGAGAGCGGCGCCTGCGAACCCGACCCGTCGGCCGAGACCTCGGTTCCCGGTGGGCCGTGCAAGGAGTCGACCATCGCGCTGGCCCTGGTGGGCACCATCGTGGCTGCCGACCCGCAATGGTCGATGGCCGTGCTTCACAACCCCGGCACCAACAAGACGCAGTTTGCAACCATCGGTACCAACCTCTTGGCAGAGGCCGATGTGGTCCGCATCGAGCGGAGCCGGGTCTTCCTCTCTCGTCAGGGAAAGGAGGAGTGCTTGCGGCCGGGAGACCCCAGCAAGCGCGCAGCGAAGGCACAGGCGGCCGGTGGCTTGAAAGCGGGCATGGGGAGCATGGGCAGGGGCGGCGCGAGCGAAGAGCCACCGACCGTCGTCAACAAGCCGGGCAGCGCGGGCGGTAACCTCGAGAGCCGCATTCAGACGGGCGTGACCTCGACCGGCCCCAACAGTTACAATGTGGACCGCAACCTCATCCGTGAGGTGGCCAGCGACCAGAAGTCGCTCAAAGAGAACGCGCCGCGCATCGTTCCCTACTACGAGGGTGGCGCGGCGAAGGGGTTCCGGCTTCAGGGGCTCAAGAGCGGTGGGATGTTTTCGGCCATCGGTATCCGCAACGGCGACGTGGTGATGTCGGTCAACGGCAGCCCCATCGACTCGCCGCAGAAGGCGCTCGACATCTATCAGAGCATGATGACGCAGAGCTCGGTGAATCTGACTGTGCTGCGTCGCGGCAAAGAAGAGCAGCTGACCTACAGCATCCAGTAGTCGTGCCAGCCTGGCACAGGGTCGCGGAGGACCGCGGCTCTTTGTGCCAGATTGGCACAGCGGGTGCGACAGGGTCGAGGGGTGGGGGTTCAAGTGTTTGAGAACTCGACCGATCTCCCGTGCCGTGATACGGCATAAAAGTTGCATGGAATCTACAACGTCTGGCTGTTGTTGCGCCTGCCAAGCCGCATTCGACTCCCGCTCTCCAAGGGCCTCTGATCGTGAACCGAAGCATCTCCATTTCAGCCGTTGCTACCCTCTCGCTCCTCATGCTCGTCGCGCCGCTTGCCGCCGCGCAGAGTGCCGCTCCTACCCCGCCTCCGCCGACGACCGGGGCCAAGGCCGGGCGGATCTCACGCGTCAATCGGCCGCAGCCTCCCGCGCCCGCTCCGGCGGCTCCCGCTGCGGCCGCAGCGCCTGCTGCAGCGCCCGCGGACGGAGCAGCCCCGGCAGCCCCCGCACCGCGAAGCGTGGCTCCCGCCAAACCCCCTGCGCCGTCCGGGCCGCCCGTT
>CANMDT010000035.1 GCA_947496715.1 Myxococcales bacterium
GTGTAATCAGGAAGCCAGCCGCCGAGAGCGACCGCTCAGCGCGCAGCACATCCATGATGTTGCTGTCGATGAGGAGTACTTTTTGCTCGTTCATGCCAGCTCCGGAGCAACCATCTGCGCCGCTCCGATCCCACCTTTCGAGGTTCAAGTCAAGGCGAGCAGGCGCGGCATAGGCCGCCCCGAAGGCTAGTTCGACAGCCTGCCCGTCGGTCCGCCACCAGCCAGCCGCGACTTCGCCGCACGGGCGAACTTGGTGCCCGGGAACCGCTCCATCACCTCTTCGAAGAGCGGCCCGGCGAGCGCAAGCGAGCCCAGCTCCTCGGTCAGCCGCGCCAGGTGAAACCGTGGCTCTGCGGCCTCCGGCTTGAGCGCCGACATATACTTCACCGCGACAAACAGCGCCTCGATCTCACCCGACTTCACAAAGACGCTCCCCAGGTTGCGAAGCACCCGCTCCAGCAGCGCCTCCTCCGTCACGGCCTCGAGGAAGCGGTCTTCCCAGCCAACGCGCCCCTCCGTGGCATCGTTCACCACCTGCTTGCACTCGGCAACCGAGAGCGAGCGGCCCGCATTGAACGGGTCCACGATCAACCCCTCGTCCTCCGGCACCCGCACCACAAAGTGGCTCGGCATCCCAATCCCCTCAATCTTGAAGCCGGCATACCGCCCGACCAGCATCCAGACGCTCGACATCAGGATGGGCAGCCCGCGCCGCTGCGCGACCACGCGCGAGAGGTAGCTCCCCTCCGCCGTCATCCCGTCGGCAGCATTGCCCTTGAAGCTCAGCTCGTCCACCAAGACCCAGCGCAAGGCGTCGCTCACCCGCTCCACACGGCCGCTCGCCTGGTAACCGGCAGCACGCTCCGCCCAGCGCTCCAGCAGCGTCCGAACCCGCTTGTCTTCCGCCGCGGGGGCCCGCTCGATCGCAAGCAGCGCACCGGCGAGGTCGCCCGACTTTACGGATTGAGAAAAATCCGCCAACCGGCGGCCATCCTCCTCCGACCAGAGTTCCTTAATGAGCATTCCCGACACCTCTGCAGCGACCTACCCCCCCGTTACGACCATCGCCGATCTGCAGCAAACTATCGACGCCTGGATCGGCCAGTTCGAAGAGGGCTACTGGCCCCCGCTCGCCAACCTCGCCCGGCTCACCGAAGAGGTGGGCGAGCTGGCCCGCGAGGTCAACCACGCCCACGGCCCCAAGAAGAAGCGGGGTGGCGAAGAGGCCCGCGTCGCCGCCGAGCTCTCCGATGTCATCATCGCCGCAGCCACCCTCGCCAACAGCCTCGGCATCGACCTCACCGCCAGCCTCAACGAGACACTCTCAGCCCTCACCCGGCGCGACGCAGACCGCTGGGTCCGCAAGCAGACGGCCGCAGACGAGAGCCTCCCCGGCGAGCCACCGGCAGACGGCGCGCCCTAGGCAGCGCCCAACCTCCTGCGCCTCGTCAGTGCTCAGCAGCGGCAGGTGCACAAAGCAGCTGTCGGCGCCGCTCGCCAGCGACGACCAGAGCAGCGCGTTGCAGACAAAGCCACCCGCGTCGTCCGAGAGCGCTGCCAAGACGCCCTCCAACCGGAGCGCCTCCGCCAGCGGCTCCGCCCCATGGCTCTGCAGCGGCGCGGCCTCCACGCCCCGAACCGGACCGAGCACGCCGGCGTTGTCGGGCTCAGTACCGCTCTCGGGATGGCCCCAGCGCTCTACCGTCACCTCCGCCCGCGAGGCAGCCAGGCCAAGATGAATCCGGAGCGGGCCGCGACCGATTGAATGGGCAAACCGCTCCGCGGCGAGATAGGTCACCTCGAGCTGTTCGGCACGCGCCCGGCCGCCGGCGGCAGCCACGATAGCGGCCGCTTCCGCTGCCACGAGGATCGACGGGTTGTGTTCGATATCCCGAAACGGCCCGAACGAAGTAAATACAACTTCACGCACTGTATTGTTTACCTCATGAAATGAATCGAAAAAACGATTTACTCCGAACCGCAATTTCATCGCCTTGACCAATCCAGCCTGCGGGCCTACCCTCCCTATCCCTCACCACGCCACACTCGGCGAATCTCGGAGCGACACATGGCCAGCATTCTTCTCCTCGAAGCCACAGACGCCAACTGGCAGACCCTCGTCCTCGAGTCGCCCACCCCCATCGTCATCGACTTCTGGGCACCCTGGTGCGGCCCCTGCCGTCAGATTGCCCCCATCCTCGACGAACTCGCCCCCAGCTTCGCCGGAACCCTCGCCATCGCAAAGCTCAACGTCGACAACAACAAGAAGGTCGCCTCGACCAACGGCATCCAGGGCATCCCCACCCTGCTCGCCTTCAGCGGCGGCAAGCTCACCGGCCGCCTCGTCGGCTTCCCCGGCCGCAAGGGCGTCGAGGACTTCCTCCGCAACGCAGCCAAGGGCGGCGCCTAATCGCTTGGGCGCAGACCAGGCCCGAGACCGCCTAGAAGACATGTCGGCGCAGCGAGATGCTCGTCAGTAGACCCATCGCAGCCATGACCGTCACCGTGGCCGTTCCGCCATAGCTCACCAGCGGAAGCCAGAGCCCCACCACCGGCAGCGTCCCCGTCACCATCCCGATGTTGATGATGACATGCCAGAAGACGAAGGCTCCCACGCCCACCGAGCAGAGCATCGCAAACCGGTCGCGGGCTGTCCGTGCGATGTTCAGCGACCACCAGGCCAGCGCAAGGTAGAGCCCGAGCAACAGCAGGCTCCCCAAAAATCCCCACTGCTCCGCATGGTGGGCGAAGATGAAGTCGGTCTCGTGGTAGGTCACAAACCCGCCCTGAACCTGCGACCCCTTCAGGAAGCCCTTCCCCGTCAACCCGCCCGAACCAATCGCAATCATCGACTGCGACACCTGCCAAGCGTCCCCCTGCAGGTGCCGCTCGGGGCTCATAAAGGCCAGCACCCGCGCCTTCTGGTAGTCGTGCATCACAAAAAACCACATGATTGGCGCAGCAGCAGCCGCCGCCAATCCGCTCGCTCCGATGACCAGCCACGAGATGCGCTGCACCGCCATCATCGTCAGCGCGATGAACAGCACCACCAACCCCGTCCCCAAATCGGGCTCTTCTAGAATCAGCACAAAGGGGAAGGCGACCATCAGCGCCGGAGGCCAGAGGTCTGCAAAGCCGAGCCGGTCGCGCTCGCCAAGGTCGTGGAAGTAGCGGGCAAGCGCGATGATGACCGCCAACTTAGAGAGCTCCGAAGGCTGCAGGTCGAAGAACCCCAGATCAATCCAGCGCTGCGAGCCGTTCCGGATATCCCCAACCAACAGCACCGCCAACAGCAACAGCATGACCCCGCCGTAGATGATGTAGGCCCACCGCTCCAAGAACCGGTAGTCGCGGAACCCGATCGCCGTTGCCGCTACCAGACCCACCACCAGCCGGATGAGGTGCGCCTTGTCGTGCCCCGTCACAGCCACATTGGCCGACGAGTGCAGGTCCACATAGCCCACCAGTGCGATCGTCATCAGCAGAAAGAGGAGCACCAGATCCACATTCCGCGTCCGGTTTCCCGCCAGACGTGTCGATTTCATGGCCTCACCTCCGGCACGCTCCCGCTGCCCTCCTTGGGTGAACGGAACATCGGCGCGCTCGGCTCCCCCGAGACCTTCGGAGGCGCTCCCGCCGCCACCGCCTCGGGCTCGTGCAGCAGTTCGTGCAACCGCTTGCGATCGCTGCCGTCCACGTAGGCTGTCACCGCCTCATCCATGCCGAGCACCTCGCGGAAGTAGCGGTCAATGACCTTCATGGCCACCGGCGCAGCCGCGCTCGCGCCGTGGCCGCCATGCTCGACAAAGACCGCCACCACAATCCGCGGGTCCTCCACCGGTGCCACCGCCACAAACCAGGCGTGGTCACGGTCTGCAAAGAGCGCCTCGGAGCCGTCCAGACGGGCCGTGTCGAGCGCCCGGACCTGCGCGGTGCCCGTCTTGCCGGCGGCGTCAACGTAGCTCAGTCGGTACTCGTGCGCCGTCCCCTCCTCGGTGTCGAGCACCGCACGAAGGCCACGCATCACCTGACGGATGTTCTCGGGCTTGAAGGGCAGCTGCCGCCGCGCCTTCCGAGGATACTCATAGACCGCCGTCCCGTCCTGAAGCTGGATTCGGTCGACCAGACGGGGATAAAAGAGCGACCCACCGTTGGCGAGCGCGGCATAGGAGAGCGCCAGCTGCAACGGCGTCGTCCGCACATCGCCCTGTCCCACCGATGTATTGACCGCAAACCCGAACTGGAAGCCACCGTCCGAGTGGGTCTCGTGCCAGGCCTTTGTCGGCACAAGACCAGCCGACTCGCCCGGCAGCGTCACACCTGTCATCTCGCCAAAGCCAAACTCCGTCGCATATCGGGCGAGACGGTCTATGCCCAGCTCCACGCCTAGGCCGTAGAAGTAGACATCGCAGGAGGCCGCCAACGCAGACGAGGGATTGACCTCGCCGTGCCCGCCCCTGTTCCAGCAACGGAAATCGCGGTTGCCGTAGTGAAAGACGCCGTTGCAATCGACCTCGGTCTTGGGGTTCACAAGCCCCTCCTCCAGTCCGGCCATCGCGGTCACAACCTTGTAGGTCGAGCCAGGAAAGTAGCTCGAGGTCACCTTGTTGAGCATCGGCTTGAAGGGGTCGTTGTCGATACGGCGCTTCTCTTCGTTCGAGAGCCGCCCCGACCAGGCGTTCAGGTTAAAGCCCGGCTTGGAATAGAGCGCCAGAATCGAGCCGTCGCGCGGGTCGAGGGCAACCAGCCCGCCGCTGGGCGTGCGCGCCATCGCGTCGTCGGCAATCTGCGTCAGGTCGGCGTCCAGCGTCAGCACCAGCTCCTGACCAGGCACCGGCTCCACCCGACGGAGCGAGCCCAACAGCTCGTTGGCCACCGACGCGCTCTGCTCCACACCCCGCACATCGACCACATTCCGCTCCAGCCCCGGCGCACCGCGGAGGATCGACTCGAACCAGCGCTCCAACCCCGTCCGGCCCACCTGGTCTCCACCCGTGTAGCCCGTACTCTCCCAGCTCCGCACCTCCTCTTCCGAGATGCCCGAGACATAGCCGATGGTGTGCGCGGCGAGGCTGTCGAAGGGGTAATAGCGACGCTGGCTGATCCGGAGGTAGATACCCGGTAGCTCATTCTTCCAGGTCTCGACTACCGCAACCTGGTCGCGCGGGACGTCGCGACGGACAACGATTTCTGCACCACTACCCGTCTGCGTAGCGGCGATCAGCCGATCCAGTTTGTCTCTGTCAATCGGTAACTTGGTCGCCAATAGCTGGGGAACTTCTTTGTTTCGAAAGAGGACCAAGGGCGAGGCCATGATGTCGTAGCTTGGCCGGTTCTCCGCCAGCACGCGGCCCTTCGCATCAAAGATGCGCCCCCGGTCCGGCGTGATGTCACTCTCCCGAACAAAGTTGCCCGAGGCCAGCGACTGGTAGTGAGGGCCCCGCTCCAACTGCAGGAACCAGAGCCGCGCCACAATCACCACCCAGGGCAACAGAAACACCAGGCCCACCAGCACCAGCCGACGGGTCCGGTGCGCCACCTCCGATGCCCCGGACAGGGCTCCGCCAAACGAAGCCTCGCTGCTCATCGGGGCCGCAACGGTGCAAGACCGCGCGTCCTGCCCGCCGACAGCCGACCCAGCAGCGACAGCAAAGGACCAAAAAGCACAGCCGCCGCCGCCGTCAGCAGCGCGGTCAAAGGCGTCGTCCGGAGCAGATACCCTCCCGCCCATGGGAGCTGCGACGACACCGACACCAGCGACAAGAAGACCAGATCAAACAGACAGGTCATCACCGCGGCCCAGCCCGCCGCAACAAGCGACCCCTCCAGCTGCAGCCGATGGCGCAGCCAGATCGTCGCCATCCCGACCGTGCAGAGCGCGATCAGGAAGGGGCCCCGCCCCACCCCGCCGAGCAGTCCCGCGGCCGTCCCGAACAGCAGCACCGTCGCGAAGGCCCAGTCAGCATCACGACGCAGCGTCACCCAGACCACCCATATGACAGGAATGTTCACGAAGATGCGCTCCAGCTCCAGCGCCGGCGCGAGCGCCGCGTGCGCACAGAGCGCAGCCAGTCCGAGCAGCCAGGCGGCGAGAACCTCCATCAGCGCTCCTTCTCGCCCAGGATGATGAAGACCTCTTCCAGCCGGCCGAAGTCCACCGCCGGCTCCGCCATCGCCTCCTGAAAGAGCCCCTGCTTGCTCGCCACAAGCTTCGATACCCGCCCCACGATCAGATCGGGCGGAAACTTCCCGCCGATGCCGCTCGTCACCAGCAGGTCGCCCTCCTTCACCTCGTCCCGCCGCAACAGGTAGGCAATCCGGGAGAGGTAGTCGTCGGAATGGCCCAGCCCCTGCACCACACCTCGGGCCCGGTTGCGCTGCACAACCACATCGATGCTCGACCGAGGGTCGACCGCCAGCGTCACTTGAACCACGCCGCCGGCAACCTCGCTGACCGATCCCACAACGCCGGCGCTCGAAACAACCGGCTGCCCCACCGCCACCCGCGATGACCCCGAGGCCACCGAGAGCGAGGTGACACGAAACCAGGGCGTCATGTCCGCCCCAATCACCTTGGCGGGTACCAGCTCGAGGCGAGGATGTGCCGCCGCAAAGCCCACAAGCGCCCGCAGACGCGCGTTCTCCTGCAGGATGCCCGCCAGACGAGCATTCTCCTCCCGCGTCCGCGCCACCTCTTTGCTCAGCGCATCGGCCTCCGCCCGAGCGCGCCCCGCATCGCGGAACCGCTGCACAAAGGTCGAAAGCGGCGAGAGGGTCCCTGCCCCCGCCCGCTCCGCCAGCGCGCCACCCTGCATGAGCACCGAGCCGACTGGTGTTATCCGGCTGGTCGCATCGCGCCCCTCCACCGCCCAGAAGACGAGGCCCACCGCGAGCACGAAGAGGCCGGCAAACAGGCCGCGCTGCTTTCGGAGAAACTCCCACATCAGCGGGTTCCCCCGCAGACCAACGCCAGCGCCTTCACGCCGAGACGGCGACCTTCGCCATCAGACGAGGGTCGTCCAGCACCTGACCGGCCCCGAGCACCGCGGCGTCGAAGGGTCGGTCAAAGTGGATGGGCGAGAGTTTGAGCTCGCGACGGATGAGTTCGGCAAGGTGGCGCAGGTTAGAGCCGCCGCCCACGAGCATGATGCCGTTGTTGAGAATGTCGCCCCGGAGCTCGGGCTGCGTATTGATAAAGGCGCCGTTGATGGCGGCCAGGATGTCGTTGACCGGCCCTGCAAGCGCCTCGCGGATCTCGTCGGAGGTCACCTCGACGATGCGCGGCCGCTCAGAGACAACGTCGGAGCCGCGAATCTCCATCACGTAGTCTTCACCCATGTCCATCGCATTGCCGATGGTGCACTTGACCGACTCGGCGGTAGGTTTGCCGATGTTGAGGTTGTGGGTCCGCTTCACATGCTCGATGATCGCCTCGTCCATCTTGTCGCCGCCGGTCCGCACCGCCGTGCACCTGGCGATGCCGAAGAGCGAGATGATGGCGACCTCCGTGGTCCCACCGCCGATGTCGACAATCATGTTTCCTGCCGGCTCACCGATCGGAAGGCCGGTACCGATGGCCGATGCCATGGGCTTCTCGATGAGCTGCACATCACGGGCGCCTGCCGACTCCGCTGCATCCTTCACCACGCGGCGGGCGACCTGGCTCAGGCCGTAGGGCACGCTGATGACGGCGCGGGGCGACACCAGCATCCGACGGCTGTGGGCCTTGGTGAAGAAGTATCGGAGCATCGCCGAGGTGACGTCGAAGTTGTCGATCGCACCATCCTTGAGGGGCGCAACCACGTCGACACCCGGGGGCGTCCGGCCCAGCATCTCTTTGGCGCGGGTGCCGATCTCCAGCACATTGGGCACGCCGCGGGCATCCTTCTCGATGGCGACCAGCGAGGGCTCCGACAGGACCACACCCTGGCCCGAGATGAAGACCCGACAGTTCGACGTCCCGAGGTCGACCGCGAGGTCGTTCGAGAAAAGTCCGAGAAACTTGTCGAAGATCATGAAGACTCGTGCAAGGGAGGCGGTGACAGAAGGGGTGAGACTAGCCTACCCTCCCCGCTCCGACAAGGTTCGGGCCCGCGAGTGCGGCTGCGCGCCTTGCTACCTCGCGCGGGTGCGAGTAACACCTTCCCCTTCGTCTTGCCTATTCGGCGGGCCTTTGCCCGCATCGATGGAGAACTGGAAACATGCTTGAGGCACTTCGCGAACAGCGGCGGAACAAGGTTATTCTCTTCATTCTCGGCGTCATCATCGTCGTCTTCGTGGTCTTCTTTGGCCCTCAGTCGAGCGGTTACACGACCAAGAGCGGCGACTGGGCCGGCAAGGTCGCGGGCGAGGAGATCACCGACAGCGAGCTCCGGGCGACGGTCGAGCGGTGGCGGCAGAGCGGCTCCGAGCGGATCAGCGACGAGAAGTTCGCTGACATCCGCAAGGGAACCCTCGACGACATCGCCCTGGTTCTGCTGCTCGCAGAGCGGGCTGAGACGTCGGGCATCACCGTGACCCCCGAGGCGATCAGCTGCTACATCGTCAACTGGCACGACGACTACCACAAGGATGGCAAGGCCATCTGCCGCGACTTCCCGGCGGAGTATAAGGCGCAGTTCGCCAACGTGGACTACGACTACTTCTACGCTGACGAGACGGGTGGGTTCTCCAAGGAATACCGCGACCGGATCGTCGGCTACTTCGGCCGTTCCGTCGCCGACTACGAGACCTTCAAGGGCAAGGAGCTCGTGGCGCTGCAGTATCTTGCCTGGCTCAACGGCACGCTGGCGCTCCCGCCCGCGACGGTGCTCAAGGCCTACGCGCGCCGCAACGAGAAGGTCGAACTCGAGTATGTCTCTCTCGACCCCTCGCAGGTTGTCGCTGCCGACGTCTCCGACGACGAGGCAGCAACCTGGGCCGAGGCCAACGCTGCCAAGGTCGAGGCCGCCTACAACGCGCCGGGCAACGACTACACCCGTCCGCTCGAGATCAAGCTTCGCCGCATCTACATCCGCAAGCCCAGCGAAGGTAACGACGCGGAGAAGGCGGCTGCCAAGACCCGCTTCGAAGCGGCACTTGCCCGCGCCAAGGCCGAGGACTTCTCCACGGTGGTCAAGGAGCTGACAGAGCTCGACCGCGAGAAGGAGTCTCAGGGCGACATGGGCTTCCGCTCGGCTGAGAACATCGCCGCCGAGGTCTTCGACGCAGTGAAGGACAAGAAGGCCGGCGACATCACATCGGTCGAGCAGGACTTTGCCTACAGCATCCTCAAGGTCGAGGAGGTCCATGCGGCCGGCAAGAAGCCCCTCGCCGAGCTCAAGAACGAGATCGCCACGTCGCTCCTCAAGGAGTCGCGGACCAAGACGGCGGCCGACGGCCTCGGTCTCCGTGGCAAGCGCATCCTCGAACTCGCAGCCACGTCCAAGACGCTCGCCGAGGCTGTCGAGGCCGAGGCCAAGGAGGCCGGCGGTGGCGACGGTTCGGGCGCGGCCCAGGTCAAGTCGGGCTCGACGGGCCTCTTTGCCCGCGAGGGCGTGGGCATGTCCTATGGTGACTTCAAGCTCCCCGCGCCGCCGCCTGACGCGATCCCGAGCGTGGGCCGTTCGCGCGAGCTCATGAAGCTGGCCTTCACCCTCACGAAGGAGGCGCCGCTCCACCCCACCACAATCCTCGTCGACGGCGTGCCCTTCATCGTCCGCCTCAAGGAACATGTTGCAGCGCCGACGCCCCCCGCCGCCAAGGAGCTCGCCCAGCTTGAGACCGAGCTCCGGGTGCGGCTGCTCGAGACCGCGATCGGCGAGACCAAGAATCGGGCCCGCCTGCTGGTGCATGCCGCCGCCGGAGAGGCTGCTTGGTCGCCCTACTTCAAGGCCATCCTCGATGCTGCCGTGGGCGCGGGCGACTACAAGGTCAACGAGCCGCTCTTCGTCGTCGAGCCGGAGGTCGCCGTTCCCGGCGTGGCAAATGGCTCGGGTGGTTAACTTTTGACTTGACGGGGATTCGGTCTTCGCTTAGAAGTCCGCTCCCGATCGCGGGAGTAGCTCAGTGGTAGAGCGCGACCTTGCCAAGGTCGAAGTCGCGGGTTCGAATCCCGTCTCCCGCTCTGATTTTTCGCCCCGGCCCCGTGTCGGGGCGAAAATCGTTTTTGCTCCCCATTTTTGCACCCCTCCACTCCTTTCTCCGCTACCCCGCAGCGACCGCTCGCACTAGGAGTGGCACCATGAGCGAGACTGCTGCCATACGCTTCGACGAGAGCGACGCCCACGCCCTGCTGCGCATGCCCTTGCCGCGCCTCCTTGCGCGAGCGCGGGGCCTCGCAGACGACCACTGGGGAACGGTGGTCACCTTCTCGCCCAAGGTCTTCCTCCCCGTTACCAACCTCTGCCGCAATCGCTGCGACTATTGCGCCTTCCGCCGCTCGCCAGACGACCCAGGCGCATGGACGATGTCGCCTGAAGAGATCACCCGAACCCTCGCGCGCGCCTCCGAACTCGGCTGCATCGAAGCCCTCCTCTGCCTCGGCGACACCCCCGAGACCGCCTTCTCGAGCTACCGCAGGCTCCTCGCATCGTGGGGCTTTGAGAGCACCGCGCACTACCTCCGATGGGCTGGTGAAGAGGCGCTCCGACACGGCCTTATCGCCCACACCAACGCGGGCATCCTGAGCGAAGAGGAGCTCCGGCTCATCCGCCCCGTGAACGCCTCGATGGGCCTCATGCTCGAGTCTGTGAGCGACCGGCTCTGCGAGCCGGGGCAGGTGCACCATCGCGCCCCAGACAAGCGCCCTGCCGTGCGTATCGCCATGACGGAGCGGGCGGGGCGCCTCCGCATCCCGTTCACGAGCGGCCTGCTCATCGGCATCGGTGAGACGCTCGAGGAGACCATCGACACCATCTCCGCCATCGCCGACCTGCACCGCCGCTTTGGCCATATCCAAGAGGTCATCGTTCAGAACTTCCGCGCCCATGCCGGTACCCGTTCCGCGACCTCCGAAGAGCCGACTGCCGACCACTTCTTGCGCGTCATCGCGCTCGCACGCTGCCTGCTCCCCGCGGAGATCAGCCTGCAGGCGCCACCCAACCTGCTACCCTGCTCGCTCGGCGAGCTGGTCGCGGCAGGCATCAACGACCTCGGCGGCATCTCCCCGATGACGCCCGACTACATCAATCCGGGCCACGCCTGGCCCCATCTCGGCCGGCTCGAAGCCGAACTCGGCGCGATGGGCCGACAGCTCCGCGCACGGCTGCCCGTCTATCCGAGATTCGTCTCCAGCGAGTGGCTCGACGAGCCAGTCCGGAGCGCCATCGGACGGGCAGACACCAAGCGCTGGGCCAGCGGCCAGGTCGCGCTGGAGGAGCACCCGTGACTGTGCAGCTCGGCGCTCTCGCGCCAGACATTGCGGCTGCGCTCGAACGGGCCCTCACCGACGGCGAGATTGGGCGCGACGATGCGCTTCTGCTCTCCAGTGTGGAGGGCGAGGCGCTCGACGCGCTGATTCGGGTCGCCGACCTCCTCCGCGCCCGCCAGGCGGGCGAGCTTGTGACCTATGTGGTCAATCGGAACATCAACTTCACCAATGTCTGCGTGAAGTCCTGCGGCTTCTGCGCCTTCTCCCGCGACCTCCGCTCCGAGCAGGGCTACTATCTGCCGCTCGAAGAGGTGGTGCGCCGCGCAACCGAGGCGGCTGCGATGGGGGCCACCGAGGTCTGCGTGCAGGCAGGGCTCGCGCCGCGCATGACCGGCGGCGAGTATGCGGAGATAGCGCGAGCGATCAAAGGCGCCCTGCCCCACCTCCACCTCCACGCCTTCTCGCCCGAAGAGGTGAAGTTCGGCGCCGGCAGGCAGCGACGCCCGCTCCGCGACTTCCTCACCGAACTCAAAGAGGCCGGCGTCGACACGCTGCCTGGGACCAGTGCCGAAATCCTCGACGACGAGATCCGCGCCACCCTCGGCCCGGGACGCATCAACACCCGGCAGTGGCTAGAGGTGGTCCGCACCGCGCATGAGGTGGGCCTCAAGACCACCGCGACCATGATGTTCGGCCATGTGGAGCAGTGGCACCATCGCATCGACCACCTGCTCACGCTCCGCGACCTGCAGCGCGAGACAGGCGGACTCACCGAGTTTGTGCCGCTCTCCTTCGTGCACGAAGAGGCGCCCATTTTTCTGGCCCGCGGCACCGACGGCCTCGCCCCCGGTCCTTCGGTCACCGATCGGCTGCGGCTCTACGCCCTCGCCCGTCTGATCCTGGGCAGCTCCGTCCCCAACCTGCAGGCCTCGTGGGTCAAGGAGGGCCTCTCGCTCGCCTCCCGCCTCCTCGGCGCAGGTGTCAACGACCTCGGTGGCACGCTGATGAACGAGAGCATCTCCACGGCAGCGGGCGCTCGACATGGCCAGCTCCTCACGCCGGCGCAGCTCCGCAAGGTCGCCCGGAGCGCAGGGAGAGTGCCGGCACAGCGCTCGACCCTCTACCGCATCATCCGCACCTTCGAGGCCGACCAGACTGAGGGCGAGGGGGCGACCGAGCAGCTCAACACTGTCGTAGATGCAGCCGCGACCTTCGGCAGCTACGCGGCCCTCACGCAGGACCAGGCCTTCCGCTACGAGCCAACGGCGCAGGAGCGCCAGCTCTCCGACTAGAAGCGGGCGAGGAAGGCGAGCGACCGGCGGGCAGCGGCGACCCCTGCGAGGAGCCTCAGGTCGTCTGCATCGTCCACATCGAGCGCGAGCGGTGCCGATGGAACGGTCTGGAAGCGAAGGCCCGCTGCCCGCGCGGCGCGGCGATGCTGAGCAAGGCTGTCAGGGGCGCCCAGCGCGAGCGCGAGCTGCACGCCACCCGTGAAGGCAAGCATATTGGTACCGGTGCCCGAACGGCTGGGAACCAGCGTGACGGGGCGCGTGTCGGCGCGGCGCAGGCAGCGGGAGATGGCCGCCGCGTTGGCCAGCGGCAGGTCACCCATCACCACGGCGATCCGGCTTTGGGCGTTGGCATGGGCAGCTACTGCGGCCTCCATCGCACCAGCGAGACCCAATCGGCCCGGCGGCTCCGGCCAGGCGATCACGCCGGCGTCGGCTGCCCAATCGGACGCCTCGGCGCTGCCCGTCACAACGACGATGCGATCCACCTCATCCGACTGCTTACAGGCCGAGACGACCGCAGCAGCTGCGTGGGCGGTGAGCTCCCGTCGCTCTGCAGACGAGAGCCACGGCGATAGCCTCGTCTTACCTCCGCCAAGGTCACGCAGCGGCACGAGGACCGTCCAGCCGGTGCCGCCCGTCATCGCTTCGAGAGGGCCGCAAAGGCGAGCACTTCGCGGGCCAACCGGCGGCGCCCCTCGAGGCCGCCCATCACCGTGGCACAGCCGTGAACCGTACGACCATCCCTCAGCAGCGGTGCCTCGTCGCCTTGCTCCACCACCCAACCGCTCACGAGGTCGCCATACCAATCCGCGACCGCAGCAGCAGAGGCCTCGCGCTGGTGCAGCGACGCGAACATCTCCACGAGCGGTCCCTTCACGGCGCGACCATTCACAACCGGGCTCACGCCGACCACGGGGCGGCCTCGGAGCAGATCGGAAAAGCCGGGCAGCGCGAGCATCGGGGCGATGGAGACGAAGGGATTCGAGGGCGCGACGATGATGAGATCAGCCTCCGCAAGCGCCGCGATCACCTCCGGCGTCGGCACCGCACTGCCCGCGAACCGGAGCGCCTTCGCAGCGGGCACGGCACGATGCAGCACCAGCCAGTCCTGAAAGCGGAGTTCGCCCTGCTCCGTCGTCTCGATGCGGGTCTCCCAGCGCTCGTCCGTCGCAGGCAGGATGCGGTGCGCCACACCGAGCGAGCGAGCAATCTCTGCCGAAATCTCCGTAAGCCGCTGCCCCGCCGCGAGCCGCTGTGTGCGCAGAAGGTGGAGCGCAAGGTCGCGGTCGCCGAGCAGGAACCAGCCGTCGCCACCGAGCTGCCGCATGGTCTCGAGCAGCGCGAAACTCTCCGCTTCGCGCCCCCAGCCACGCTCCTCGGGTGCCAGCCCGGCGAGCGTGTAGGTTACGGTGTCGAGGTCAGGGCAGATCCGAAGCCCCCAATGGTCGAAATCATCGCCCGTGTTGACGACCACCGTGAGCTGCTCCGGGCCGAGCTCAACTGCTAGACCCTGCGCGAGCCTGGCGCCGCCCACGCCTCCAGCCAGCAGAACAACCCTCATTCGGACCTCGTCCGCTGTCCGCCCGGCGCGAAGACATCCTGCTCCGGAGCACGGGAGAGCTGCGATGCTGCGCTCGCAGCCGGCTCAAAGTGAAGCCCTCGGACAAGCACCACACCGCGCCCTTCATCGGCCTGTCCGGCCACCAAATCTGCAGCTGCTGCAACCTGATCGGCCAGCCCGGTGACGGTGATTTCGAGCGTCCGCCCAAAGAGGTCGGTCCGGCCGCGCTGATCCCAGAGAGCCGGCAGCCCTGCGAGCCCGATGGCAGCGCCCAGCGTGCCGATGCGGAACGGCCTGCCGAACGAGTCGGAGATGACCACGCCGATGCCGTCGCAGTCCTGCGCAAGTCCCATACGGAGGCGATCTGCAGAGGCGTCAGGCGCCATCGGGAGCAACAGCATCCAGGTATCGTCGTTGCCCTCTGCGGGACGCGCATTGCTGAAGTCGATGCCGGCGTTGGCGCAGACAAACCCGAGTCGGTGACGGACGATGATGGCTGCAGAGGTCTCGCGCACAACCGCGGAAGACTCGGACAGGATCATCTCGACGACCCTCGGGTCCTTGCCGCAGCGGGACGCCATCGCCACCGCCTCGTCGCCCGGTGTGACAGTCGACAGCGCAACGAAGCGACCCTCGCTCCGCGAAACCAGCTTGCTCGCGACCACAACAACATCCCCGCGCTGCAGAACAAGATCGGCCCGCAGGAGCGCCTCACGAACCAACTTGCAGAGGTCGTCTCCAGGCTGCACAATCGGGATGCCGGGCAGCGCGCGGAGCATCAACTGAGCATCGCATCCGATCATCCTCGCCGCCTCGCTGCCTCACAGGGTGTCAACGGCCCCCTCTATGGTCGCAGACCTGCCAAAAATCCACTTCCCGTGCGCCGCGCCGCACCTTCCGCTGCCGCCACTCATCTTGAAAGTGGTCGTGCCGCAGCCCCTTGCTGAACAAGTCGTCGATGCGCACCAGCGACCCATCACCCGGAGACCCACATGTCTGCCCCGCTTCGCGTCTACTTTGATGGCCTCTGCCCGCTCTGCGCCCGTGAAATCGCAGTCTACCAACGCCGCTCGAACGACGGGCGCATCGCCTTCATCGACATCACCGAGGCCAACTTTTCGGCAGAAGCCGAGGGGCTCGATGCCAAGGAGGTGAACCGACGCTTCCACGCCAAGGATGGCTCCGGCACCATCTTCACGGGGCCGCTGGCCTTCGTGGAGATTTGGAAGCGCATCCCCGCCTTCGGCTTCGCAGTCCGGCTCGCGGCGCTTCCGGGAGCGGGGCTGGCGATGCAGGTAGGCTACTGGGGCTTCATGAACCTGCGCCCCTTCCTGCCCCGCCTCAAGCGGGCCGACAGCTGCGACACGGGCCACTGCGCGACCTGACGGCGCGTTGACGCTCCGAGAGGCCAGTGGTAACACCGCCGCACCTTGAATCTGCGCCCGATTTGCGCCCGTCTTGCGAGCCATTCCCCATGTCGATCCGCCTCCGTTTTGCCCCCAGCCCGACTGGCTATCTTCACATCGGCGGCGCCCGGACGGCGCTCTTCAACTTCCTCTATGCCAAGCACACGGGCGGCAAGCTCCTGCTCCGCATCGAGGACACCGACCTCGAGCGCTCCACCGAGCAGTCCATGCACGCCATCATCGAGGGGCTCGAATGGCTGGGCATCCATCACGACGAAGACATGGTCATCCAGTCCTCGCGCCGCGACGAGCATGTCCGGTTAGCGCACGACCTCCTCGACCGCGGCCTTGCCTACAAGTGCTACTGCACCGCGGAAGAACTCGTGATGATGCGCGAGACCGCCATCGCCGAGGGCCGCCCCCCGAAGTATGACGCCCGTTGGCGCGACCGGACCGACGCCCCCGAGGGCGACGCAGCCTTCACCGTCCGCTTCAAGATGCCACAGACCGGCGAGACCACCGTCCACGACCTTGTCCTCGGCGATGTCACCGTGAACCACGAAGAGCTCGACGACCTCATCATCGTCCGCTCCGACGGCACCCCGACCTACAACTTTGTGGTGGTCTGCGACGACTCCTTCATGGGCGTCACCCATGTTGTCCGCGGCCAGGACCACATGAGCAACACCTTCCGCCAGTACCAGCTCTACAAGGCGCTCGGCCACACCCCGCCGGAGTTCGGCCACCTGCCGCTCGTCGACGGCCTCTCCAAGCGCAAGGGCTCCGCCTCGGTCCAGCACTACCGCGACCAAGGCTACCTCGCCGAGGCTGTGGTGAACTACATCGCGCGGCTCGGCTGGTCGCATGGTGACCAGGAGATCTTCTCCTACGACGAGCTCATCGCGAAGTTCGATGTCGTCGACGTCAACCGCGGCTCCGGCCGCTACGACGAAGACAAGATGTCGTGGGTCAACACCCAGTGGATGAAGCGGCTCTCCACCCAGACGCTCGCCGAGCGCACGCTGCCCTTTCTCAAGGCGCGCGGCGTGGAGACGGAGGTCGACGCCAAGTTCCTTATGCTGGTCGAAGCGCTGCGCGAGCGTTCGCTCAACCTGGTCCAGCTGGCCGACGGCGCACTCTTCGCCTGGCAGGCCCCTGCTGCCTACGCGGAGGCTGCGGTGAAGAAGTGGATGTCGGCTGCATCAAAGCCTGGATTTGAGCAGCTCATCGCTGCGCTCGAATCCCTCGCGAGCTTCGAACCCGCCGACATCGAGGCGGCCGTAAAGGAGGTGCTCGAGAGCTCCGGCCTTGGCCTCGGAAAGCTCGCGCAGCCGGTCCGCATCGCACTCACGGGCGACGCCGTCAGCCCGCCGATCTACGAGACCATCGCGGTGGTCGGACAGGCCGAGACCCTCCGTCGCATGCGCGCCGCACTTTCGCAGTTCGCGGCATGACGACCTCCTCCGAGCGCGGCGCACTGCTCACTGCCAATGGACTTTGCTGGACAGATGTCGACGGCGCGCTCGACCTCTGGTCTGAGGAGCAGCCCAAGGCGCGCAAGCGGGTGGCTGCCTCGTGGCTCGACGAGCAGCTCGACGGCAGTGACGACGGCGCCTTCCTCCGCGGCGCAGCCTTTGCCCTTGCCGCACCCTGCCTGCCGGCCGCCTCGAAGTTCGACTTCGTCTCGGCCGCAGCCTCCATCACGAGCCTGCTCGACACCGAGGCTTTCGGCAGGGGTTATGCCGCGATTGCAGGCGAGCCGCTGGTTGCTTGGAAGCTCAACGACCACCACACGCTCTACTTCGTCTTCGAGGGGCGCGACCGCCGGTTCGCCATCACGGAGCGGCTCCGCGAAGAATGGTCGGTTCACCCCGAGCGCATCGAGCGCGCAGCGGCCTCCATGCTGCTCCACCGCACCCGCGCGGATTTTCGACCTGTAGAAGGCGCAAGCTACCCCATGGAGCGTGCCTTCCACGGCGACGGCGCAGACGCTGCTCGGCTCACCATCCTGGCAACCCACCTCTTCGACCGGGCTCGTCACGGCTTGATGCTTGCCGCCGCGTCGCCAGACCACCTCTTCATCACACCGCTCAGCCGCGATGGCGCAGCCGCCTTCGCAGAGGCAGCCTTCAGCCACCAAGAGGCCGCGCGCCGCGCCCTACCCCATGTCATCTACTTCATCGAAGAGGGCACCCTGCTCCCGACCCCGCGTGAATGGGTCGCAAGCGAGCGCCGTTTCGCCTAACACGCCAACCTGAATCTGAACGGCCCGCTGCGGCCTACCCCTTTGAGGCAATCACCATGGCTGACGGAAAACTGCTCCTCTATCGCGTCGATGGCTCCCTCGTCGGCGAGGCGACCGTGAAAGACGGAGACGTCGTCTTTCCGACCAGCGACGCGACCTGGACCTGGGTCCTGGACGCCCGCAAGGAGCCCTACCACGAGCTCAAGCTCGAAGAGATCCGGACCCGCGCTGACCATGCCCGCAAGAAGTTTGTGCTCATCGCGCAGGCCGAAGGCTAGCCAGCGGCAGCACGGAAGGAGGCGCTACTTGATGAGCGCCTGGAGCCGCTTGAACCGCTCCGTTCCCGCCCGCTGCAGCGCATAGAAGACCACCGACTCCGCGTTGGTCACCACAGCACCCGCGCGGGCCATGAGCGCGAGACCGTTGTCGCGCGCATCGGCCTGACGGCTGCTCACCGCGTCGAGCGGAACGAAGATCTGATGGCCCCGCGCCTGAAGGTCGGTGACCGTCTGCAACACGCAGATGTGGGCCTCCATGCCGGCCACGATGATGTGGTTCGGCAGCATCGGCATGACCTCCGCGGCAAAGGAGGCGTTCCGAAAACAGGAGAACTCCACCTTCTCGACCTTTCGGGCACCGCAGGCCTCCAACGGGCCGCGCAGGCTCTCCACCGTAGGCCCGAGCCCCTTGGCATACTGCTCCGAGTAGACCACCGGCCAGCCGAACTCCGCGGCCGTCGCGATCAGGAGCGCCGTCTGCCGCACCATCCGCTGTGCGCTATCCGGCTCCATCGCCCCGATCAGCCGCTCCTGGATATCGATGACCAGCAGCGCTGTGGAGCTAGGATTGGGATAGACTGCGTCGCTCATCGGACACCTCAATCAAGGGGCAGGCTGGGCCGCGAGGTATGGATGTAGGCAGGCTCCGTCAAGCAAGTGGCATGTGGGCGGGTCGGCGGAACGATGCGAAATGCGCCACGCACTGCACGAGGGGCTTTTGCCTTTCGCCCGAGTGACTAGGCTGCCCGCGACTGCGATGCCAGCAGCCGCACCAGACCGGAGAACCGCCGTGAGCACCCCGCCGTTGACCCAGCTTTCTGAAGACGAGTCCCTCTTCCGCACCACGGTGCTCGCCTTCGCCCGCGAGCGCATCGGCCCCCGCGTGCACAGCATGGACCAGGCTGCCGCAATCGACAAGGCGCTCATCCCCGAACTATTCCAGCTGGGCATCATGGGCATCGAGATTCCCGAGGCCTACGGCGGCGCGGGCGCCGACATGTTCAGCGCCATCCTGGCCATCGAGGCAATCGCCCAGGTCGACCCGAGCATCTCGGTGCTCATGGATGTTCAGAACACGCTCGTCGTCAACGCCGTGCTCAACTTCGGCACCGAGGAGATCCGGCAGAAGTATCTGCCCAAGCTGGCCTCCTCATGGATCGGCTCCTACGCGCTCAGCGAGGCGGGTTCGGGCTCCGACGCCTTCGCACTCCGCGCCACGGCAGAGCGCCGTGAGGGCGGCTGGTCGCTCACCGGCCGCAAGCTCTGGATCACCAACGCAGGCGAGAGCAACCTCTTCATCGTCTTCGCCAACGTCGACCTCTCCAAGGGCTACCGCGGCATCACCGCCTTCCTCGTGGAGCGCGACGCGGCCGGCTTCTCCATCGGCAAGAAGGAAGACAAGCTCGGCATCCGCGCCTCGAGCACCTGCGAGCTCGTCTTTGAGGACTGCTTCGTCCCCGACAGCCAGGTCCTCGGCGACGTCGGCAAGGGCTACAAGATCGCCATCGAGACCCTCAACGAGGGCCGCATCGGCATCGGCGCCCAGATGCTCGGCCTGGCCCAGGGAGCCTTCGACTACTCCATGAAGTACATGCTCGAGCGCGAGCAGTTCGGGCAGAAGCTCGCCAGCTTCCAGGGCATGCAGTTCCAGTATGCGCGCGTCGCGATGGAGATCGAGGCCGCCCGGCTGATGGTCTACAACGCGGCCCGGCTGAAGGATGCCAAGAAGCCCTTCGTGAAGGAGGCTGCCATGGCCAAGCTCTTCGCCTCAGAGGTGGCCGAGCGCACGGCGTCGCTCGCGATCGAGTTCCTCGGCGGCGTCGGCTTCACCAAGGAATATCCGGCCGAGAAGTTCTTCCGCGACTCCAAGATCGGCAAGATCTACGAGGGCACCTCCAACATGCAGCTGCAGACCATCGCCAAGATGCTCCAGACGGAATACGGCGGCTAGCCGCTGACGAACCTGCCGGGTCGGCGCGCCGCGGGCGCCAAGTACGAAAAAGCCACCAGGCCGAGCTCCGGTCTGGTGGCTTCTTTGTAAGTACGTCCGGCAGGGGTCGAACCTGCGACCTTTGGCTCCGGAGGCCAACGCTCTATCCAACTGAGCTACGAACGCATGCGCCGAACTTGCGGCGAAGGGGGCGTAGGCTAGCACCGACCTCCGACTTCTTCAACACGCCGGAGACCATGACCTCCATTTCTGCCGTCGCATTTGACCTCGACGGAACGCTCATCGACTCCGAGGCTGGCCTCACCGCCTCGATGAACGCAGCGCGCCGAGAGCTCGGCCTGCCGGAGCAGTCGCGCGAGCGACTTGCGCGCGGCATCGGCTGGGGGATCCGCCACTTCGTGGAGGCCTCCTTCCCTGAGCTGAGCGGTGCCCAGGTCGAGAGCGCCCTCGCCTGCTACCGCACGCACTACGAGGCCTCCGTTCGTGAGGGTTCGCCCGAAATGGAGGGCGCCTCCGCGACCCTCCGCGCCCTGCGTGAGCAGGGGCTCCCGCTCCTGCTCTCGACGAACAAAATGGAGCGTTTCGCACGCATCATCCTCGAGCAGAAGGGCTGGCACGATCTCTTCGATCACGTCGTGGGCGGCGACACCTTCGTCGAGGCCAAGCCCCACCCCTGCATGCTCACCTGCTTTGCACACAACCTGCCCGACCAAAATTTGGCAGGGCTGCTCTTTGTGGGCGACAGTGAGGTGGACCGAGCAACCGCACTCGCCGCCGGCACGCAGTTTGCGCTGCTTGCACAGGAGGGCCGCGACGCGCTCGCTACCTCACCCTTCGCCATCTCCCGCCTCGACCTCCTTGTCGACCTCACGCGACGGAACGCACCATGACCGCCCCTGCACGCCGCGAACTCCCCCCGCTCCCGCCCCTCGACTCCATCCGCAATGTCCACATTATCGGCATCTGCGGCACCGCGATGGGCACGCTCGCCGCCATGTTCGCGCAGCGCGGCTACCGCGTCTCCGGCTCCGACGCGATGGCCTACCCCCCCATGAGCACCTGGCTCGAGGCGCGCGGCCTGAACATCATGTCGGGCTACGATGCCAGCCACATCGCCCCCGACACCCACCTTGTCGTCGTCGGCAACATCTCGCGCCGCGACAACCCAGAGGCCGTCGCGACCGTCGAGCGGGGCCTGCCCTTCCTCAGCATGCCCGAGGCGCTGAGGCTCTTCTTCTTCCCCGAGCGCCAGCTGCTCACCGTGACTGGCACACACGGCAAGACCACCACCTCGAGCATCCTCTCCTGGCTGCTCCACGAGGCCGGTCTCGACCCCTCCTTCTTCATCGGCGGCGTAACGCGGAACTTCGATTCCAACTTCCGCCTCGGCGAAGGGCTGCCCTTCGTCGTCGAGGGCGATGAATACGACACCGCCTACTTCGATAAGGTGCCCAAGTTCTGGCACTACCCCTCCTTCGCCGCAGCCATCAACAACGTGGAGTTCGACCACGCCGACATCTATCCGAACATCGAATCCATCGAAGAGGTCTTCAGCAAGTTCGCCGCGCAGGTAGATCCCGCCGGCGTTGTCTGGGTGAACGGCGAAGACGACAGAGCCAAGCGCTGCGCCGCCCACGCATCGGCGCGCATCGAGACCTTCGGATTCGGCGCGGACAACACGCTCCATGCAGAGATGACCGGCTCCGACGAGCGCGGCACCTACATCCGCATGACCCACCGCGACCTCGGCACCGTCGAGGGGCGCATCGCCACGATGGGGCTCCACAATGTGCGCAACTTCCTCGGCGCGACGGGGCTGGCGCTGTCGGCCGGCCTCACCCTGCAGCAGTGCATCGATGCCGCTGGAACCTACGAGGGCGTGAAGAAGCGGCAGGAGATCAAGGGCGTGGTCAACAACATTGTCGTCATCGACGACTTCGCCCACCACCCGACAGCCGTCCGCGAGACCCTCGCCGCGATCCGCATGCGCTTCCCCACCCGCCGCATCTGGGCCGCCTTTGAGGCCAAGAGCAACACCTCGCGCCGCGCCGTCTTTCAGGACGAATATCCGGCTGCATTCGCGTCGGCCGATGTCGTGATCCTCAGCGAGCCGTGGCGCAAAGACAGCCTCACAGACGACGAGAAGATCTCCATCCCCAAGCTGGCCGAGACCATCCGTGAGGGCGGCAAGGAGACCCACCTCATCGCCGACCCTGCCGACATCGCGACCTACGTCGCAGCCCACGCGCAGCCAGGTGACCTCTTCGCCGGACTCTCCGGTTCGGCCTTCGGCGGCGTCCATACCAGCATCCTGCAGAAGCTCTCCGAGCGATTTTCTGCACCGATCACGCAGCTCTGACGCAACAAATCGCCGCGAACGACGAGAAGGGATTTACCACCCCTCTCTCCGAGGTCTCCATGAAGCGATTTGTCCTCCTCTTGACCCTCTGCGGCTGCCTGCCGCCCCGCACGGTTTCTGCGCGGCTCCTCCCCGCCTCCCTGTCGCTGCAGGCGCGGGGCGAACTCGCTGCGGAACGGTCCGACGCTGTCGGTACACCAACCGCCCGCTCTGGGCGGCAAGACGACACCGCCTGGAGCGCCCTGCTGGTTGCGGTCTGGAGCGACCGTCCGCAACAGAGCGACCCGCTCTGGTCGCCACCCCGCGGCGCGGAGGGGTGGACACTCGATCCAAACGGCAGCGCAGACCCTGCCGGTTCGGGACTCTCCTGGACGATGCAGGGCATCTACCCCGGAGCGCAGCCGTGAGCAGTCAACGCCTGCGATTTTGGTTCACGGCTACGCTGACTGCAACGCTCGCCGCAGCGCTCCTGCCAGCGCTCGGCCAGGCGGCTCAGCCCGAGCCAACGCCACTCAGTTGGGAACCGTCGGTCGCTCAACTGGTTGGGCTGGTCGAACAGGGTGCGCAGAGCGCCGATCTGGGCGCACCAACCTCGGCGTCACGCTGGAGCCCTTCCGATGTCTCGCTCACCTACTCCTTCCGCGCCGACGGCGATGCCGACTCAGCGCGGAGCCGCACCGACGCCTTCGATGAGGCCCTGGCGCCGGAGGGCGTCGACCTGCGCTGGAGTGAGGACCAAAGCAGCACAGAGGTGCACTATGTGACCCTCAAACTGGACTGGGATCTCGACGGACGCGTCGAAGACGAAGTCAGGCAGCAGGCCGACGCAGCAGCCGCTGCAACCAAGCGTCGCGATGGGCTTCGGGAGCAGGCCCGGCGGGCCATCAGCCTCTTCGTCGAACGGCGCTCGCTGCAGGGTGAGCTGATGGCCAAATCACTCACTGCCGATCAGGTCTGGGAGAAGGTCGCGCGCATCGCAGCCGTCAACGCAGAGCTCGATCTGCTCTCCGCCGGAGGCTGGAGCCGTCTCCTGCGACAGCGCGCACCACCAACTTCACCGGCATGGCTCTCTGGGCTCGACGCTGATTGACACTCCGCGGGGGCAGGGATACGCAGGGCCGTTGTCTCACCCCCCAGACGACGGTCGGCAACCATGCAGCGCTCCACGAACTCACAACCCACGGTGGCCAACACCATCGGTCGGTCGACCACCATCGTCGGCAGCATCTCCGGCACGGGTGGTTTGACCATCCTCGGCGGCATAGAAGGTGGCGTGGAGGTCGACGGCACAGTGACGCTCGAGGCCGACGCCTCGCTCACGGGCGACATCAAGACCGATCAGTTCATCGTGCGCGGAGACTACACCGGTATCGCCATGGTTGGCGACATCGTACGTCTCGAGGCGCCCGGGTCGCTCCGCGGCGAGCTCACAGCGGACAATTTCGACATGCAGCCCGGCGCTACCCTCAGCGCTACAGTCACTATCACACCTTCCAACCGCTCCGCCTCCTAGGCCTTCAAGGACACCCCATGGCAATCACGACGCAAGCCCGTACCGCATCGCCCCAACCCTCCGGAACCGTCATCGGAGCCGGCCTCACGGTCGACGGCGAGATTGGCGGCAACGAGCCGCTCACCATTTACGGCGCCGTCAAAGGCAAGATCTCGCTCACCGATGTCGTCATCATCGAGAAGGGCAGCGTGGTCGAAGCCGATGTCGAAGCAAGCGAGATCAAGGTCTACGGCAGCGTGACGGGCAACCTCGTCGCCACCGACCGCATCGATGTCGCGACCAACGCACGCGTTATCGGCGACCTCCGCGCCCCCCGCATTCAGATCGCCGAGGGTGCGACCTTCAAGGGTCACATCGAGATGGACGTCTAAGCACAACCGATCGGAAAGGTGCATTGATGAGCAACGCGACCCATAGAATCGGCGCCTCCACCCGCATCACGGGTAGCGTCGTAGGCTCCGGCGACCTCACGGTTGCCGGCGCAATTGAAGGCAACATTCAGCTCGACGGCTCCCTGCTTCTGGAGGCCACCTCCCAGCTGTTGGGCGATGTCACAGCGACCTCAATCCGCATCGGCGGAAAGATCACCGGCAACGTCCAGGTCGACGACAGGGCACTGCTCGAGCGCTCGGCAGAGCTGGAAGGCGACCTGACCGCGACTTCGCTTTCGATTGAAGCGGGCGCGACCCTCCGCGGCCGGTTCGAAGCCAACAGCGACCCTGCGCAGCTTCCGCCGGCGCGACCCTCGCGTGGCGCGGCACCGGCGCGCAGCGAAAGCCTACCCGCCACCGAGCGAGTGAGCCGCGTTGCACCGAAGAAGCCCGCAGCCGTAGGAGCGAGCACCTCCACCGAGCAGCTCGCACTTCTCTCGCGCACCCCCGCGCGGGTCCGTTCCGACGAGCAGTAGCATGTCAGACCGTGCGCGTTTGCTTGAGCTCATTCGTGAGCACTCGTTCCGGACGGGAGACTTCCTGCTGGCGAGCGGCAAGCGGAGCGACTTCTACATCGACCTCCGCAAGACGTCGCTCACCGCCGAGGGCGCGACCATCATCGGCCGGCTCCTGCTACGCGAACTCGACGCCGCGGGATGGTCACCGGCAGCCGTTGGAGGGCTCACGCTGGGTGCCGACCCGCTCACAACGGCGACGAGCATGGCTGCCTTCGCGGAGGGGCGTCCGCTTGCCGGCTTCCTCGTACGCAAGGCACCGAAAGACCATGGAACCGGCAAGCGCATCGAGCGCGCCGGCGACCTGCCCGACGGCGCGGCCGTTGTGGTACTCGATGACACCGTAACAACCGGTGGCTCTACCCTCGATGCCGTACGGGCGGCGCAGGCCGAAGGGTTTCAGGTGCTCGGGGCGCTCTGCGTGGTCGATCGTGGCGAAGGTGGCGCAGAGGCGCTCGCTGAAGCCGGCATCCCGCTCCGCGCGCTGTTTGCGCTCTCCGACCTCCGCGGCTGACCGGTCATCCGTCGGCGCCCACTCGGGACCGGCTCCGACGCGACCGGCACGGTGCCGAACTCGGCAGGAATGGTCAGCATCCAAAGTGCGATCAGGAAGCAGTAGAGCGGCGCATCACCGTAGAGGTACTCGCCGCCCATCGCGCCAGAAGCCATGGTTAGCAGCACTGCCTGTCCACCGATCCGAGCATCGCGCTGGAGCGTCTGCGTGGCCCGCCAGAGGTTCCAGAAGAACCAGAGGAAGGCACCGCCACCCAGCAGGCCGGCCTCCAGGAACATCTGAAGAAAGAAGTTATGGCTCCCTGTCGACCAAAGGGGCGACGCCCCGCCACGGTGGAAGATGCCGAACCCGAGCACGGGATGTTCCGACAGTTTGGCGCTCTCGTGGACCCATGTCTCAATTCGGCCACCGTCATCAACGCTCGACTCCGCCTCGTCTCCCGCAACCGAATAGTCCTTCTCCTCCACAATCAGCCGTTGCAGGTTGCGCGCAACGCTCGGCGAGTTCGCTGCGGCTACTGCCACAATCAGCCCGACGAACGCGGCAGCCGCCACATAACGAATCCTGATGCGACGGGTCATGAATGCCGCCCCCAGCAGAAGACTGAGCCACCCGCCGCGCCCCTGCGAAAAAATCATTCCCACGACGCCTGTGAGCGTGACGGCTGCCAGCATCCAAGAGCGCGCTCCGGCGAGGCGCCCGGAGGTCAAGACATAGGTGCTACTCACCACCACACATGCCAGGGCAACCGAGGTGGGATTGCCAAAGAGCAGGTCCGTTCGCCCCGCCCCACGCACTCCCTGATCGAGAATCTGCGCTTGATAGACAAGAACGCCGGACAGCAGCACGACCCCAGCTCCCCACCCCGCAATCACGGTCCGTCGGTAAAGCGGCGAAGCAAAGCAGCGCAGGGACGCGAAGGCCAAGAGCATGTACACGGAGAATTTGGCCATCCGCAGCACGCCCATCACAGCAACAGTTGGCTCGGCCGCCGGGAAGCGGAGCGGTACCGAGACAGAGGCGATCAGAGCAATGACAATGAAGGCAACGAGCGCATGAGCGTACCGCTCCAGAGGCGTCGGTGGGAGCCTCCGCGCGATCATCGCCAGCACGACGAGGCCGGGCACCGCCAACTTGTCCGCAAGGGTGACCTGTCCGAGAATACCAGTGCCTCCAACCTGCCCAAGATCGGGCACGAAGGGTACGATAACCGCAAAAAAGAGGAGGAGATGTTTCATGCGTGGGCCTGCTGCTGCAGCACCTACCGCGGAACCCGGCGGGCGGCAATCTACCTTGCCCTTGAACCTTCTCGGTGGTACCCTCCCCGCACCTGAACACCGCTGTGGAGGATGCCGTGATTACCTGTTCGAAGTGCGGCCGAGAAAATGAGGCATCCTTTAAGTTCTGCCTTGGCTGCGGAGGACCGGTGGTAGCGCCCGCCGCTCCCAAGTCGGCAGCCCCTGCTTGCCCCCAGTGCTCCTCGCCAGTCACGCCTGGCCAGAAATTCTGCGGCTCG
>CANMDT010000036.1 GCA_947496715.1 Myxococcales bacterium
CCTCGAGCACGGTCAGGTCGACATACCAGGAGGTGCGGAAGGCACGCACGCCCAGGCTCGCGCCGAGCCGTTCGAAGGCGCGGCTGAGGACGAGGCGGGGCATGCTGTGGGTGCCGCGATCGAGCATGGTGAGGGCGACATCGAGCAGGCCTGAGACCTCGTCGGGCTCGCTGGCCGTACCATGGTCGAAGTGAATGCGAATGCTGACGATGCCGAACGATGGGCCGCCGGAGAGTACCATCCGGTCCTCGCCCGGTAGCGGCTCAAGCGCCACATCAAATCTCGGAATCTGAATCATGCTTCCTCATCACTGCCGGTCGGCAGCACGACGAGCTCGTAGCGCGGCAGCTCGTGGAGCATCCGATGCGCAAGCCTGCGGATCTCTGCGGCGGTGACAGCCACAATCTCATCTCGAAGTCGGAGACCGGCGAGCGGGTCGCCGAAGGCAATCCAGCTCTCGCCGAGGTCTTCGGCGCGGGCATAGGTACCTGCCAGCGACAGGGCGTCTTGCGCGCGGAGCCGGGTCTTGGCCACGGCCATGTCGTCCTCCGTCGGTCCCGACGCAGCGAGCATGGTGAGCACCGCGTCCACTGCCCGCCGGATGCGCTCCGGTCCAACGCCCTGTCGGAGTGTCGCGCTGATCTCGAAGAGCGAGGGCAGGGCGTGGTCATACTGGCTCGCATTCACATCGAGCACGAGCTTCTCGTTCACCTCCAGGGCCGCCGGCAGCAGGGCAGAGTCGCCACCGCTGAGCAGGTCGTGGAGCAGGCACCAGACCGCAAAGCTCGGCGCGCGGCGACCCTCGGTGGGCCAGGCCAGATTCACGCGCGGCGCAGCGACCGGCAGCGTCATCGTCCTGCAGAAGCTCTCCGAAAGCGCCACCTCCCGCTGCGGCCGGACGCTCTGGCGCGGCGTCAGGCTGCCCAAGGTCCGCTCGAGCAGCGCGAGTGTCTGCGACGGGTCGACTGCGCCCGCGATGGAGATGAAGAGGCGGCTCGGCGCGTAGGCCTCCTGATGGAAGGCCTGGGCATCTTCGGCACGGTAGCCGGCGATATCGTCGCTCCACCCGATCGTGGGCCAGCCGTAACAGGACTCGCCGTAGATCTCGCGGTAGAACCGCTCCATCATCATGGACTCGGGATCCGATTCGACAACCTGCCGGCGCTCGTTGGCCACCACCTCTCGCTCGGCGCGGAAGACCTCCTGCGTGATGAGCAGATGGGCGAACCGGTCGGCTTCGAGTTCGAGCACCTCGGGTAGCGCGGCGGCATGCACGGTGGTGGTGTAGTAGGTGTAGTCGAGCCAGGTGGCCGCGTTGACCTGAGCGCCGAGCGACTCCATGCGGCGGTCGAACTCGCCGTCGGGGACGGTGGCGCTTCCGCGGAACATGAGGTGTTCGAGCATGTGGGCAAGGCCGGTCTTTCCGTCGGCTTCGTCGCGCGAGCCCACCGAGACCCAGATCTGCAGCGTCGCAACGGCGTCGCGCGCGTCTGGCCAGAGCGCGTAGGAGAGGCCATTTTGCAACTGGCCGAGGCGGATGGCCTCAAACTTGGAGTCTTTGCGGCTAAGGCGCATTCGCGCTCTTGCTACGGTAGATATGGCTGACCTCGGAAGTGGTCGCCTTGTCGTTGTCGCGGGCCACCACAAGGATGCGGTTGTAGCCGGGCCGTAGCGGAATCTCGGCGCTGAAGGGCGACGACATGAGGTCGATCGATTCGTAGGCCCGCTTGACCGACTGGGGATTGAAGGGCGACGACTCGTTCTCGACGAAGATGTAGAGGTCCTTCACAAGGTGGTCGTCGCTCACCACGCCGGAGATGGTGATGGTGGGCTGATCCGTGATGGATGGGCCGGCCTTGATGTCGATGAAGGGCGCCTGGAACTGCAGGAGCATGGGCGGGTGCACGGATGTCGCCGCGGGCTTCGCACGGAGCTTGACGGCGGCGGCAGGGACCCAGCCGAACCGGGCCTTTTCGAGCTCCACACGGAACCAGTCGGTGCGTTGGCCGACCACCCGAAGGATGGCGCCTGCCTCCACTTCGGCGAGCATCGGCGTGCCGATCATAGCGCCGGCGTAGATGGGGGCGCGCCGCGAGGAGACCTCCGCAGAAGCGTTGGCTGCCACCGTGGGGGTCGCGGCGCCGGCCTCGTCGACGGGAATGGAGAGGGTCTCGCGGAGAAGCTCGAGGTAGTCCGTATCGAAGACCTCGGCGTCGAGCTTGATGTTGCCGTCGGCGGGCCGCGAACGGACCGAGAAGTCGAAGATGGAGGTGTGCTCTTCGCCGACGCCCAGCTTGGGGGCGTTGCCGCGGCCGTTGGTAATGAAGACCGCGCTCTCAGACTTGTTGCGGATGTTGAAGTTGACCTTGCCGGCCTCGCCGCCGCCCGTGTTCCGGACCAGCATGTGGAACTTCACGCTCTCGCCCACCTGCAGGAGGCCGTCGCTGTTGCCACTCTCGGAGTCGTCGATCCAGTAGGAGAAGCCAAACTGCGGCCGCGGCTTGCCCTCCACACGGACAAAGGCTGAGGCTGAGCTGCCAAGGTCGATCTCATCCGCAAAGGCCTTGAAGCGGATCTCGTCCACGCGGGTGGTGTCCTCCTGCGGCACAGCGACCTCGACCGTCCAGGTGGCCGTGGCGCCGGGCTCCACGCGGCCGAAGATCCACTCCTGGTCGGTGAAGGCCTCGTAGCTGCTCTCGCTGACCGCGCGCACCTGCGAGAGGGGCCGGTTGCCGAGGTTGGTGGCAGAGACGGTAAGCTTGATCTTCTCGCCGACAGTGACCTGGTTGTTGGGATGATCGCTCGTAATCTGGAGCTTCACGGGCTGGATGATGTTGTCGGCGCGGGTCCAGTCGATCTTCTGTTTGACCAACTTGAGGCGAATCTCCTCCGCCTGCTGCTGCGCGAGTTTGTCGATGGCGGGCTGCGCCTTGGCAAGCACCGCGGAGCGCTCCCAGACGGGACCGGCCGCGACCAGCATGTCGTGGGCGATGCTGATCTCCATGTCGAGTTTGAACTCGTTGGGGTCGTTGATGGCCTCCGGGTCGGCCTCCTCCGGCTCGTGGTAGTACTTGATGACTGAGCTCGGCAGCTCCTGTTCGGCGGCGGTATGGGTGGAGGCGAGGTGGGTCTCGAGGTCGCCTTCGCGCAGCACCTCGGTGCTCGGGTAGAGGTCGACCGCCTTGTCGGTGATGGAGACGGGTACAAGCTGCACATCGGGAACGATGCCGACGCCTTGAATGGAGACGCCGTTGGGCGAGCCGTTGCGGCCCGGCGTGAGATACTGCGCGATGGTCAACTTGAGCGCGGAGCCGTCGTCCATCTCGAGCACATTCTGGACGCTGCCTTTGCCGAAGCTCCGCTCGCCGACCACAATGGCGCGGTCATTGTTCTTAAGAGCGCCTGCCACAACCTCGCTCGCGGAGGCCGAGCCGGGGTTCATGAGCAGCACCAGCGGGTAGTTTGGCTGGGTGCCGGCGCGGTTGGCGCGGACCTCGTCGCGGAGCTTGTCGGCCTCGCCCACGGTGGTCACGATGGTGCCCGACTCAAGGAAGAGGTCGGAGATGCTAATGGCCTCGCGCAGCAGGCCGCCAGGGTTGTTTCGCAGGTCGAGGACGAGCCCCTTCATGCCGCCCATCTCCTTGGAGAGCGCGTTCACGGCATCGCCAACCTCGCGGGCCGTGTTGCCCTGGAAGCCGCGCACCTGAACGTAGCCGATGTTGTTGGCGAGCGCCTTGCTCGTCACCGACTGCACCTCAATCTCTTCGCGCTCGAAGGTATACTTGTGAGCCTCAGACCAGCCGTGGCGCATGAACTCCACCGTGACGGTGGTGCCCGGCGGTCCGCGGAGCCTGCCGACTGCCTCGTCGAGCGGCATGTTGATGGTGGAGTCTTCGTTGATCTTCAGGATCTTGTCGCCCGACTTGATACCGGCGCGGCCGGCCGGTGTGTCTGGCATGGGCGAGATGACGGTGAGTTCTCCACCGCGAATCGAGATGACGATGCCCAGTCCACCGAAATTGCCCCGGTTGCTGTTCTTCATGTCGTCGTAGACGTCGGGCGTCAGCAATGTCGTGTGCGGATCGAGTGTATCGAGGATGCCATTGACGGCCGCATACTCAACCTCCTGCAGCTTCGTCTCCTCGGTGTCGATGTGCGGTCCGATGAAGCTGAAGATCTGGCGCAGGTGAAGGGGTACCTCCCACGGCGATTGCACCTTCGAGATATCAAAGACCTTCTTCTGCGTGCCGATGCGGATCTCGACCGATGCAGGGTTCTTGTCCATGTCGGACGAGAAGATGGCGACCAGCTCGGGCACCGTCTTCTGCACTCGGTCGATGGCCCGGACCAGCATCTTCTTGCCGTCGATGCGCTCCGGTTCCACATAGCTGTTGGTCACCTGAAGCGCGACGCGGCTGAGCAGCCGGAGGCTCGTCAGGTCATAGTCGCCTTCTGTGACCGTCGCGGTCGCGAGCGGGCTGCCAGCCTCAGCGTCGAGCACATAGCCGCGGTCGCTGAAACGGATGCTGAGGGCAAAACCGGCGACAAGCGCCAGCGCGGTGATGGTGTACTGAACAAGGGCCCAGGAACGGCGCATGGCAATCTCGTATCTACCCCCAAAATCGGGGCGTCGGTCTACCCTATTGGAGCAAGCCGACAAGGGCAACGACCCCCGCCCCCGATTTGTTTCGATGCCCGATCCTTCTTGCGCCCGAACGGGGCTCAGACGGGGTTGTCGATGTCGATGACCAGCAACTCGACGCCAAAGGTCTGCACGAGGTGCCTGCCCAGCAACTCCACGCCGAAGCGCTCCGTCGCATGGTGACCCGCGGCGACGAACATCCCACCCAGCTCTTCGCTCATCGCCTGGCTCGACTCCGCCGCCTCGCCCGTGATGAAGAGGTCGACGCCTGCCACGCGGGCCGCCTCGAAGTAGCCCGCGCCGCCGCCCGAGAGCATCCCGATGGTGGCGACCAGCTGGTCCGGGTCGCCGAAGACGAGCGGTTCGCGGCCCGTTACGGCCTCGACTCGCTCGATCACCTCCAGCGCTGTCATGGCATTAGAGAGCCTGCTGAGGAAGCCGAGGGTCAGGCCGTCGACGGTGAGCGGCTCTGTCGGCTCGAACGCCATGGCGCGGAGCATGCCGGCGTTGTTGCCAAACTCGGGGTGGGCATCGAGCGGCAGATGGTAGGCGAACAGGGACTGGTCTGCCTGCATCAGGCTCCGCACCCGTGCCGCCCGCCAGCCCGTGAGCGTGCGTGGATCCTTGTTCCAGAAGAGGCCGTGGTGCACGAGCACTGCATCGGCCTCCGCCTCGCGGGCCGCCTCGAGGAGGGCGAGGTTGGCGGTCACGCCGACAGCAAGGCGTCGAATCTGCCGCCCGCCCTCTACCTGCAGGCCGTTGGGGCAGTAGTCGGCAAAGGCGCTCACGCCGAGCAGCGTGGCGAGGTAGGATTCGAGTTCGCGTGGCGTGCAGCTCATGGTTTCACGGCAGGTGTCGGTGGGGGCGCGGGGCTGCCAACTGCAGGTGCGGGCGCGGGGGCGGTGAGGAGTCCCTCGACCAGGCGGTCGAGCGTTGCTCCGCTGACCTCCAGCGAGAGGAATACGCTGCCGTCTGCGGTGGGCGCCGCCACGCGAACGGAGGCCAGCAGCCCTGCCATCAGCCCGGGCTCGCCGGAGCCCGCCGAGCCCTCCGACTGTGCAACGAGTCCCCGCGCAACCGCGAGTAGCGCGGTCACCAGCTCGGCTGCCCGAACGCCGAGAGCGGGCTGCGTCGGGACGACGCAGACGATCAGGTCGAGCCCCAGCCCGAGCGTCGCGGAGGCCTCGATGCGCGCGATGTCTGCGGCGCGGTCGGTGATCTCCTTGTAGTCGACCTGGGTGGCCAGCCAGATGGCGTGGGCGGGGTCTGCAACAAAGACCGCACGGGCGACGGCGGGCGGTCCACCTACGGCGGCGCGCCAGGCCTCATCGGTTCCGGGCTGCGCGACACGGATCCGGGCACCGGACTGCAGCACGAGCTCCGGGTCGCCGGCGACGAGCAGGTCTTCGGTCGGGCTCCAGACCCGCCAGTCGGGGGTTGGCTTGCGACCGCTGCCCTCGCCGTCGGCTTCGAGCGCAGGGACGAAGGCGCCGCGCAGCAGCCGGAGCGGGCGCGAGCCGTCCATCCCGTACCAGGCCACCACAAGCTCGGAGGCCTGCGACATGAGCCGGTCACGGTCTCCTTCGCGGGCGGCACCGCCCGGCATCCCCACCTCCTGCCAGATGCGCTGCAGCCGGGGATCGCGCCGGACCGCAGCGAGGTCGAGCCAGGCCGCTGCGGTGACACCACGCGGCAGAATGGCCTCCAGCGGCAACGATGCGGAGCGCGTCGGCATGGCTGGCGGCGGGGCCGGCGGCGGGTGCTTGGGCTCCTTCCTGCAGGCCCCGAGGAGCGCCAGCAGCGTCATAGCGATGGCGACGGCGAGGGCGCGATGCTGTTGCGGCGAGGGTCGTCTCATGTAAGGTAACTCGTCAGGCTCGGGAGCGGCCCTCTCTTTCACGCGCGGCGTGTGGATGCAATCCCGAAACGGCCGCGCCCGCACTCCTCCTCTCTCCTCCACGCATGTCCGCCATGGCAGAGTATCTCGCACCGGCCCTCGACCCGCACGACCCTCGTCTCGCCGAGGTCAATGACGTCGCCGACATCTTCCCCGAACTCGAGGGCACCGCGGTCGCAGACCTGCTCCGCTGGCACAATCTGCCGGAGAGCAGAGGCTCCATGCCCGCCACCACTGCCCGGGCCCGGCTGCTCGTCAGCATGTGCATGGACCACCGCGCCGACCTCGTCATCCCCAATGAGTTCGCCTACGTGCTCCGCTCCGCGGGCGGCACGCTCCGCGACAGTGACTTTGAGGTGCAGTATGCCATCGCCGTCGGCGGCGTGACGGAGATTGCGCTCCTCGCCCATACCGACTGCGGCATGGTGGGCGTGAGCGGAAAGCGGGCCAAGTTCGTCGAGGGGCTCGTTGCCCGCGGCGGCTGCACCGCCGACTTTGCCAACAATGAATTTGACCGCTTCTCCACCCTCTACGAGCAGCAGGACGTGGTCGCCTTCGTGATTCAAGAGTGCCGCCGGCTCGAGGCGATGCTCCCCAGCCTCCGCGCCATCCCGCTCCTCTACCGGGTGGCGGACGACAAACTTCTCCAGATCCGCACCACCCTTTGAACGCCGAAGTTACCCGATGAAGCAGCAACTCCAACTCCTCCAGTCGCCGGGCGGAAAGCCGGGTGAAATGGGTTTCAAACTCACCGGCACCTCCGCTGATGGAACGCAGATGTTTCGCGTCTGGCTCCGGCAGGCAAAAGCTTGGGACCGGGCCATCAACCCACTGGTCGACAGCAGCACCTGGGATGTGCGCTGCTACCGCTTGGTTGACTCGGCCTTTGCGCTCGAGACCGAGCAGAACCTCGAGGTACAAAACGTGGGGCGCCCCGGCACCTCTACCGTCCATTCGGCGATTGAACTCAAGCTCGCTGCGCTGTCTGAGGAGTACCGGTTCGCACCCGCGCCGGAGCTCCAGAAACTCTCGGTCAACGGCGACAAGGTGCACGATACCGTCCTCGCCTGGGCCAAGAAGGTCACCTCGCCCTAGTCTGCAGCGGAGTTTCTCATGTCTCACCTGGCTCGGCTTGTCTTCCGCACCATGCTCACCTGCGCGCTGCTGGCTGGCCTGCTCCCCGTCTATGCGCTGTTTGGCGCCTCCAGCGCATGCGCCGCGGGGCTCCCCGTCGAGATGAACTGGCGAACGGTGGATCAGGGCGTCGAGGTTCGCGTCCTCGCTAACGACGAAATCACCGACCTGACGGTCGAGGTGACGCGGCTCCGCGACAAGAAGGTCTACCGCGACAAGCGGTCAAAGCTTGGCACCGACCAGGCCCACTCGCTCAAGTTCCCCGCCTCCGACCGCACGGAGTCCTACCGCTGCACCGTGTCGGGCAAGTTTGCAGGCGAGCCGGGCTCGCTCTCCATGGATTTTGAGGTGCCGGTCGTCCGCCCGCTCGACTTCACGCTGGTGTCAGGGAGCTACGATGTGGATGGGGCGAAACTGGCGCTCGAACTCACCGCGCCGGCCGGCCATGTGGAGCTGCTGGTTCGCGGAGATAAGGGCGAGATCCTCGCCGATACGGCGGTGGCTTTTGCGGGTGAGCCTGCGGGCACCAGGCTCCCTGTGAGTTGGGCTCAGGCGCCCGGCCATGTGTTGACCATCGACCTCAAAGTCTTCTCGGAGGAGGGGGCCTGGATCGGGCGCCAGTATATCCCGTGGCGCGTCGACTACACCGTCGCGGGCATCCAATTCGCGACCGGGAGCGCGGTGATTCCTGAGTCAGACCTTCCCGTGATTTCCGCCTTTTACGACCAGATCGCCGAGACGGCGACGCGGGTCTCGAAGTGGGTTGCAGTGGAGCTCTACATCGGCGGCTTTACCGATACCGTTGGGCCCGGCGAAGACAACCGCAAACTCTCCGATGCACGCGCTGAATCGCTTGCGCGCTACTTCATGAAGCGGGGGCTCAAGGTGCCTGTCCATGTCTACGGCTTCGGCGAAAGCGGGCAGGTGGTGAAGACCGACGACAACACCGACGAGGCTGCCAACCGGCGCGCGCAGTGTGTGTTGTCTGTTGGGCCACCGCCGACCAGCGAGACGCTCCCGCCGGCCTCTTGGCGGCGCATCCGGCCCTAGCGCCGCACCCAGCGCTCGCTGATTTCACCGAGCGGGCCGCGGGCCGTCAGGTCGATACTGACCTCGCCGCGATCGGGGCAGAGTTGCCGCTCTTCGATCCGAATGAACGGGGCCGTGGCGTCGCCCTCGGTGCGGCCGGCGAGCCGGAGCCGGAGGCAGCCATCGGTGCGGTCGCCCGAGCCGGTCGCCTGCTCCATCGTCACGGTGGCGCGCAGCTCTCCTCGTTCCTTGCTGACGGGCTCGGAGGTCGGTGCGCTGCCCTCGATGGTCTGCCACCGGTCGCCATCCCAGAGCGCCAGCCCGGAGTCGGAGCGCCACCAGAGCTCGGTGTGCAGCCCCTCGGTGCGGAGTACTTCGATGCCGTCGGGGGCGTCGGCCGACCAGCGCCAACGCACCGTCGCCGTAGCGGCGGAGGTGTCTGAGCGGCCGTCAACGGTCGCGACGCGCTCGATGGTGAAGGTATCGTCTGGCCTCGGCAGTGGCAGCAGGCGCGCCTGCGGTCTGCCGATGGATGGCAGCGTCTCGGCGTCGCGGCTGCAGGCCGCGCAGGCGAGGGCGGCGAGCAAAATGGTGCCTGAGAACTGGGCCCTCACGGCAGATACTGCGTCGAGACGAGCTGCATCATGAGGTTCGACAGCACATGCAGCGTCACCGAGGCGGCGAGGCCCCCCGTTCGCTCCGCGAGTCTGCCGAAGAGCAGCGACGGGAAGAAGACGGCAAGGCGCGCGGGATGAAAGCCGATGGCGAAGTGGGCGAGCGCAAAGATGGCTGAGCTGGCCAGGTTGGCTGCGCTGAGGTGGAGGAATCGTTCGGAGCCCGCCGCGGGCCAGAGGCGCTCAAATCTTCGCAGGAGGTAGCCGCGGAAGAAGGTCTCTTCGGGGATGGCCACGAGCACGACCTGCATGAGGAGCATCCAGGGGATCCAGCGGAGATGGTAGGGGATGGAGAAGGCGGTGGCGCCGGGCAGGGCGTCACTTCCGAGCCAGAGGTCGGTGGCAGGGTCGACAGTGCCGGAGAGGGAGTGGGCGCTTTCTACCCGCAAACGGAGAGCGAGCGCCTCTCCCGCAGGGAGCGCAAAGCGGAGCGCACCATCGGGCGATCGGCTGGGGATGGGTGTGCCCGATACCCGCTCGAGCTCTCCGTCGCTGAGGAGCGTGAGCGTGGCGGTCGTCGCGGGCTGCCAGTGAACGAGTAGGTCGCGGCCGTCGCGCTCGATCATCAGATCGGTCGGGGCGGCGTCGGCGGGGCGGAGGCTCAGCTCATTTGCCGGCTGCCGGAGCGCGCTGAGCGAGGGGGCGAGGCTCCGTCCGGCGAAGCGCGTGTTCCAAAGGTGGTAGCCTGGGACGAAGCCGGCAAAGACAACTGCGGCAACCGCGAGTCCGAGCGCAACCCCGCGCAGTTGCTCGCGCCGCGGTCGGTCGGCCTGGCTCGGATGGGCTCTCCCGGTGGGCCAGATGAGGTCGGGAAGCAGGAGAAAGGTGGCTGCGACGAAGGCGAGGAGGTTGCCTGCCACCCATCCGACGGCGCGGCCGAGGAGGTCAAATGCTACGAGGAGAAGCAGGAGGCCGACGGTCGCACCGAACAGTTCGCGACTGCCGGGAACTGCGGGAGCCTCGTCTGTCACGGCGCTGCCAACCTCTGTGGCGGCAGGCAAATTTGTGTTCAACTCCATGGGTTTCGTTGTATGCTCGCTCGGCTGTTGGTGACAAGCATCAAGGGCAGTCTGCTCGCGTAGGCGTCCGTGGAGGGGAGACCTTCTGGCGATGCGTTGCGCGGCAGATGGAGCGACCTACTGGAGACGGAATCGACGATGGCGACCAAGCACGGTGGACCGAATGATGGTGCAGAGCGTTCCGATGCCGATTCCGATCCGTCGGTAAGCGGCCCTGGGGCGACGATGATCGGCAGCCCCTCGCTTGCGGCGCTTCCGCAGGCGGCGGAGGAGCAGTTCTCCGTGAGGAGTCCGGACGGTCAGGTCGAGGGGCCTATGTCGACCGACGCGCTGATCGGCGCCATCCGAGCCGGCCGCTATTCGGGCGACGAGTCGGTCTCGCGTGACGGCCGTTTCTGGATCCCCATTGTGGCGATCCCCGATCTTGGCGCAGCTTTCCGCTCCGCTGAGGTCCCTTCGGGGTCGACCCTCTACGGTGGCGCGCCGCTGGTCTTCCCGGGCGATCCGTCGGACGCAACGGACGACGCGCTCGGCCTGATGAGCGACGACGAGCTGGAGGCGCTCCCCGTGCCGACGGGCGCGGCGACGATGGCAATGGAGCTACCAGCAGGCTTTGCGCTCGGTGAGAGCCCGGCGGCTGCTCCAGGCGGCGCAACGATGAACTTCGACATCGACGAGCTTCCGGCCGAGGCATCGATCCTGGCCGACCTGATGGATCTCGACCTTACGGAGGAGGCGAAGGAGGTTCCTGTGCCCAAGCCGGCCGAGGAGCTCGTTCTCGACGACGCGCCGTTCAGCGAATCGCTGTTGCTCCCTCCGCCGAAGGGTTTCACTGCCTTCTCCGACGCGCCGCTTGCACTGATGGATGCCGTGCGCGAGAACCAGCCGCCGCAGACCACAGAACTGCCGCTTCCTCATGGCTTTACCCATCTTGGGCAGGCCGACCTGAGCGTGGTGGAGGCCTTGGGGCTCGAGGTAGAAGACCTTCCGATTTCTACCGGTGCTGGAGCGGAGCTACCGCGCTCGGCGTCTGAGGGGCTGCCGCGCTCGGCGGGCGTGCTATCGAATCTTCCGACGCCGACTTCGGGGCTTCCGCGCGGCGGAGCCACGCTCGTCGCTGCGGACGAAGCGGGTTTGGACGGTTCAGCCGAATTCCCCGCCAACCGTGGCGCTGCTTTGGGGAGCATCCAGTCGCTTGATGGGCTGGTGGGCGACTTTGGCGAGCCGCTGGATGAGCCCATCGGCGGCGGAGAACTGCCTGCCTCAGCGCGTGCCGCCGGCGCCAACATTCTCGATACTTTCTCGTCGGTGGAGGCCATCTGGGCCGGTCCTGCCGAGGTCAAATCTGCCCCCTCTTCCGATCTCCGCGGTGGCGGCGCGCGAACCGTTGCGGCTGCTCGCGCAGCGACCGTCTTCGGCGCTTCGACGGTGCCCAGCGGCGCCCACTTTGATGACTTCGATGCACCCGAGGCGGACAGCGCTCGCACCGCCGGCGCAACACCCTACCTCTCCGGCTTGGACCAGCCTGCCGAACTTCCCGGATTTGACAACTACCAGCCAGCCGACGGCGGTGGCGACCCGTGGGGGCAGCCGGCCGAGGGTGCCGAAGCAGGCGACGAGCAGGTCGCAACGGACGAGTATGGTGAGTATTTTGGCTCCGGAACCGGACAGTCTACGAGCGCGCGGAAGGTGGCCCGTCCGGCGAGCAACAAGAAGCCCTGGCTGGCCATCGCCATAGGCCTGTTGGTCGCCGGTGGCGGAGGCTTCTACGGTTTCACGGTCTATCAGCAGAAGCAGGCAGAGGAGGCAGCTCGTCGCGCGGCCATCGAGGCGGCGCAGAATCGGGTGGTCGAACAGCCCAAGATCGTGCTGGGTCAGCTCTCGGAGCTCGAATCGGGCTCGTCGAAGGCCTACCAGACCTTTGTGGACAACGGCCGCAAGTTGTTGGCGCGCGGCGGCTCCGACGAGGAGCGGGCACGGGTGATGATCGCCGCCGCGCTGCTCCTCGCCGAGCAGCCGGAACAGCGCGATCTGTTCACGGATCTTGAGAAGTGGAACGGGCAGCTCAAGGCGGTCGATGCCCCACTGGCGCGGCTTGCCCGTGGCGCCTACCTCGCGATGCGCAGAGACGAGACGGCGAAGGCGACGCTTGAGGGCGTCTCCGACCCCAACCTTCGGGCTTTTGCATCGCTCTTTCAGGCGATTGGCGCACTTCAGATCTATCGCGGCATCGACCTGACGATCCCGCTCACGCCGCCCAAGGCGGGCAAGGCTGCCCCGGGCAATGCGAAGCCAGCAGCTGATGGTTCGGGGGCTGCGGAGGGCAGCGGCAAGACGCCTGCAACACCGAAGCCTGACACCGCCGCGAAGGCCGTCGCAGCGGCGCCAGCAGGCAAGGCCGCGCCGGCCGCCGAGGCCGTGGCTGCGGCCCCTGCCGAGGCAGAGGGGAGCCGCGAAATGCCGAAGGGGACCATCGAGGCGCTCGAGCGTGCTGCAACGCTCGATCCGAAGTTTGTGGCGCCGCACTACTGGCTCGGCTGGATCGCACTGTCGGAGAAGGATCCGGCGCGGGCGCAGCTCTCGTTCGGCAGGGCGCTTGCACTCAATCCGCAGCATGTCCGGTCGGTGGTGGGCATGGCAGAAGCGCAGCTTCGCGAAGCGAAACTGGTTGACGCAGAGACGCGCGTGACGCGCGCCATCGCAGACCTCGCGGCGACCATGACGCAGTCGGAGCGGTGCGAGACCTACCTGCTCGCGGCGAGCATCGCCGTTGCCCGGATGCAGCCGCCGCTGGCGATTGAAAACCTGCTCTCAGCACTTCAGGCAGATCCCCGCAATCGGCGCGCGACCCGCGAACTCGGCGAGCAGTTCTTTCGGGCCGGCGAGTTCGACCGCGCGCTTGAGCACTTCAAGCAAAACGCGGCGCTGTCGGCCAGTGATCCCGAGTCGACGCTGGGGCTCGTCAAGGCGCAGTTCGGCAAGAAGGACCTGCCCACCCTCAACAAGATACTGCCGCCTGCGATCGCGCAGTATCCGCGCGATGGCCGCTTCCTCTACTGGCTCGGCAGGGTCAACGAGGAGGAGGTGAAGTTCGACCAGGCCCGCGCGCAGTATGAGAAGGCGATTCAGGCCGATCCGAACTATCTGCAGCCCTACATCCGGCTCGCAAATCTCGACTTTCGCTCCAACGATCTGCCCTCTGCGCGCAAGCGTCTCGACGAGGCGCTCGGCGTTGGCAGCACCTCCTCGGATCTGGCCAACGAGGTGGGCGAGACCTTCCTCGAGATGGGCGAGACGAACCGAGCCGTGGCAGCCTTCCGCACGGCGCTCGCCATCGATCGCAGCAACCCCGATGCCCGCATCAACCTGGCCGGCCACTTCATCGCGACACGGCAGTTCAGCGAGGCGCTCGAGGAGCTCAATGAGATGATCGCCGCCGGCGTTGCGAGCCCCAAGGTGAAGCTCCGTCAGGCGAGCGCGATGATTGGGGTCGGCGAGGCAGACCGGGCCATCGAAACACTGCTCAAACTGCTTGAGGCGGAGCCGAAGAACGCTGCCTATCTCTTTGAACTCGGGCGCGCCCACATGGAGAACAAGTCGTGGCAGTCGGCCCGGGAAAACTTCGCGCGTGCCTATGAGCAGGCTCCTTCGATGGACAGCGCGCTCTACCATGTCGGCCGGTGCGAGTTCGAACTTGGACACCTCAACGAGGCCATCAGCGCGCTCACCCGTGTTTCGCAGCGCAATCCGTCGGGCGAGTATCACTACTGGCTCGGGCGGGCGATGGCGCGGGTACCCGGCGATCAGGCCATGGCCGAGTACACGCAGGCTATCGAACTGGACGCGCCTTGGTCGCTCGAAAATCCCGAGGTCTTCTTCGCGCGGGCGAGCATCTACCAGACGCGCAAGCAGAACAGCCTCGCGAAGCTCGACCTGGGCGTCGTGCTGGCCCTGCATCCCGACCATGCGCCGGCCTCCTGGCTGCTCGGCCGTGTGCTCTACGAGGAGCGCGACTTTAAGGGTGCGATCGAGCGGCTCGATCATGCGCTGACGGTCGATCCCAAGCTGTCGGAGGCGCACCACTATGCGGCGCTCTGCTATCTCGCTCTTCCGGTTCCTGACAATGGCAAGGCCCTTCGGCATCTCGAGCAGGCTGTGGCCGGCGGTCTGGCCGAATTGAACCCTCGGGTGCTCGAAAAGTTGGCCTATGCGAAGGCGCAGGCGGGTAACAACGTGGGCGCAGCCAGCGATCTGCAACGCTATCTTGAGAAAGTTCCCACGCTGCCTAGCGAGCAGCAGCGGAGCTACAAAAACCAGATCGACAGGTGGCGGTCGAACCGCTAGCACCCTTCGCGGAGGTCACCCGTGAAGATACTTTGCCTTCTCTCACATCCTCGCGCTGACATCCTGCTTCAGGCCCTCTCGGGCTTGGAAGGGGCGGATGTTCGGACGTCCGACTCCTGGTCCTCCTTCATGGAGGCAGTGGTCGAGGAGGGGCCGTCGATCGCCTTTCTTGGCTTCCGAGCGCTCTTGCTTGAAGGCGAGGAGACGCTGTCCTCCGCGCCCTGGGCGCTGCAGGCGTTGGGGATTCCGAGCGTGGTCGCATTTGCCGACCAGGAAGAGCTCTCAGCCTGCGATGGGCCGCTTGATGGTTTTGACGGCATCTGCCTGCTCTCCGAGGACGCCGATGAGATTGCGAGGGTGTGTGCCGACGCGGTCAGCGCACATGCTGCTCGCGCTGGTATGCCCGCTGCATTGCCGATAGACGATGCGTTGCCTGCGATGGGTCAGCCGATCGGAGCCGCCGACGATGTCACCCCCTTCGATCCGGGTGACGCCGGCTTTCAAGAAGACCTCTACGGCACAAGCGACGATGCGAGCGGACAGTTTGCTTCGGTGCCTTCGGCGGCTGGCGAGCGTGCCCCTGAGACGGGCGAGCGTGAGAGGCTGGCCGAGTTGGATTCGCATGCCAATGAGCTTCTCGCAGGGAGTGTTCTCCGAAGCACGCCGACCAGCGGCACGGCGCTCGCGCTCGAAGGGCTGATGCAGGTGCAGATTGAGCTTCCCTCCACCGATTCGGGTGAGGTAACGCCGCTTGTTTTCGCACGGCTGATGCTGGCCATCGGCCTAGCGCGCCGGTCCGGAGAGTTGGTGCTCCGCAATGGCAATGTCGAGCGACGCTTCGTGGTCTCGAGCGGCGAGGTCGGTCGACTTGACCACCCAATCAGCACCGCCGACGAGGCCAAGCTCTTTTCGGTGATCACCTGGAACTCCGGACACTACGAGTTCGTGAGTGGGCAGGTATCGCGCCCTCGCTTCTACGGATTCGGGAATGCCGCATCGGTGGTTCTGCGTAGCGTGCAGCGGCACGCGAGCGTGAACGAAATCGCCGCTTCGCTTGTGCGGCACTTTTCGAGCTACCCTGTTGCCGCCACTACGAGCGATTCGCTCGTAGTGTTGCGTGAGTCGAACCCTGAAGTGGCCCGCTTCCTCGATTCGGCGACAGGTGCCGTCACGCTCGAGGAGCTGCTCGCCCGCGCCGCTGGCAATGTGGACGCGACGATGCAGTATGCGCAGATTTGCTGGAGCCTCGGCGGCATCGTCTTCCTCCCCGAACCCGCGTCGCAGCCTGTCGCGGTGCTGCTTCGGCGCGCGAAGCCTGCCGGAGGCTTCGCCATCTCCGACGATGCGGGTGGCGGCATCGATTCGCTCGGGCCGCAGTCCTCCGCCTCCATCGGCGTGCTGAACCAGCTCGAGGAACTGCAGTCCCGGTTCGGTAAGTCCGACCCCTACGCAGCCTTCGGCCTGGCGCCCGGCTGCGGTCTCGCGTCGGTCGAACGCCGATATTACGAGCTGGTCCGTGAGTTCCACCCCGACCGTTTCGGACGCTCGAACCACGCGTCTGTGCGCGCAGAGGCCGACGCGCTCTTCGTGCGGCTGCGCGACCTTCAGGGGATTCTTGGTGGTCTCGAGCGGTCGCGACCCGCCCCGGAGAGCGGGCCGACGGCGGGGTTCCCGGCCTACGGTACCAACCCTTCGGCTCCTCTGTCCCCTCCGACGGCGACCACTCCTAGGCCCGTGGTTCCGCGGCCTGCGGATTCGCGTACATCGGCTGCTCAAGAGGCACTCGAGCAGGCCCGTCGCAGCGCTGGCCACGCGACGGGACAGTCCGGTGTGCATCCTCGGGTGGGGGCGCCGCCCTCCATGGGCACCTCGCCCGTTCGCACCGGCCCGGCGCCGCTGGTCTCATCGCATCCCTCCATGGCGCGGACCGTGGTGACGACGGCGGTGCCCAGCGCAGCCGTGTCGCAGACAGCCCCGCGTGCGGCAGCTCCTGCGGTTGGGAGGGTGAGCGGCGACCAGCTCTTCCGCAACGCCCAAAAGGTGCTTGAGACGGGAGCCGTGGACAAGGCCTGGGATATGTTGGTTGCGGCGCGCCAGAAGGGTGCTGCAGGCCCGCTGGTGGAGGCGCACGAGTCCTACCTGTTGGTCATGCGCAAGAAGCTAGACGCACGGACGGCCAAGAAGCAGATCGAGAAGGCACTCGATGAGCTCGTTGAGCTCCACCTGCGCAGCTCGGCTGCGGTGCTGTTAGGCCATCTCGCCCGCGCTGAAGAGAACTACACCGAGGCGCTTTCCTGCTATCGTCAGGCCACCGACATCGATGGCAACAATCAAGAGGCCAACCGCTGGGTTCGCCACCTCCGTCAGCAGTTCGACAAGGCCAAGAGGCCGGTCAGCTTCCTCGACCGTCTCCTCACCCCCAAGAAGTCGGGCTAACCGACTGCAGTGAGCCTTGTGCTCCCTTCCGCGTAAGACTCATCCATGGGCAGAATCATCGGGATCGATCTGGGCACCACGAATTCGTGCGTCGCGGTGATTGAGGGGAACGAACCCATCGTACTTCCGAATGCGGAGGGCGCTCGTACCACCCCGTCGGTGGTGGCCATCACAGAAAACCGCGAGCGGCTTGTCGGGCAGCAGGCCAAGCGGCAGGCGATCATCAATCCGGAGCGCACCATCTCCGGCGTCAAGCGGCTGATCGGACGCAAGTTTGATTCTGCCGAGGTGGACGAGATCAAGGGGCTCTTGCCCTACCGCATCACCGACGCTGCCAACGGCGACTGCCTCATAACCATCAACGGGCAGGACTATTCGCCACAGGAGATCTCTGCCTTCGTGCTTCAGAAGATGAAGTCGACCGCTGAGGACTACTTCGGCGAGCCGGTCACCGAGGCTGTCATCACCGTCCCGGCCTACTTCGACGACGCCATGCGACAGGCGACCAAGGATGCCGGCCGGATTGCTGGCCTGGACGTCAAGCGCATCATCAACGAGCCCACAGCCGCAGCGCTCGCATATGGCTCCAACGCCAAGGCCAACGCCTGCATCGCTGTCTTCGACCTGGGTGGCGGCACCTTCGACATCTCGATCCTGCGGCTCCGCAGCGGCGTCTATGAGGTCATCGCGACCTGTGGCGATAACGCCCTGGGCGGCGACGACTTCGACCGCGCCATCCTCCGTCGCCTCGTGGCGGTCTTCGAAGAGCGAACCGGCATCAACATCGCCGCAGACAAGATGGCGCTGCAGCGCCTGCGCGAGGCCTCCGAAGCGGCAAAGTGCGAGCTCTCGTCGCTGAACGAGACCAACATCAATCTCCCCTTCCTAGCTGTCGACGAGACCGGCCCGCGCCACCTCACCTACACCCTCACCCGGGTGGAGCTGAACGACCTCACCTCCTCGCTCATCGACAGGCTCGATCTCCCCTGCGAGACCGCCTTTGGCGATGCCGGCATCAAGCCCACAGAGATTGACGACGTGCTCCTCGTGGGCGGCATGTCGCGCATGCCGAGCGTCCAGGAGCGGGTTGCGCAGATCTTCGGGAGGCGTCCCAACAAGAGTATCAATCCCGATGAGGCGATTGCCGAGGGCGCTGCCATCCAGGGCGGTATCGTCGGCGGAGAGGTCAGTGAGGTGGTGCTTCTCGACATCACTCCGCTCACGCTCGGTATCCGCGTGGCGGGAGGCGCGATGTCCTCTATCATCACCCGCAACAGCCCCATCCCGACGCAGCGCAAGAAGGTCTTCCAGACCACCGAGGACGACCAGGAGTTCGTCACCATCGAGGTGCTGCAGGGCGAGAGCCGCATGGCCGCCGACAACCGGCTGCTGGGCAACTTCACGCTCTCGGATCTGCCGCCCGCGCCAGCCGGTGCCAACCGCATCGAGGTCACCTTCCAGATCGACCGCGACGGCATCGTCCACGTCAACGCGCTCGACGTGGGCAGCAGGCGTTCACAAAGCATCGTTATCTCGGGGCAGCGCGGCCTCACCGAGGACGAGATCAGGCGAGCACAAGCTCAGTAGCGACAAGGCTACGCGCCTTCCGCACGGCGCGCAGTCACCTCCTTGCGTCCGGCCGCCGAGCCCTCCTCGTCGCGGCGCTCGTCGGCGACCTCGGCATGGCTCATAGCCTGCTCGCGGTCGAACCGCCGGTGCCGCCAGGCGCTCAGCCCAGCAGTGACCAGCAGATCGCCCGCAGCGAGGCAGAGGATGGCCGCGGCCGCCGCCTCCGAGACCCTTGAGGCGCGGAGGCCTGGCCAGTGCGTCCAGCCCATCGACAGCAGCAGCGTGACGCCTGCGAACGACAGCATCGCGGCCGCCGCCAGAAGTGCCGCGAACCAGCGCGGCGCTGCTGCCTCCGAGCCAGGCAGTGGCCCCTCAGACCGGCGCGCGGCAGGTGGCGACAGCCTCCGCTGCATCCAGCCCACGCCCCCGCCGCAGAGCAGCGAGACTCCAACGAGACTCCCAACCGAGCGCAGCAGCAGGTGCCAGCTCGATGCGGCCAGCGCGGCCAGCTCGTGCGGCTGTTCGGCGGCCTGTCGGAGCAGCATCTTCCACTCCTCGAACCAACCCTCACCGCTCGAGGCCATCAACAGGAGGATGCCGCAGAGGGCTGCAGCATAGACCGCCGCAGGTTCGTAGGGGAGGATGCCGCGAGCAGCGAGGCGGGCGCGCCTGCCTGGTGTTGGCGGCTGCCGCGAATCCCCGCTCATCGGCCGCCGAGGATGCGAAAGCCGCGGTCACCCAGGTGTGACGCCGCGAGCAAGAGCAGCAGCGCGATAGCCACAGGCAGGAGCGGACGGGTGGGGCGCATCGGGTGTCCGCTCCATCGTGCAGCGAGCCCGTCGAAGAGCGCCGACGAGAGCTTCAGCAGGGCGACGGGGAGGCAGAGAACGGCGCCCGCGAGCCCAAGCTGCGGGAGCAGCGAGAGCAGTCTTGCCGGCGCGGTCACGAGCTCGTCAGCGCTCCGTCCGAGGGGCAACATGGCGAGCGAGGCGTCGAGCTCCTCGACCAGCGCCGTAGGGCCGCCGGAGAGCGCCCAGAGCGCCAAGAGGAGCGGCGGAAGGTGGCGCCGCCAGAGCGGAGCGCGATGCGCTGCAGCCTGATCCGTCCAGGCACCAACGGCGGCACCGACGGCGAGGAAGAGCGAGCCAGCGAGCGCGATCCCCGCCCCAAGCAGGAGCTCCGTGAAGGCCGCCGCCGCCGTGCAGGGCAGAGCCACCGCGTGGGCCGGCACCAGCGCCACGACGAGCGCCGCCGCTGCCGCGAGCAGCGACCAGCCCGGCACACCGGTGAATTCAGCGCGGCCCCAGAGCAGGGCGCAGGGGAGCAGCCTGCAGGCCATCAGCACCGCCGTATCGATGACAAACAGCGGTGTCTGGTTCATGGCTCACCTACCTTCGAAAAGGCCAGCGCGAGTTCCGCAAGGTGCTTGAGGCGGGGCAGGAAGTAGGGCTCTGAGAGCACCATGGCCAGGCCGCCGAGCAGCAGCCGGAGGGCGAGCGAGAGGGTAGTCGCTCGCACCTGCGTCTTGGCCTCGATCAGCCCCGCGATAAGCGAGCCTGTGAGCGCGCCAGCGAGCGCAGGACCGGCGAGCCAGAGCAGCACCCAGCAGGCCTCTGTGAGGAGCAGATTGAGGGTCATGGCAGGCCACCTGGGAGCAGGTAACCGACCACAAGATTCTCGGTGAGCAGGAGCCAGCCACCGGCCGCAACGAAGAGCAGAATCTTCGCCGGCAGCGCGACGGTCGCATGCGGCATGGAGTCGAGCCCGATGGCCTGCAGCGTTACGGCAATCGCAAGGTCAACCAGCAGGAAGGGGAGGGCGACGGCGAAGCCGAGGAGGAAGGCCTCCGTCAGCTCGGTGATGGCGAAGGCACCGAGCGCGAGGTGGGCGGGCATGACGGTCGTGTCGGCTGCGAGGTGGCCGAGCTTGAGGAAGAGCGCCCGCTCCTCGGCTCCTGCGTTGAGCTCCAGAAAGGCGCGCCACGGCTCGAAGAGGGTCGCGAGCCGGGGCAACATGGTGAGTAGCGTCTCGCTGCCACCGGAGGCCGTGGCGAGTCCATCGGCGGGCAGCAGCGCGATGAGGGGTGCCATCACCACGAGCGTGAGCACCAGCGCCACAGCAGAGACCACCAGCGTGGGTGGAACCTGATCGTTGCCAACGCTGTTGCGTAGCAGCAGGAGCACGATGCTGAACTTGGAGAAGGAGGTCGCCGCCGCCAGCAGCAGCGGGAGCGCCGCCAGCAGCAACAGCGGCAGCCAGTCGTTGAGGAAGGTGCCGCTCATACCGCGCTCCTCGTCTGTCGATGTGGGCAACGCAGCGCAGGTCGCCCGTTGCTCTGTTCTGCTCTCATGACCCCTCCATCCAAAACAAGGGAAGGTTCGCAAACCGACAAGATCAACGCAAAGAAATCACGCCTCCGCCGGGAGCGCAAAGTGGCTCACGGCAACCCGGTTTCCTTCGGGGTCGACGAGGTAGCGGGTGAAGGCCGTGCGGTGGTTCTCGGTGGCGCCCCGTGCGGTTGCGGCCCTGCAGACCGCCTCGCTCTCCGCCTCGTTTGCCGTCGAAAAGGCCAGCAGGAACCAGCCCTGCTCGGGGAGCCGCAATCCCGGCTCGCGCGCCTCGCCTACTTCGATCGATTCGACCATCAGCAGGCCTTCGCCGAGCCGAAGCCAGACCGAGCGCAGTGTTCCATCGTCGCGGCGGTGCTCCCGCACCTGCTCGAGCCCAAAGACCGAGGCGTAGAATCCGGCCAGTGCGGCCACATCGGTGGCGCCGAGGGCGAGGTGGTGGAGTTGCATCAGCCTAGACGGGCGAGCATCGCTGCTCGGCTCGCTAGCTTGACGCGCGGTCGCCCGACCGCTGCCCCGTCTGCGAGCTCTGCCGCATCGAGCTGCTTCCAGTCTTCGAAGGTCACGACCCGTACTCCGCGCGCTGCCAGCAGTGCGTCGATATCTCCCGTCGCCGACGGAGCCGGCGTGGCGGCGGCATCTGCGAGCAGGGCCTTCACAGACTCCACCGCGCAGGGCTTGTTGGTGCCGATGACGCCGCTCGGACCGCGCTTGATCCAGCCTGCGACATACTCCCGCCCCGAGGCAGGCTGGTCGTCTGCGCCCTGCGTGATGCGGCCGGCCTCGTTCGGGATGACGCCGTTGCGGCCATCAAAGGGGAGGCCCTCAAGCGGCGTCCCCCTGTAGCCGACGGAGCGGAAGAGCAGGCCGGCCTCCAGCTCGTAGTGGTTGCCCGTGCCGCGGGCCGAGACATCGCCCGAACCGTTGGGCGTGAGAGCGTTCTGCTCCACACGCACGCCCGTGAGCCGGCCGTTGCGGCCGAGCAGTGCGGTGGGCGAGAGGCAGAAGCGGAAGTGCACGCGCCGCTGCTCGCCCTCGGCCGTCCGGCCCACGAAGGAGCGGAGGGTCTCGATGTTGCGCCCGGTCGTTTTGTCGGCGGCGGCCTGCGCTTGGCTCACCTCATCGAGCTCGAGTTCTGCCTCGATGACCTGCGGGACGGCGCTTCCGAGTTCGCCGAACTCCTTGACCTCGGGGTTGGTGAACTTGGCCTGCGCGGGCCCGCGACGGGCAAGGATGTAGATGTCGCGGATGCGGCTCTGCCGGAGCGCATCCAGCGCGTGGGCGGCGATGTCGGTGCCGTTAAGCTCGTCGGGCGTCTTGGCGAGGATGCGCGCCACATCCATGGCCACATTGCCTACGCCGACGATGACGACCGAGCTGCAGCTCAAGTCGAAGGTCCGCTCCGCAAAGTCGGGGTGACCGTTGTACCAGGCGACGAACTCGGTCGCGGAGAAGGAGCCGTCGAGCTCCTCGCCCTCCACACCCAGCTTGCGGTCCGACTGTGCGCCCACGGTGTAGAGCACGCGGTCGTAGCAGGCGAGCAGCTCCTGGCGCGTTACATCGCGGCCCACAGTCACGTTGCCGAGGAAGCGGAAGCGCGGGTCGGCAGCGGTCTTTTCGAAGGTGCGGGTGACGCTCTTGATCTTGGCGTGGTCGGGCGCGACGCCGAAGCGGACGAGGCCAAAGGGGGTGGGCAGGGCGTCGAAGAGGTCGACCGTCACGGGTGTGGCCGACTCGCCGAGCAGCGCGGCGGCCCCGAAGAAGCCGGCAGGGCCTGCGCCAACGATGGCGATCCGGAGGGGAAGGGCGGCAGTCTCAGACATCGGGATGCAACTCGAAGAGGGTCAGTGCGTCGCAGCGCCGACTAGCCCAGCAGCCCCGCTCTCTGCAATCCGAACCTCGCTCTGGTGCACCCTCCGCGCGAAGATTTGCGCGGCCCCCCGCGGCCCGTTAGTTCGCCCCACCATGAGAAGACGCACCCCTGAATTGAACCGTATGAGATTCCTCGCCACCGCCGTCCGCGGCACCGAGAGAATCCTCATGGAAGAGCTCATCGAACTCGGCTTCGAGGCACCGACCATGGTGCCCGGAGGCGTGGTCTTCGCCGGCACCATCGCAGACGGCATGCGCGCCTGCCTCTGGCTCCGCACCGCACAGCGCGTGATGGCGCTTATCGGCAAGGAGGTCATCCGCGCCCAGAGCCAGCTTTACGATACGGTCCGCTCGCTGCCGCTGCTCGACTGGTTCACCGCCGACGCCACCATCTCCGTGCAGGTGCAGGGCGGTCGCGAACTCTTCGCAGACAGCCGCTACGCCGCGCTCGTCATCAAAGATGCAGTGGTTGACACGGTCCGCCAAGCCTACGGGCGCCGCCCCAACGTCGACAAAGACAACGCAGACCTGCAGCTGGTCGTGCTGGCAGACGGCGACACCTTCCGCTTCCTCATCGGCCTCAACGGGGCGCCGCTGGCCTTCCGTGGCTACCGGCGGAAGGATGTGGAAGCGCCCATCCGTGAGAGCCTCGCTGCCGCGCTCATCCGCTACTCCGAGTGGGACCGTAAGTCGCCCTTCTGCGACCCGATGTGCGGCTCCGGCACCCTGCTGGTCGAGGCCGGCTGGATGGCCACCGATACCGCGCCCGGCATTCTGCGTGGCTTCGGCTTTCAGCAGTGGCCCTTCTTCGCTGCCGAGCTTGAGCCGACCTGGAACGAGCTCCGCGACGAGGCCCTCCAGCGCCGCCTGCCCGCTGTCCGCGGCATTATCCTCGGCTGCGACATCGACCGCAAGGCGGTGGAGTCGAGCCGAAGCCATCTGGCGGCAACCGGTCTCGTGCAGAGCGTCGCGCTCCGAGAGTCGAATGCGCATGAGCTAGAGCCCTTTCGGAAGCAGGGCTGGATCGTCACCAACCCGCCCTACGGCGAGCGCGTGGGCGGCGGCGTGGAGGAGGCGGGCGCCAACCTCGTCGGGTTCATGGACCGGGTGTCGAGCTTCTACGAACACACCGTCGCCATGGTTATGGATCGCGGCCTGCAGGAGCACTACATCGCCCGCAAGCCGCGCAAGTCGCTGGGCACCTTCAATGGCCCCATCGCGACCCGCTTCCTCGTCTTCAGGAACCGGCCCGCGCCATCCACGGAGGAACCCATCCTCCCAGATCTGCCTCCAGCGCAAGAGCCACCGACATCGTGAGGTGGTCGGTGCAGGGCTGTCCAACCACCTGAACGCCGAGCGGCAATCCTTGGCGGTCGAGGCCGAGCGGCACCTGCGTGACGGGTAGCTCCAACGCGTTCCAGATGGCCGTGTAGGAGAAGTCGATGGGCGTGAGCAGCGGCATGCCGTGGCGGGGCGCCGTCCGTGTGAAGGGCGGGAAGAGCATCACGCCGCGGTCGCCCATAAGCTTCGCGAACTCGTCACGCATGCGCGCGGTCTCGTCGTAGAGTTTGGCGACATCGGCAGGCGCTACGCCGGGGAGCCCCTCGACCAGCGCGAGCATGATGGCGGGGAGGGTGTGAGGTGACTGTCCGACGCACCAGAGCAGCAGCTGCTTGATGGCGCTCAGCGGCGCGCCGTTTCCGAGCAGGTCTGCGAAGCTGTGCTCGGCGTTGGCCGACATCAGCCCCGACCAGAGCACCAGGGTGCGGCGAAGCGAGCGTGGCGCCGCCGTCACGACCGTCGCGCCGCGCGCCTCGAGTGCACGGGCCGCGCTATGGATGCCGGTGCGGAGTTCGGCGCTCACGCGGCGCAAACCGTTGCCCTCAATCACCACCACCTGCAGCCCTTCGATCTGCTCGAGAGAGGGCGGCAGAAGCGGCATCGCGCGGGTGCTCGCATCGATGCCGTCGGGGCCTGCAGCGAGCCGCACGAGTGGGTAGAGGTCCTCTGCGCGGCGGCAGATGGGGCCCGTGCCAAGAAGCCGGAGGGCCTCGCCCTCGGCGATTGGATACTGCCCCGAGTTGGGCACCAGCCCAGGCGTCGGCTTGTGGCCGAAGACACCGTTGAAGAAGGCCGGCAGCCGGATGGAGCCACCGACATCGGCCCCGAGCCCGAAGGGCGACGCGCCCGAGCCAACAATCGCGCCTTCGCCGCCCGAACTTCCGCCCACGATGCGCGCCCGATTGTAGGGGTTGTTGGTCCGGCCGTAGACGCGGTTGTTCGACTCCATCCACATGTTGAGCTCGGAGGTGTTGGTCACGCCGAGCGGGATGGCGCCCGCAGCACGCCAGCGTGCCACCACAGTCGCATCGCCCGTAGAGCGCACCGCGCGGCGTGCAACCAGCCCGGCGGCCTGCGGCATGCCGATGAGTTCGAACGACTCCTTGATGGTGCAGGGGACACCGAGGAAGGGGGGCAGTTCGGTCGCACCGGATGCGACCTTGGCATCGGCGGCGACCGCCTCTGCGCGTGCCTCCGCGAAGCGCTCTGCTACGACGGCGTTGAGCGTCGGGTTGACGGCCTC
>CANMDT010000037.1 GCA_947496715.1 Myxococcales bacterium
TCTCCGAGCGCCACCGCGTCGCCGCGGGCGAGGCCCTCTTTGCCCGACTCCTCGAACCACTCCCCGCCGCCCCTGCCGCCGCCCCTGCGGTCGCCCCCGAGGCCCTGCCCGTCGCTCCGCTCCCCCAGCCCGAAACCGGCCTGCCCGACAAGATCCGCCCCGCCGCCCCCGCGCCAGCGCCCGGCCTCTTCACCTTCCGCTTCATCGAACTGCCCTATGTCGGGACCCTCTCCATCGATGGCGGGCCCCCCATCCAGCTCACCGAGCTGGCCCAGGTCGTCGAGATCCCAGCCGGTGATCGCAAGCTCACCATCCGGAGCGGGCGCGATGGTCGCATCGACAGCTGGGTTGGCAAGGTCGCACCCGGGCAGGTGGAGCAGGTTCGCATCGACTGGAAGTGACCATCCCTGTATCGTGGCCACTCTGCCGCGGAGCACCCGCTTGACCGTCGAACACACCAGAACCCTCCTCCTCGACAACGGCACCGAGTCGCTCCGCCTCCGCCGCTTCCGCCTCGTTGTCCAGCCTGCCAAGCGCCCCGCCTACGAGGTCGAGCTCGGCCTCCACCGCGTCTTCTTCGGCTCGGGACTCGACAACGACCTCGTCCTCGACGACGCCGCCGTCTCGCGCCGCCACGGCGCGATCGAGGTCGACGCCAGCGGCTACAGGCTGCGCGACCTCACCAGCAAAAACGGCACCCGCATCGGCGATCTCCGTATCGCAGAGGCCTGGCTCGCACCCGGCACCACCTTCACCGTCGGCGACACCCGCATCCGCTTCGAGCCCACCGAAGACGAGGTCGAGGTCCGCATCTCCCGCCAGAACCGGTTTGGCAACCTCGTCGGCCGCAGCCTCCTCATGCGTGAGGTCTTCGGCCAGCTCGAGCGCATCGCTCCGGCCGACATCACCCTGCTCATCACAGGCCGCTCCGGCACAGGCAAAGAGCTCGTCGCCGAGGCCGTCCACCAGCAGAGCCCGCGCCGCAAGGCCCCCTTCATCGTCTTCGACTGCTCGGCCGTCTCCCGCGACCTCATCGAGTCCGAGCTCTTCGGCCATGTCAAAGGCGCCTTCACGGGTGCAGTGGCCAGCAGGGCCGGTGCCTTCGAGCAGGCCAGCGGCGGCACCCTCTTCCTCGACGAGCTCGGCGAGCTCAGCGCCGATCTTCAACCCAAGCTCCTCCGCGCCCTCGAGCGCCGTGAGGTCAAACGGGTTGGCGGAAACGAGGTCATCCCCGTCGACGTCCGCGTCGTCGCTGCCACCAACCGCAACCTCCGCGAAGAGGTCGCACGCGGCACCTTCCGCGAAGACCTCTACTACCGCCTCGCCGTCATGCAGCTCCACCTGCCCGACCTCAAAGATCGCCCCGACGACATCCCCCTCCTCGTCGAGCACTTCCTCGCCGCCGCCACCAAGGGGCGCGACCCGCTCACCATCTCCTATGCCACCATGGAGCGCCTCAAGGCCCATGGCTGGCCCGGCAACGTGCGCGAGCTCCGCAACTTCGTCGAGCGCGCCGCCCTGCTCGCCACAGGCGGACGGGTCGAGGAGAAGTTCCTCGTCGTCGGCGAAGACCTCCGGCAGGCCTCACCCACCATCGTCGCCGACCCGTCAGGCCACCTCGTCGTCGATGTCGAAGCCCCCTTCAAAGAGGCCAAAGGCAACCTCGTCGATGCCTTCGAGCGAGCCTACTGGACCAAGCTCCTCGAGCGCACCGACGGCAACATCTCCAAGGCCTCACGCATCGCGGGCGTCCACCGCAAGAGCGTCGAGTATATCCTGCGCAAGCTCGACATCACCCGCGCCGACCTCTCAGCCGACGACGGCGACTAGGCCCAGCCCTTCTTGCCGTTGAACTTCGTCAGCTTCTCCACATGCATCCAGGGCGTCTCGCCCAGTGCACCCAGAAGCGCCACGATCTCCGCCTGGCCGATGCTCCCCTCCGCCATCCAGCGGCAGCGCCACCAGTCCACCAGCGTCAGGTTCTCACGGTTCGCGTCGGTCACCTCTGCACCCCGGTTGGTCGCACCCTTGTAGGTCAGCGCGCCCACCCGGGCGGGCACCACCGGCTCCGTCGTCGACTTCACATAGATATCCACGCCGCAGAGCTCTTCGCTCACCGTCCGGGCCTCCGCGTGACCGAAGGCCTTCACCCGGACGGGCGTCACAGTGCGATCAGCCGCAACCGGCGTCAGCCGCGAGATGATTGCATCGGCAAAGGCGGTCGTGCCGAGCTTGCCGCCCAGGTCGCCCGTCTTTTCGCCCGCCGCCAGCGTCTCGTGGAGCGCCTTCTCGACCGCCGCAGCAGCCTCCAGCTCACCAAGGTGGCGGAGCATGTGAATGGCGCTCTGCAGCAGCGCCGTCGGGTTGGCGATGCCCTTGCCAGCGATATCCGGTGCCGAGCCGTGGACCGCCTCGAAGATGGCCAGCTTGTGGCCGATGTTCGAGCCGGGCGCCACGCCGAGGCCGCCGATGAGCCCTGCGCAGAGGTCGCTCACGATGTCGCCATAGAGGTTGGGCAGCACCAGCACATCGAACTGCGTCGGCTTGGTCACCAGCTGCATGCAGACATTGTCGACGATGATGTCGTCGGCCGCGATCTCCGGGTACTCCGCTGCGATCTCGCGGAAGGTATCGAGGAACATGCCGTCGGCCAGCTTGTGGATGTTGGCCTTATGGACGGCCGTCACCCGCTTGCGACCCATCTGACGGGCATACTCAAACGAGTAGCGAACCACGTCGGCCGTTCCCTGCCGCGTGATGAACTTGAGGCAGGAGCCCACATCGGCCGTCTGGAGGTATTCGAGGCCGCCGTAGGTGTCCTCGATGTTCTCGCGGACCACCACCAGATCGATCTCTTCAAAGCGGGTCTTCACGCCCGGCAGGGTCCGCACCATCCGCACATTGGCGAAGAGGCCGAGCGTCTTGCGGATGAGAACATTGATGCTCCGGTGACCGCCGCCAACGGGCGTCGTGGTGGGCCCCTTGAGGGCCACCTTCTTCTCGGTCAGCAGCGCGAGCGTCTCGTCGGTGATGGCGTCGCCATACTTGTCGATCGAGGCCAGGCCGGCGTCGGCGTGGAACCATTCGATGGCCACGCCAGAGGCGTCGAGGATGCGGCGCACAGCCTCGGCGATCTCGGGGCCGATACCATCGCCGGGCAGAAGGACAATCTGATGCTTCATGAACGAACCGTACAAAGAGAGGGGTCAAAAACGAAAATAGCCCGCGCCGTGAGGGCGGGCCAATTTCTTCCGTTGCAGGGCATCGCGTCGAAGATAGGGTTCCCGACCTCCTTCGCTCGGCCCGCCGGAACTAGATGCGCTTCGAGTAGTGCTCGATGACCAGCTGGATGTCGATCGGCATGGGGACCGAGCCCTTGTCGGGGAGCGACATGACGCGTGCAAGGACGCGGCTCTTGTCGCACTCGAGCCACTCGGGCGACGACAGCGAGGGGGACTGCAGCGCGGCGTGAACCGCCTTGAGCTGGAGGCTGGCATCCTTGGGGCGAACAACGTCGCCAACCTGAATGCGGTAGGAGGGGATGCTCACCCGCTTGCCGTTGACCGTGATGTGGCCGTGGGCAACCAGCTGACGGGCAGCCGGGATGGTCGCGGCGAAACCGGCGCGGAAGACCACATTGTCCAGACGACGCTCAAGGAGCTCGAGAAGCTTGTCGCCTGCACCGAGCTTCGACTTACGAGCCTCGAGGATCAGACGGCGGAACTGGCGCTCGCCAAGACCGTAGTTGTAACGGAGCTTCTGCTTCTCGGCCAACTGACGACCGTAGTCCGAGATCTTCCGCCGACGCGTCGGTCCATGCTGGCCGGGAGCGGTCGGGCGGCGATCCATCGACTTGCGGGAAAGACCCGGAAGATCGACGCCGAACGAACGCAGTTTTTTGACGCGAGGACCGATGTATCGAGACATGCCTGAGCTCCGTAATGCTCCAAAAATCAAACAACCAAGCCACGCTTGGCACTGCTTTTGTCCGCTCGATACATAGGGCGAATACTCACCGTCCGCATCCGAGGGGCGCACTCTCTAGCAAAGTTCCGCTGCGGGTGAAAGTAACTTTTCGAGACCCGCTACCGGCATAGCCCACGAATCCGACCCGCCGCGCTCTCCGCCCAGGCCCCAGGGCCCTGGCGCGTCTCCGAATCACGCCATGCCAGCGCGCTCGCTACCTTCCCGCAGCCGCGACGATCTCCCGCCGACAGCTGCGCCTCCACCCCGGCCAGCCGTGCCTCGCCGTAGGCCCGCTCGTCGTTCACCAGCGCCGTTACCGCTGCCGTCAGTCCTCCGCGGCAGGCCTCAGGCGCCACCGAGAGCGCCACCGCAGGCAGCGCCGCAAACATCGGCGACGCCGTCATCCGATCCTTCGACGCGGCAACCCAGGCCGCCGTCGCCTCGCAGGTCACTTCGCCGGCACGCCCCTTCAACTCCGCGCGGAGCGTCTGGCCAAAGGCCTCCGAAACACCCAAATGCGAGCCGGCCGCAACCGCACCCGCCAACTCCTCCAGCGTCCAGAGCGGCTTGCAGGCCGCCACATAGGACTCCCAGATCGAGCCATCCTTGGCGTCGCCATGCGAGGCCACGGCCCGCACCCGCGAGAACAGGCTCGACACCTTGTCAAGCGAGCAGGCACCCGGGCTTGGCGTCGTCGCAATCACCCGACGCATCGGCTCCGGCACGGTCGTGTCGGTCATGTCGAGCAGCAGCGAGGTCGTCATCGCACCACGGTTCGGATACTCGCCCGTCGTGACACCCGTGACCACCGCCTTCGCAGAGGCCTCGTCCAGCTGACCGCTCCGCATCAGGCCCACAAGATCGCTCGCCGTCCGCCCCTGCGTCACCCGCACCTGACTGAACAGCTGCAGGGGCGAAGCCCCCTCCCACGCGCCGCAGTCCGGCCGCTCCCGCTTGAAACAGCGGATGATCTCGCCCGGGCTCCACTTCCCCGTCTTCACCAGGATGCTCCGCTCCGATGCACTCTTCGGCGCCGTCGACCCAGCAATCTGCTCCGCGTAGGAGACCAGCGCCGGATCGGTCGCCTCCATCTTTTCCACCACCGCCGGCGCCGCAGCCACCAGCCCGCTCAGGCCGGAGCTCAGCCCCAAACTGACCAGCTGCGACGCAAACCCCTCCGGCGCCGCCGTCAGCTGCGCGCCCAACGCTGTCTGGCCCGGCGTTCCAACCGCCGCCGCAAACGAGTTCCCGTGCACACCAAAGTCGAACGAGCTGAACATCGCCTGCGCCACCGCAGCAGCGCGCTCCTTATCCGCCGCCACCGCGCCGAGAACGCCGGCAACCCAGGCGCCATCCTCGCGGACCTTCGCACCCAGCACCAGCTTCACCGCTGCACCCAGCTGCTCCGGCGCCAACGACGTCGCGTGGTCAGTCGCTCCACGGCAACCCGCCGCAGCCTCGAGGGCAGGGCGACCCGCAAAGCAGGCGATCCGTGACGAAGCCTCCTCCGTCGACTGTCCCGCCAGCACCGGCCCGCAGCCGCCGTCTCCCGACTCCTGCGTTGAGCCGCAGCCGAGCACCGGCAGCAGGAGAGTAAGGGTCAGGGTCGAGCGGACAAAGGCTGCGTGGGACATGGATGAGGCTACTGCGGCATGAGGTTTACGCCATCAACCTGCCAGCCCAGCAACGAGTGCGAGATGGCCGTCGTCGACAGCGGTTCAATCGAGATCTTCAATGACTGTTGAAGACGAATCTCCAGAATCTGGCAAATCAGAACGCGGACAATCTCCGGGTGCGTTACGATCACGCAGCGGTCCCACCGCGGACGGTTCAGTAGCCCCGACAGAAAGTGCTCGAGCCGCTCGGAAACCTCCTGCAGCGACTCGCCGCCCGGTGCACGCTCCCGCGAATACTCGTTCCAGTAGGCCTCGCCCCGCGCGGGATCCTGCTCGCGCACATCCTGCCAGGTGCGGCCCTCCCACTCGCCGAACCGCTGCGGCGAGAGCGTCTCCAGCGACTCCCAGATCGCGTTCGGAATCAGACGAGCGGCCGTCTGCTGCGCTCGACGGGTCGGAGAGGCCAACAGCAGCGCCGATTCCGCCTCCGGCGTCACCAGCCGCACCTTCTCGTACAGCGTCCTCGGCGAAGGACGGATCGCAACCTGCTGGGTCCCCGCGATCAGATACTCATCGTGAAGGTGATCGTGCGCAACCAACCAGACGCGACGGGTCATGAGCGAGGCAAAGGCATCCTGCATGGTCAATTCTCCCCAAGATGTTCCAACAGACCTTCGTAGGCGACGGTCAGCTCCTGCGCGACACGGGTCGCCAGACGCTCTCCACCCGGATGGGCGGCAAACTTATCGGGATGGTACTGCCGCATCAGCGACCGGTACTGCCGCCGGAGCTCGGCGCTATCTACCCCGGGCCGAAGCTCCAATCGGGCATACCAGAGGCTCACTGTCCCCGCGTATCCCGCGTGCAGCGGATGGCGCCCCGACGCAATGCGCCGCTCCTCCTCCCGAATCATCTCCTCCATCTGCCGCATCAATGCCGACAGCCCCCCCGCCTCGCGCAGGCGCTCCGCCCGGTCGCGGAGACCTCCGGCGCGTTGCTTCGCCGTCGCAAAGAGCTGAGAGAGAGAAGGTCGGTTCAAAGATGACCTCAAGGTTTCACGCCTTCTTGCCAAGAAAGTTCGCGTTCGCCAACCAACTTGTAGGAATCCCCGCATCTGTCGCAGGTTAGCTCGGTTCCCACCGACACTCCCGCGCCACAAAGTCGCTCGCCGCACCGGCACCGCCAGCCCGAGAGCCGCGCGGGATTCCCCGTCACCTGCGCAAAGGCCGGCACATTCCGCGTCACCACGGCGCCCGCGCCCACGAAGGAAAAGGCGCCCACCTCCACGCCGCAGACCACCGTCGCGTTGGCACCGATCGTGCTCCCGCGACGAAGCACCGTCTTGGCATAGGCATCCTTCCGAGAAACGTGGGCGCGCGGGTTCACCACATTGGTCAGCACCGCCGACGGGCCCACAAAGACCTCATCCTCCAGCTCCACCCCCTCATAGAGCGAGACATTGTTCTGGATCTTGCAGCCCCGGCCCACCTTGACCCCTTTTGCCACAAAACAGTTCTGACCCAGGCTGCTCTCCTCGCCAACCTCAGAGCCCGACGAGATGTGGCTGTAGTGCCAGATGCGGGCGCCTCGTCCGATGCGCGCACCCGCATCCACCGTTGCACTCTCATGCGCAAACCAGCCCCGCGGCGCCGCCAGCGGCTCGGCTGTCAGCTCTACCGTCCGTCCATCATCGTCCATGCTCGACTGCGCTGCCTCGATCACGCGGAGTACATTGAGCCCCTCCCGCGCGTCGGTCACCGGCTGCTCACGCGTCTCAATCGCACGCACAAAGGCCATCGCCTCCGCCTTCAGCGGCTCGAAGGGGACGAAGGGCATCGGGATTGCCTCCGACGGCGTCGTCACCGGCCGCCCCTCCTCGAAGGTGACATGCTTCTCGTGGAAGGAGAGCTTGTGCTCCGCCAACTCGTCAAAGACCAGCATGCCGGTCTCGCCGATGATCACCAGCCGCTGCTCCCGGATCGGGTGCACCCACGAGGCGAAGACATGGGCCTCGAGCCCCGAAGGGAAGGTCAGCCGCGTCGTAACGATGTCGTGAATCTTCGGCTGCACAAAGGCCGACCCGCCCGCAGACACCCGGTTCGGCATCTCGCCGGCCACCGCCAGCAGCGTCGATACATCGTGGGGCGTGAAGCTCCAGAGCACATTCTCCACATTCCGAATCCGCCCCCAGCCGAGCCGGTGCGACGCCACATACTTCAGCCGCCCCACCTTGCCCGCCTGCACCAGCCGGATGAGCTCCACCACCGCGGGATGGTAGCGCAGCACATGGCCCACCATCAGGATACGGCCACCCGCGTCGGCCAGCACCATGTTGTCCAGCGTCTCCTCCACGCTCAGCGCCAGCGGCTTCTCGCAGAAGACATCGCGCCCCGCCTGCAGAACCTGCCGCGTCAACGGCCCGTGCGTGATGGCCGGCGTCGCAATCGCAACGCCCCGCACCGCCTCGTCCGACAGCGCCTCTTCCAGCCGCTCGCCTACCTTCACCCCGGGGTAGTCGGCAGCCATCTGCGCTCGCCGCGCAGGGTCGGAGTCGATGACCCAGGCCAAGGCGCCGAGCTCGTAGAAGTTCCGCACAAGGTTCTTGCCCCACGGACCAGCCCCCGCCACCGCGATGCAGGGAGTGGCATTGGGAAGCGCTGCGGAGGAGGCGGTTGGCGTGGCAGTCATGGCGCTCGCTTCTTCGTGGGAGTGGAGGCCGACAAAACTGCCGCCTCTCCGCGCTTTAGGTTGCCAAACCGCACCCGCGCAACCACAATGCGCACGATGCAATCCTCTCACCTCCTTGCCACCGTGTCGCCCGAGACCGTCGGTGCGGCAGAGAGCCCCCTACGGGTCGAACTCTCCGACGGAGGCTCCGCCTGGCTCCTCGTTGAAGAGGGCGTGACCGTTGCCTATCGCAACCTCTGCCCCCACCTCGATGCCCCGCTCGACGGCTGCGACGACCAGACCTGGCAGCCCAGCGAGCGGCTCCTCGTCTGCTCCTTTCATGGTGCCACCTTTTCGGCGCGCGACGGCAGATGTATCGATGGCCCCTGCCGCGGAAGCAGCCTCGAGCAGCTCGAAGTCAGCGCCACGGACGCCGGCCTCGAGCTCCGGACCGCACCGCTCCTCCAACTCAACCTGCTCACTCCCCGACCCGGTCGCCCGTGAAGAACACGCTGCCCCTCCTCGCCCTCCTCGGCCTCTTCGCGCTCGGCTGTAACCGCAACGCCACCCCGGCTCCTGCCGCGGCCGGCAACGGCTCGGGTTCTGGCTCGGGTGCCGCCCCCGCCGCGGCCGCCTCCGCGCAGGCCACCGGCAAACTCCTCCCGCCCCCTGATCTCGCCGCCTGGGTGGCATCGGCCGGCTTTACGAAGGGGGCCGCCGTCGCGCCCGCAGACTTCGTACCGCTCCCGCCCGGCGCGCTCGCTACGGCCTTCCGCTTCGAGGCCACCGACAGCACCGTCGAGGCGCTCGCAGTCCGCTACCCAAACGAGCGCTATGCCCGCCCCCATGTGAGCGATGTCCGCACACCCGACCCCGGCGGCTCCAAGGTAGCCCGCCAGGTGGTCCAGAACGGCTCGCTCGTCGTCGAAGTCCGAGGCGCCGACCCCGCCGCGGTCGCCCGCTTTGCCTCCGCCGTCGCCACCGGGCTCGGTGTCGCGCCGGATGCTCCTGCGGCCGGCTCCGGTTCGGGAGCCGTAGCGCGATGACGCGCCTCCGTTTCCCGCTCGCACTGCTCCTGCTCGTCGCTGCGCTCGCGCTCCTGCACCCCTCCACCGCCTCTGCGGCAGGCCCCGTCCAGACCTTCTTCGTCGTCCTGCCCGAGGCCACCGCCGAGGTCTCCCGCGAGGCGCTCGAGACCTGCGGAGACCGCTTCGCCGCCTCGCTCGTCGGATCCGGCGCCTTCCGCGCCAACCAAGACGCCGAGACCCAGCGCTCCGTCTCCGACTGCCTCGGCAGCACCGCCAGCGCCACCACCAAGCGGGCCTGCGAGGTCTCCATGGCCAACATCGAGGTCGACTACCTCATCCGCATGGTGGCCCGCCGCATCGGCGCAGACTGGAGCTGGTCGCTCAAGGCCCTCGAACCCGCCTCCGGAGCCGCGCAGATCTGGGGAAGTGACGACAGGCCTGCCGGCCTCGCCGACCCCGCTGAGGCCGCCTATGTCGCCTGCGACAAGCTCGGCCGCGCCTTCGCCTGCGCCCAGGGCGTTGCCACTGCATGCGGCGGCGCCGGCCTCGGCACCGGCCCCCTCCTCGTCGATGGCGACGGTGCCGCCACCACCACCGCAGCCACCCAGACTGCGGTGACCGTCAGCGCACTCGACATCATCCGGCCAACCCCCGCGGTGGTCTCCGTCTGGATCGACGGGCGCGAGGCAGGCTCCTCCTCGAACCAGATCACGGGCATCACGCCCGGCCCCCACGAGGTTGCCCTCAAGGCAACGGGCTACGCTCCCTACCTCGAGACCATCAACTTCGAGGCGGGCAAACCTGCCAAACTCCGCAACATCCAGCTCGTCTCTACCACCAGCACGCTGCTCGTCACCCTGACCGAGCCGCAGAGCGCAACGCTTCGCATCGATGGCCGCGAGGTCGGCACCACGGGCGAGACCATCGCCGGCATCGAGCCGGGCCTGCACACCCTGCTCCTCCGCGCAGAGGGTTACCAAGACTTCACGGGTCAGCTCTCCTTTGAGGCCGGCAAGCAGACCGCCCGGCTCGATGTCGCCATGACGCCGCTGCCGGCAACGCTCGAACTCACCACCTCGGTCATGGGCGCCGAGATTGCCGTCGACGGTCGGGTCGTTGCCCAGTCCCTCGGTCAGGGGCTGCTGCAGCGGCTCGCGGTGGCCCCGGGCGCGCGCACCATCACGGTCGCAGCCGAAGACTACATCACGGTCACCCGCACCATCGACCTCTCGCCTGGGGGGAGCCTGCGGCTCGACCTCCAGCTCGAGCGCGACGACCCCCAAGCGCGGGCAGTTCGGGAGCAGGCGGAGCGGGCCGCTGCCATCGCTCGGGAGCGCGAAGCCGCTGCCGCGCAAACCCCCACCTCGGGCGAGAACTGCTACAACGGCCTCGACGACGATCGCGACGGCCTCGCCGACTGCGCCGACCCGCTCTGCGCCTCCGCCCCGGGCTGCGCGCCGGCCGCCGACAGTGGTAGCGACAGCCTGGGCCTCATCCTCCGCGCTCACGGCAGCATCCCTTCGCTCGGGTATGCCGAATTCACCGAAGATGTGAGCGCGGCCGCGCCGGGCTTTGGCGACTTCAGCGGCTCCGTTGGTATCATCGGCGGCTCCATCGGTCTGCTCGATGAACCGGAAGGCCTGGAGCACCGGCTCGACTACCAGCAGCTCTCGGCTCCGTCGGGCGACCTCGACCGCACCGAAGGCAGCAACTGCGCCGCGACCACCGGCGGGAGCGAACCCATCTGTGACAGCTTCTCCGACTTCTCCGCGCTGAGCCTCTCCTACATCATGGTCGCGCACGATTCAGAGCCCATGACCGTGGGGCTCGGGGTCGGCTTCTTCGAGCATGGTTTCGACAACACATCCTACGAGACGGGCCTCATTTTGACCTTCTTGGTCGAGATACTCCCGCTCGACGCCGACTGGGCAAAGGCCGGTGTCGTCTTCCGGTTGGACGGCGTTCCGTCAGCAGGCGGCAACGCCTTCCTGCTCGCCTCGATGCAGTGGGACGGCGGCTTCGACTTCTGATCCGCCCGGTTAGCGCCGGTTCGAGCGCCGCTGAACTTCTTCGAGGATCTTGGCGTTGTCGGGGCTCAGGCTGGTGAAGGCGACGCCCATGCCCGCCTCCGGCCCCTCGGTGACGATGCGGGCCACGGTGCCTTCGCCCTCGATGATATGGAAATCGTCGAGATAGACGGCAAACCGGAGCGCCACGCGTGAGCCCACAGGGTGGGGCGTGGCCGACTTGATGAAGACGCCCGTCCGGCTCACATTGACCACATACTCCGAGGCGTAGTCCGCGATCCCCTGATAGGCGTTGTTGACCTCGAGTCGAGGTTGGGCGCGTTGGTCGGGCATGGGCGGTCTCCGCGGTCGGGTCTGGGGGCTGCGCTATCGCGGGTGGCCCCGCACTGTCAAACGGGGTCGCTACCGCGAAGGACTCAGGCCTGTGGCTCTGCTTCTGCGGCCGGCGCGGCGGCGGGAAGGCGGGCCGCCTGGGCACCCGACTGCGCCTGCGAGGTAATGTCGTAGTGGTCCGAGGAGAGGCCCGTGGAGGCAACCAGCCGGATGCGCTTGTTGAAGCGGAGCTCCATGTGCTTGAGCGAGGGCTTCTCATCATCGCGGAGCGCGGCGACCACGCGGGGATGGGCGAGAACCTGCACATCGAAGTGTGCGGTTGCCGTCAGGTCGCGCTGGAGCTGGCGCAGGATCTCCGCAACGACCGTCACGGTGGTCTTCACCATGCCGGTGCCGCCGCAGGCGGAGCAGGGCTCGCAGAGCATCTGCTCGAGGCTCTCGCGGTTCCGCTTGCGGGTCATCTCGACGAGCCCGAACTCGCTGATCTTCGTAATCTTCACCCGGCCGCGGTCGTTGGCCAGCGCCTCATCGAGCGCCCGGAAGACCGTCTCACGGTTGGTGGGGTGCGACATGTCGATGAAGTCGATGATGACCAGGCCGCCGATGTTCCGAAGGCAGAGCTGGTAGGCAATCTCGCGTGCCGCCTCGACGTTGGTCCGCAGGATGGTGTCCTCGAGGCCGTCGGTGCCCACATACTTGCCGGTGTTGATGTCGATGGAGGTGAGCGCCTCGGTCTTCTCGATGACGAGGTAGCCGCCCGAGGGCAGGTCGACCCGCCGCTGCAGCGCCCGCCGCAGCTCCTGCTCTACGCCATATGCGTCGAAGAGGGGCTCGGTACCCACATAGAGCTCCACCCGGTCTGCCAGCTGCGGCATCACCCGGTCGATGAACTCGCGGATGCGGTCGAACTCCTCGCGGGAGTCGATGATGAGGCTGTCCACATCGGCGGCCGCAAGATCGCGGGTCGCGCGGAGGATAAGGTCGAGGTCTTCGTAGAGCCGCTTGGGCGACTTCACCTGGTCGCGACGCTTCATGACATCGTTCCAGATGCCGATGAGGAATCCCATGTCCTGCTTCAGCAGCTCGCTGGGAACACCCTCCGAGGCGGTCCGAACGATGAAGCCGCTCCCCTTGGGGCGCATCTCGTTGGCCAGCTCACGCAGCCGCTTGCGCTCCTTGTCGGAGACAATCTGGCGCGAGATGCCGAGGTGGTCGACCGTCGGCATGAAGACCAGGTGGCGTCCCGGCAGGCTGACATGACAGGTAACACGGGCACCCTTGGTGCCGATCGGGTCCTTGACCACCTGAACGATGAGATCCTGACCCTCGCGAATCAGTTTTTCGATAGGCTTCGGCGGGCCACGCCGCTTGGGCATCGCCTCCGACTCGTCGTCGCTCTCCTCGAGGGCGGCGTGCTGGTCGTATACATCGTCAACATGGAGGAAGGCAGCTTTCTCCAAGCCGATGTCCACAAAGGCCGCCTCCATGCCGGGCAGGACCCGCAGGACCCGCGCCTTGTAGATGTTCCCGACGACGCCCCGTTTACGGCGCCGCTCCAGGTAGAACTCGGAGATGGAGCCGTTCTCCAGAACGGCAACCCGCGTCTCTTGCGCGGAGGTATTCATCAAAAGGACGTTGGCCATGGTCACAAACTGGGTGCACGAGCCTCCCCGAAAGCGAACTGAACCCAACGCCCCTGCAGCCTCCCGCATACGCGGGCGCTGCCTGATGTTCTGACGACGCTCCGCCCACTGCCCGAAGGGGCTTCGCAACACCGCGGAGGCGGCGGAGCGTCGGGATGGCGGCTGATCGGCAGAAGGGCAATGGGTTCACTTCGCCGGCGAGGGCGCTGCGAGATTGGTAGAAAAGGGCGCCTAGCGACCCCGCCCAAAGCGGAGAGCTGTGGCTGCGAGGTCGTTAGCAGGTTCAGAGGGCTGTCTCAAGCCGTAGTCAGGCCGTCGCGCCGCTGCCGGCCGTGCCCGCGCTCCAGCAGCAGCGGGGGTGTCCTTTCCGACACCTGCCTCCTCGCCAACAATTTGTCCCCTCCGGACCGAGTCTGGCACGCCTCTTGAGTGCCTCTGCCGTGAGAACTGGATCGTGCGCTTCCCCAAGTTTGCCCGGCTCTCGTCGCCGACCGTTCCGTCCTCTCGACGGAACGGTCGGCTACACCCCTCCCCCGTGTTGGGGTGGCAAGAAACGGCCCCCCGCGACAATGGGTGGGCCGCGCGTGACAGCGCCTTGCCTCGCCGATGAGACGGGTTAGGCGAAGAATCCCTCAAAAATTTAGTCACAACGCTGTCTCCCCCCGCTGTCCCGCGGAGGCGACCGCAGCCACCTCTCGGCACCGCATGAGACAAGCGCTCCTCATTGGCAGTGACACCGGGCTCCTCGAAATGAGCCCGACGGGTCGCCACCAGCTCTCCTTCGCCCGGCTGCAGCGACGCTCTACGGAGGAGCTCACGGCCGTTGCCACCAGCCTTCAGCTCCCAGAGCCACAGGGCCTGAGGCGGGCCGACCTGCTCTTGGCCATCGCTCGCTCCTTCGACAGTCCCGACGTCGAGCAGTTCGGCGAAGGTTGCCTCGATGTCCACGAAGAGGGCTTCGGTTTCCTCCGGAGCGAGCAGCGTAACTACCTCCCCTGTCCCTACGACGTCTATGTGAGCCCCTCCCAGATCAGGCGGCTTAACCTCCGCAAAGGCGACACCGTCCACGGCCGCATCCGGCCACCCAAAGAGGGCGAGCGCTTCTACGCACTCCTTGAGGTCGCCACCATCAACGGTGTCTCCCCCGAGCGGGCCATCGAGAAGCCCCACTTCGACAACCTTACCCCCCTCTACCCCAACGAGAAGCTCCGGCTCGAGACCATCCCGAGCGATGTCTCAACCCGGGTCATCGACCTCTTCGTCCCCATCGGCAAAGGCCAGCGCGCGCTCATCGTCGCACCGCCCCGCACCGGCAAGACCATGCTCATGCAGGGCATCGCCAACGCCATCAGCCAGAACCATCCCGAGGTGCAGCTCATCGTGCTGCTTGTCGACGAGCGCCCCGAAGAGGTCACCGATATGGCCCGGTCGGTCAAAGGCCAGGTCATCGCCTCCACCTTCGACGAACCGGCAGAAAAGCATGTGGCCGTCGCCGAGATGGTGCTCGAGCGGGCCAAGAGGCTCGTCGAGGATGGCCGCGACGTCGTCATCCTCCTCGACTCCATCACCCGCCTCGCCCGCGCCTACAACACCGTCGTCCCACCCTCCGGCAAGATCCTCTCCGGCGGCGTCGACAGCAACGCCCTCCACAAGCCCAAGCGCTTCTTCGGCTCGGCCCGCAACATCGAGAACGGCGGCTCGCTGACCATCATCGCCACAGCGCTCATCGACACCGGCAGCCGCATGGATGAGGTCATCTTCGAAGAGTTCAAAGGCACGGGAAACAGCGAGCTCCACCTCGAGCGGAAGCTCATGGAGAAGCGCATCTTCCCCTGCCTCGACCTCCCCAAGTCGGGTACCCGCCGCGAGGAGCTCCTGCAGCCCCCCGAGGTTCTCAGCCGCATCTACATCCTGCGGCAGCACTTCCTCGCGCAGCTCAACGCCGTCGAGGCCATGACCTTCGTCCACGACCAGCTCGTGCGGACCAAGTCGAACGCCGAGTTCCTCGCCTCGATGAACCGTTAGGGCAGCAGCGGCAACCCGGGGCCGTCGAGCACCACCCGGTAGACCATCGGCCCAAAGAGCGCCGTGATGTAGAGCGAGCAGGGGTCAAACCCAGGCCCCGCCCCGAAGGCCATGCTCGCCGGCGCGTTGATGCCCGTGATGACGTCCCGCTTCTCCCCCGTTGCGGGGTCAACGCGGACCAGCTTCGACTGCAGGTTGGCAGCCACATAGACCCGCCCCTTCGCATCAATGACAATGCCATCAGGCGTGCTCCGCGGCCCCATCTCGGCGATGACCGTGGCAGAGCTCGCGACGGGGAGTCCGTCGCTGCCCACATCAAAGCGGGTGAGCTGTCCGCGGGTCGTGAAGGTGGAGTTCACATAGATGCTGCGGTGGTCGGGGCTGTAGCCGAGCCCGTTGGGGGAGGGCACATCGGCCTCGAGCTCCCGCGTCTCGCCCGCGAGCGTTACCAGCTGGAGTTTGGCGGCGAGGTTGTCGGCCACGATGAAGTCGCCGCTGTCGAGCCGCATCACGGCGTTGCCGCTCTCGATGGCGGTTGAGAGCTCGGTGATCTGGCCACTGCCTTCCACCAGCGTGAGGCCGCCGTCCACGAGCGTTGGGGGGTAGGACTCTCCCTGCCGCGCCACCACAACGCCCGTTGGCGTGGGTGCAAGACCGAGCCCTGACGCGAGTTCGACGACGCGGGTGGGGGTGCCATCGGCGGTGAAGCGCCAGAGCGCGCTGTCTGCGGTCACATAGAGGAGGCCGTCGGGCCCGAAGGCGATGCCCTCGGTCCGCGCGAAGCCCGTGTAGAAGATCTCCACGGTGCCGGGAGCGTCGCCGCGGCAGGCAGGGTCTGGGGTCTCGAAGAGCGGTGCCGGCGGTGTGGTGTCTGCGGTGGCGTCGCCGCTACCCGAGCCCTCGGTATCCGCCGCCGTGTCTGCGCTGCCTGAGCCATCCAGCTCCTCTACGGCGTCTGCAGCTTGCGATTCCTGCGTGCCAGAATCGGAGCAGGCAGCGGCCTGAAGCAGGAGGCTGGGGAGCATGGCAGCGACGAGCAGCTGCTTCATGGAGAGGCCTTGGTTGGGTGGATGTCGCGAAGTCTATGCACGATAGACACCGGAACTTCAATCTCAGGTGGCAAGGGTGTCGACTTGTCACCGTGACGGACTCCGATGCGCGTCGCTCTCACAACCACCTTCTCGCCTTGGGATGCCCGCGCCGGCATCGCGCAGTTTGGTACCCGCGACCTCGCCGATGCCCTCCATCGCCGCGGCGTGGATGTCTCCGTTGTCTATACGATGGAGGGCCATGTTGAGCCCCGCACCGATCTGCCGCCACCCTATCCGGTGCGATGGGCCTCTGTGCTCCGCGCCGTGCGGCGGCGTGGCGCAGCCTCCATGTCGGAGCATGCGGCCCCCGCAGCCTGGGCGCTCCGAGAACTCGATGAGGAGGGACGCATCGACCTTGTGCACGGACAGGGCGAAGAGATGGCGCTTGTTGCCGACGCCCTCCCGCAGGCGCGGCGGGTGGTCTCGTCTCATCCCGTCGAGCGTAACGGTCAGAGCCGTGGGAAGCCCTCCGCAGAGCCCGGACCCTGCATCGCCTCTACCCGGCTGGCGCTGGAGCAGGCCCACGCCGTCGTCGTCTCGGGTGCGCGCGACCTGCGGGCCTCCATGGCCGCGCCGCTGGTGGACTGGGAGCGACTGATCGCAGTGGAGCACGGGCTGTCGCGCCGCTTTTTTGCTGCAGAGGCTCTCTTCGCCGCAGGCGCACCTACCCACCTCCTCGTGGTCGGAGGCAACGGTGACGACCTCCCATCGCGTCGCCTCTTTGCGGGGCTTCGGTGGCTCCCCGAGGATGCCTATCTCCCTGTCTGCTGGATGGGCGACTTTGGCACGAGCCGAAGGGTCAGGCCACTGCCCCACCTGCAACTGCCGCGCGGCGTAGAGTGCATCGGCATCGCGGACGAGCGCTCCCTGCAGCGGCTGGTGGGCCGAGCCGCACAGGTCATCATCCTCGATGACTGCGACCGGTCGAGCGAACTCCTTCGCATCGCCATCGCGATGGGCAAGCGCATCTCTACCTGCGAGCAGGCCCTTCGCACCTTGGTCTCCGACCTAGAGCCGCTTGCATTGCCCAGCCTGCCACCAGACGAAGCGGCCTTTGCGGAGCTCCTGCGAGCGGCGAGCGGCGCGGCCAGCCTCCGCGCGCCCGAGGCGGGCCAACGCATCGAGTTCGCTCGTCAGCACTTCTCCTGGGACGCCGTCGCTGCGCGCCACATCGCGCTTTACGAGAGGCTCTGCAGGTCGGGCGAAGAGACAGCGTCGGCGGTGCCCGAGTCTGACTGAAGGGCATGGAAGTGCGAACTGTTCTTGGAGTGGAGCCCATACCGCTGCAGGCCTGTCGCGCACATGACCCCATAGGCGGCGCGGAAGTAGCGGTTGGTCTTCTGGCGTGCCACCACATCCTTGGGACCAAAGGTGCGAAGGACCGACTCGTCCGGGTCGCCTGCCCGGTTGAAGACCCGCAAGACCATGGGCCAGGCGGCGGCCTCGGACAACCGGTCGGTGATGCGGGCCTGCGGCCTCACCTCGAGGAAGCGCGGAGCCGTGAGCCGCTGCACCTCGTCGGGCGGCTCCTGCGGTGGTTTATTTATGAGCGAGGTAATCCAGGCGGCGCCCGGTGCGGCGGCAACGATGCCGGCGCCAAGCCGCCGCACGAGCCAGCGCCGGTTGAGCCACTGGAAGGAGGAGAACCGCTCGAGCTCGGGCTGCAAGGTTGTTGGGCAGAGCATCCACATCAGGCGTTTGGCCAGCGCCGCAAGCCAGCTGCCACACGCGGCCAAGAGCCCGCGCTCTCCGTCTACCGCTGCCACTGCAGGCACAAACTCCTCAGACAGCGCGCCGGACGAGCCCAGCAGCGTGTGAACGGGGGCCGTGATGAGCGTCCCGAAGTCGATCAGCAGACCGCCTCGCTCCTGCAGAAGCACCAGGCCTGCCTGCCGCGCCGTCGTCCCCGACGGCAGCCGGACGTGGTGCTCAATGGTCACCCGGCTGCGGCGCCATACCGCCCGAAAGTGGGGCGAGGTCTCGGGCGTCTCGCCGAAGAGGTGCAGCTGCACCTCGAAGTCGGGCGCATTGACCAGCAGGCTCTCGATGGCCAGCCGTGCGTAGAAGGGAAAGTCCTCACGGTCCCAGACGAACAGCGCGCGATGGGGCAGCGATGTGTCCGTGTACTGGTTCTGCCGGAGGGGCTCTGCCATGAAGGTTGGCTCCCGTGCCGGCGCGATCGCCGGTTTCGGCCCCTAGCCTAGAGGCGGTAGGTCAACTGCGCCACAAACGAGTTGTCATCCACCTCGCGGCTGGCCCTGGGGTCGATAACGGTCGGCGGGTTCTCGGGGTCGATCTCTGCCGGCGCCGAGAGCGACCAATCCTCAAGCTCGGTGCGGCGCACATAGTTGAGCTGGAGCTTAAAGTCGTGGCCGGCGAAGTAGACGTTGGCGCCGGCCGTCATGACCGACCGAGCCTGCGCGCCATCGGGGCGGGCGTAGCCGCTGCCGGGCGCCTGGGCTCGGATCTCGGCAGCCTTTGCGGTATCGGTAGCAGCCTTGGGGTCGAACCACTCGTAGCGGGCTGTGAGCTCGAGATGCTCGTTCGTCCATCTGCCCGGCACGAAGGCGCCTGCTGCCACTGCCCAGCCGAGCCCCGAATAGTCGAGGTCGACCTCGGCTGTGAAAGTGCGCTCCAGGTAGAGCGATTCGGCGAGCAGCGACATGCCGCCAAAGAGCACATTGAGGTCTGCACCTGCCCGGATCTGCTCGTAGTCCTCGTTCGCATTGATTTCGGTGGTCGCGCCCAGTCCGAGTGCTGCGTGGAGCTGGTTACGCTCGCCGATGGGGCGGAGGTCTCCTTCGTAGAGCTTCTTGAGCTTGCCCGTCGGCTGAAGCACGAGCCGGGCGGTGTAGAGGAACTCCTCGTCGATGTTGTTGATGGTGGAGCGCTCGGCCTCCTTGTCGCCGTTGAAGGCGCCGACCTCGAGCGAGGCGAACTCGGCGATGCCGCCGAGGTCGAGCGTCTGCTTGAGCGCAACGCCGAGCTGCCGGCCCGTGGCGAGGGTGGACTGGTCGGTGCGGACGACAAACTGGGAACGGCTCTCAGAGACGAGACCGCCGCGGCTGTAGGGGACCTTCATGCGGCCGACGCGGAGCCCGGTGTGTGGCGCGAGTTCGAAGCTGAGATCCATCTCGACGAGTTCGACGTTGGGCGCGGTCGCGATCTCGAGGTTCAACTTGCCGCGGCCGGGGTTCTCGCCCTCAAAGACGAGCCGCACATGCTGCAGGCCGAAGCCGTCGGGGATGATGGAGCGGGTGCACTGAACCGACCCGGGCACGGCGGGAATCGCCTCCTCCGTGGCCGTCGCGGGTTTGGCTGCGGTGCTGGGGATGAGCGTCTGCTGGCAGGGGTTCTCGACGATGCGGAAGTAGGGCTGCGCATATCCCGAGAAGGCAAAGCGGGTGCCGTCCTCCATTTTAACAACGTCGATGGCATGGGCCGCCGAAGGTGCCAGCAGGGTGAGGAGTGGCAAGAGGGTGAGCAGAGAGAGACGGCGCATGGTTACCTCGCGTGGGAGCCACAGAGTGGTCGCAGATTGTGGCGAAGCAGGGTTGGAAAGGCGACTTTTTGGCAAAGTGATTCGGGAGAGTTGCGCAGCCTTCGGGGTCCGCCCTAGAACGACCCCCAACGAACCTTCTTGTGAGGCAGAGCGATGCGCGCGACCATGTTGCTGTTGATTGGATTGACGATGCTGACGGGCTGCTCCCGTCTGGACACCGCGCCGGTTGTCGCCGTCGATGCAGGCGCCGACGGTTCGGGCAGCGGCTCCGACGGTTCGGGCAGCGGCGCGGAGGAGCTCTCGCTCGAGCCCGTCGACGCTGATGGGAACTACATCGCCCGCGACTGCGAACTGACGGGCGAGTTCGGGACCGCCTATCAACCTCGGTCTTGCACCTATGGCGTTCCCAAGCTGCTCGGTACCTCCAAGCGTCGCCTCAGCTGCGGCACTTCGACCGACCTCCCTCAGGTTGTCCGCATCACCTTCCCCACCGACGACGCCTCGCGCACCGCCGCGCTGCTCTGGGTGACCTCGGAGGCCAACCGTTCGTCGGTCGTGCGGCTCGGTGAGTCGCCCGATGCTCTCGACCGAGAGTACTACGGCTACAATTTCGCCTACTCGGGCCTGACCAACCGCCGCACCCACGAGGTCCACATGTGCGACCTCGAGCCCTCCAAGACCTACTACTACAAGGTCGGTGGCGAGGGTGGCTGGAGCGAGGTCAAGAGCTTCGTGACGGCACCTGAGAAGGGCAGCTCCGCCCCCTTCTCCTTCGCGGTCGTTGGAGACACCCGCTCCCCCACCTATGACTCTTGGAAGACCGCGACCGACCAGCTCCTCGAGAAGGGCGCAGACTTCATGCTCTTCTCGGGCGACGCCGTCGAGGTTGGCCCCGTGCAGGCGCAGTGGGACCTCTGGTTCCAGAAGGGCTCCAACGCTCTCTCGCAGGTCCCCTTCGTGCCCACCAACGGCAACCATGACCAGGTCGTCGTGACCTACTTCGCCCAGTTTGCGCTGCCCGACCGTGAGCGCAACTTTGTGATGCGCTACGGCAACATGGTGGTCGTCTCTATGTGCGACACCCCGCTCGACGAGATTTCGAAGCTCGGCACCACCTACAAGGACTTCCTTGACGCCTCGCTCGAGGCCAACGCCGATGCCACCTGGAAGATCCTCCTCAACCACCGCCCGCTCTACAGCGCCTCGACCAACCACGGCTCCGCGCTCGACCTGCAGGACTTCTGGCTGCCCATCATCGACAAGCACAGTGTGGACCTCGTCTTCAACGGCCACGACCACAACTACGAGCGTTCACGCCCCATCCGAAACCGGGCCGTTGTGGCGCCGGGCGAAGGCACCGTCTTCATCGTGGCGGCCGGCGTCGGCGCCCCGCTCTACGACAATGGTGCGGGCTGGTGGACCGAGGTCTCCGAGAAGACCGAGAACTACCTCATGGTCGACGTGAACGACCGCACGATGAACATCAACGCCTACCGCCTCGACGGCACGCAGCTCGATACGCTGACGCTGACGAAGTAGTAGCAGCCGCCGACCTCCGCACCTCGGTGCGGAGAGGCTGCTCAGCCCTCGTTGAAGGGCAGGCCGGCTGCCGTGCGCAGGCGACCGAAGCGCTCGAGCAGCTCCCAGGCTTCGAGGAAGAAGCTCTGGCCGCCAAAGACGACGCCGGGGAGCAGATAGACATCGGCGTTGAAGACCAGGATCTTCTGCACGGCGATGCGATAGGTGGCATTGGGATCAATGGTCGCCGGGCCTGCGAACCGCCAGCGGTCATTGGCGCTCTGGCGGATGAGCTCCAGCGACTCGCCCGTGACCTCTGCGGTGTAGAAGCCGTTGAAGCCCGGCGTGCCGGCGGGCTGGCGCTCTACCTTGTAGGTGTCGGCAAGGTCCTGCTCGGTGATGCCCTCGGCGCCCCAGGTGGACCAGACGGTGGTGGTGTCGGTCATGGCCGCGTCCACAGCGGCAACCTCGATGGCGGCGCGTGAGGTGAGGTCGGCGATGCCGGCTGCATTGAGGGGCAAGGTGCAACGGGCGATGGTCGTGTGGGCATCCGGCGCGTGCCGCTCCAGCATCTCTGTCATGGCCTGCGCGACGCGCGGGTTCTCGGGCAGTGTGCCCGGGATGTTCGGCGTCATGCGGTAGCGATGGGTCGTGAGCGCGCGCGTGGTGAGGTCGAAGTCGAGGTCGAGCCGACCCACCCAGCCGAGGTTCGAGCCGCACTGGATGATGATGGTGTTGTTGACCAGCTCCTCGCGCATGAGGACGGTGTGGGAGTGGGCGCCGAGGATGAGATCGATGCCATCGACGGCGGCCGCGAGCTCCTGGTCGCCGCCGTTGCCGAGGTGGGAGATGCAGACCATGAGGTCGACCTCTGCGCGGTGTGCGGTGACGATCTCGCGGGCGCGCTCGGTCCAGTCCCAGCGGGCGGGGAAGTCGGTGGCGAAGAAGTCGCCGGTGTACTGCTCGTTGCGCTCGTTCCAGGGCTTGGAGACGAGGCTGAAGAAGCCGATGGTGACGCAGCCAACCTCGATGGAGGTGAAGGCGAGCGCTCCCCACTTCTCGGGGTTTGCGCCCGTGTATTCGACGTTCGAGCAGAGCACCTTTGCGGTGCCGGCGCGGGTGAAGTCGAGGAGGGTGTCGGCGCTCCAGGCGAAGTCGTGGTTGCCGATGCAGCGCACATCGTAGTCCATGGCCTCGAGGTAATCGAGCGTGGCCTGGCCGGAGGAGCGGAGCTCGGCAACCGAGCCCTTCTCGAAGTCGTCGCCGCCGTTGGTGAAGAGCGAGAAGGGGTTCTCCCGCTTCACCTTGTCGAAGTAGCCGCGGGCGCGTGCAGCGGGGCTCTTTCCATCCCTGAGCGGAGCAAAGTTGCCGTGTGCATCGTTGATATGGACGAAAGTAACTGTCTGCGTCGTGGCGGCGAGATCGCAGGCAGGCCAGCCTGCCTCGGGCTCCACATACTCGGCCGGCGTGGTGTCTGCGGTCGTGTCAGCGATGGTATCCGCAGTGGTGTCAGCGGTGGTGTCTGCGGTCGCGTCTGCAGTGGTGTCGGAGCCTTCGCCACCGGTGTCGGCAGCGGTGGCGTCAGCGACGGAGGCGGAGCCGTCGCTGCCGTCGGAGCAGGCCGCGCCGAAGAGGACCGAGGCGCCGGCGACGCCGCTGAGTCGGAGGAAGTCGCGGCGGGTGGGAAGGCTCGTGTTTCGGACGACCATGGCGGTGCTCCTCGCTTCCGTTGTGAGAGATGCGCTAGGGCGCGAGCAGGACGCGTGTAGCAGCGCCGACCATCCAGCCGACGGAGGCTCCCACTACCACATCGAGCGGGTAGTGAGCGCCGAGATAGACGCGCGAAGAGCCGACGCCGCAGGCGAGGGCGAGTTCGAAGGTGCCAAGCGCGCCGAAGCCCTGGAGCGCAGAGGCGACGGCGAAGGCAACGCAGGAGTGGCCCGAGGGGAAGCTGAAGCAGTCGGGCACCTGGCAGGCCGGGAGGAATCCGGGGACAGCGGCGCTGGGGCGGGGGCGCTTCCAGCTCCGCTTGAGGAGCTGCGCCACGCCGGAGGCGGCGAGGGCTGCGACGGCGATGTGAGCGAAGACGGTGCCCGGCATGGGGTGAATGAGCGAGAGCAGCAGTCCCTGGAGGAACCAGGACTCGGTGTCGCCGGCATGGGTCAGTGCGAGCATGAAGCGGGCCACGGGTCGCTTCCGACGCGCACCCACGAAGGTGACGATTGCGGTGTCGAAGCGGGTGACGGCAGCAACAAAGTTGGACTGGATGCCGGAACTCATGATGGCCTCGAACGTGGGGGACTTGGACAGGACAAGTTATCGCCTGCCAATGCGACGATGCTGTGAAGCGTGAGAGGCATCTTCGCGTTGCTTTTGCGGAGATCGGGTCACGGCGGCGTGAAGGGGGACGGTGCTTCAAGAAAAGGTCGCGCTGCTGCCGTTGAACCTCCGCGCGAATGTCGCAGGGCTGTCAATCGGAGAGACCAAGAGTGCGCCTCCTCCGCCGAGCATCTGCTCCTGGGTTGTGGGGGCCTCTTCCTTAGTGGAGTCTGCGCATGTTGGAATCGCTGGGTGTTGGCGGAGCGGATGGGATCGGCGGTCTGGCCCGCACGGTGAAGAGCGGCCTGTCGGATGCACTCTTCGCGCGGGTTCACGGCAACAACCTGATCTACAACATGTGCTGGGAGGATCCGCGCACGGACCGGGAGGCGATGGCGCTGGATGAAACCTCGCGGGTGGTGGTCATCACCTCTGCCGGCTGCAACGCGCTCGACTACCTGCTGGATGCACCGGCAGAGGTGCTGGCCGTCGACATGAATCCGCGCCAGAACGCGCTTCTCGCGCTGAAGGTGAGCGCGCTGCGGACGCTGGCCTTCGAGGATCTCTTTCGCTTCTTCGGCGACGGCTGGCACCCGCAGGCGGAGCGGGTCTACCGGACAGCGATGCGCCCCGAGCTGTCGGAGACCGAGCAGCGGTTCTGGGACAACCGGATCGAGATGTTCCAGAGCCGTGGAGCCCGCAAGACCTTCTACTACCGTGGCACCTGCGGTGCGATGGCCTGGGCGGTGATGCGCCATTTCCGGAGCCTGCCGGGTGTAGGACCTGCGCTCGATACGCTGCTGGAGGCGACGACGCTGGCCGAGCAGCAGCGCATCTATCTTCCGATCGAGGAGCGGCTCTGGACGGGGCTCGTTGGGCGGGCGAGCCGGAGCGATCTGTTCAGCTCGCTGCTGGGTGTTCCCGAGTCGCAGCGGAGCCTGGTGGAGGCGTCGCATGCCGGTGGCTTCATGGGCTTCATCCGCGAGTCGGTGCGGGAGGTGCTGGCCTTCCGGCCCATCGCCGACAACTACTTTTGGCGGGGGTACATCCGCGGCCAATACAGCATGGGCTGCTGCCCAGAGTACCTCAGGCCGGAGCAGGCGGAGCGGCTCCGGACACTGACCGATCGGCTGAGCATCCGGACCGGCACGGTGACCTCGGTGCTTGAGGAGCAGCCGGAGGCATCGGTGTCGCATTTTGTGATGCTGGACCACCAGGACTGGATGGCGGCGCATGCGCAGGAGGCGCATGCCACGGAGTGGTCGGAGATCCTCCGGTCGGGCCGCGCTGGCGGCTCGGTGCTGCTGCGGAGCGCCAACCGTGGACGAGGCCACCTGCCGAAGTCGATCGGCAGCGCTGTCTCGTGGGATGATGCGCTGGCGCAGCGGCTGCACACGCTGGATCGGGTGGGCTCCTATGCTAGCTTCCATGTGGGTAGGCTAAACAAGTGACCCGAACCGCAGGGGTTCCGATGGAGGTTTTGAGCGGGTCGGCCGCGGTGGCTGCCGCGGAGCAACTGGGCGGTGGCGTGGCGGCCTACTGGCGCCGGGTGCTGGAGCAGGGCGCAGGCTCCGTCGCGGAGAACCTGGGCGGGAGCTCGGGGCTGCTGCGGCAGGGTGAGGTGGTCATCCCTTTCACGGCGCTGTCGCCGGAGAGCGATGCCTCCTTCGCCTCGTCGCTGCGGACGCAGTATCTCCTCTATCCGCAGGAGGAGCTGCACTTTCTGGCGA
>CANMDT010000038.1 GCA_947496715.1 Myxococcales bacterium
GCCGCCGCCGCCGCCAGCACCACGGTAGCCACCGCCACCGCCGCCGCCAGCACCACGGTAACCGCCGCCGCCGCCGCCAGCACCGCCGCCGCCACCGCCGCCTGCGCGACGATCCTCAGCAACGCTAACGCGGATGGTACGACCATCGAGATCCTTGCCGTTCATCTCATCGCACGCCGACTGAGCAATCTCAGGCGACTCGAAGGTGACGAAGCCGAAGCCGCGCGACTTTCCAGTCTCGCGGTCCTGAATGACCTTGGCATCGGTGACCGTACCGAAGCGCTCGAATCCTGACCGAAGGCCATCATCGGTTGTGTTCCAGCTCAAACCACCAACGAACAACTTATTGGACATTGCCTCTACCTAACCTTTCTCTCTCGCGCGGTAGACCGTCCGCGTGGTGAATGTTTCGGGCAGAATACCCGAGTGGCCTATCTTGAAACTTGTTTGTGCCAGGCTGTCTGAACCGAAGTCGCATTCAATCTGGAATGACCTTGCCGATAGACCTGTTCAGCACCCTTTGCAAGAAGTTTGTAGCCGCTGCGAGCACCCTGCGACGCCGCCCCATCGGCCTCCCCGTGAACCCCATCCGCAGGGGTCACGATCTGTTTTTTGAACCATGATTCAACGGCCTATCGGAGCAAGTCCCTGCCTCCACCTACCCGCAGAACGACTGCTTTGAGCCATCACAAGAGCGCTCCCTGTCCCCGTGGCGGGATCTTTTGGTGCAGAAATGTGCCCCGCGCGCCTTGAGGATCTGCCTTTCTTCCCTTGCGCGGGGTCCACGACTAGAGCGCTCCCTGTCCCACTCTCACACCTCGGCTCCCCGATGCGCGTCATCTCGTTGCTCCCCGCTCTGCTCCTCCTTGCCGCCTGCTCCGACGCCCCTCCCCTTCGCAACGACCGCAACGCAGAAGAAGACACGGGCGCCGCTCCTGTCGACACCAGCGGCTCGGGCACTACCGACACCGACGGCTCTGCCGCCGACACCACCCCCGTCGACACCACCCCGCCGGCCGCAAACACCCCCTGCACCGTCGATACCGTCGCCACCGACTGCTCCGGCGGATACGGCTGCGATGGCACCTTCTGTTATGTCGAGTGCCGCGACGCGCTCGATTGCCAGGAGGGCTCCACCTGTCTCGTCCCCGACGGCGCCCGCTACGGCGCCTGCCAGCCAGGAACCACCGGCCCTGTGCCTGGCGAGACCGACTATGCCTATGTGGCGATCCTCTCCACCGCCACCTCGCAGACCTCGCTGCTTAACCGTCACCCCGGCCCCGATATCGACGCCGTCGAGATCCGCCGTGCCGGCGCCACGCTAGCCTTCGCCGAGATTGTTCAGGGCCAGCGCCGCGGCGCCTACCTCGGCTCCGAGAATGCCACCCTCGACTTCTCCAGCATCACCGGCCCCGTAGACAGCATCCCCATCGATGCCGCCGGACAGGAGTGCGCCGTCGATCAACCCGAGACCGGCACCGACTTCCAGACCTACTGGTCCATGGGCGACGACGGGGGCTGGGCCATCGTCTCTTTCCCCAACGACTACCGCTTCCGAGCGGGCGATGAGCTGGTCGTCTGGGAGATTGGGCCCACCTGGTGCACCAACGAGCCGGCCGGCGCCAACGACTCTTACGACCTCCTCGTGGGCAAGTTCGACATCAGCTTCTCCACCTTCCGCACCGCCGCCAGCGTGCGCGCCGTCTTCTGCCCCATCGGCGCCTCAGGCCCCAACGGCGACGTGACAACCATCCCCTTCGACCCCGCCGCCTGCCCGTGAGGCGTGCGCTGCGCCAGCTCCTGATCACCTGCGCGATCGCCGGCGGCCTCCTCGCTGCTGCTGCACAGGGAGCGATGGCGCAGGCGCTGCCCGAGGCCACCTTCTCAGCGCTCACCTTCGAGCCCAATGGCGATGGTGCCTCGGGAGGATGGGCGACCCGCTCTGCCTTCTTGCTCCGGCCCGGTCAGTGGCGGCTCGGCCTTACCCTCGACGCTGCCGATCGCCCCTTTGCCCCCAAGATTGGCGGCGAGGACCGCGGCTCGGTCATCGCTTGGCAACAGACCGCCCACCTGCAGGCGCGGCTTGCGCTCCATCGCCGCCTCGATGTTGGACTGCTGGTGCCGGTCGTCTTCCACCAGACAGGCGATGATCTCAGCGCGGTCGTTGTGGACGGCCGCACCTATGATGTCTGGGACGGCTCCGCAGGGAGCAGCGGCCTCGGCGATGTGGTGGTTTCCCCCCGCTTTTCGCTGAGCGCCCCCGAGGGGCGGTTCGGGATTGCGACCGCGGTGGTGGCCGACCTCTTCTTCGCCACAGGCGATGAGCTCGACTTCCGCGGTGACGGCCGTCTGCGCGGAGGCGCCAGCCTTATCCTTGAGTCGCGCTACCCAAGCGGCAGCCTCTCCATGGAGGCCGGCTATCGCTTCCGGCCAACACGGGAGTTTGCCAACCTCAGCGTCGGAGATGAGGCGCTGCTCCGGCTTGCGAGCCGGTATGCGATTGCGGCCGAGCTTGAACTTGTCCCGGAGTGGGAGGGCCGCCTGACGACGCCGAACGGCGACGCGACGGAGCTGGCGCAGGAGCTCCGGGTGGGCCTCGCCACCCGCGCCCGTGACGGCTGGTCGGTATCCACAGCCATGGGCGTCGGGTTCGGAGCGGCCATCGGCCGACCGGCCTTCCGCTACCTCCTCGGCCTCAACTACACCGCGCCGCCCGAGGCTGACCGGGACGGCGACGGGTTGACCAACGAGGCCGACCTCTGCCCCGACGAGGCCGAGGACCGTGACGGCTACATCGATGAAGACGGGTGTCCCGATGTCGACGATGACGCAGATAGGGTGCCCGATCTGGTCGATGGCGCTCCTCGCATCCCCGAGGACCGTGATGGCTTTGAGGATGGCGACGGCGTGCCCGAGTATGACAATGATGGCGACGGCCTGCTCGACCGGGTGGACAAGTGTCCCAACGAGGAGGAGGAGTTCGACGGCTTTGCCGACGGCGACGGCTGCCCCGAGCTCGACAACGACGGCGATGGCCTCGCAGACATCGCTGACCGCTGCCCCGACATCCCGTCGGGCGCGCTGTCCGGCGCCAAGACGGACGGCTGCCCCGAGTCGCTGGCAGGGATCTATGTAACACTGACCTGCGACGAGGTGGTGCTTGGTGCTCCGCTCCGCTTTGGCGTGGATGACGACATCATGGATGCCCGCTCGCTGCAGCTCCTGGACAGGGCCGCTGAGGCGCTCGCCGGAGCCCCCGAAATCATGCTGGTGCGGGTGGAGGGCCATGCCGACAGCGACGCCTCCGACGAGCACAACCTCGACCTCTCGGCCCGCCGCGCACGGGTGGTGCTCACCTACCTCATCTACAAGGGCGTAGGCGAAGGAAGGCTCGAGGCCGTCGGCTTCGGCGAGGGTTCTCCGGTTGCCTCCAACGGTACGGCGGAGGGCAAGGCGGCCAACCGTCGTGTTGCACTTCGCATTCTGGCCCGCTCGATGGGCTGCGAAGCGCCGGCTCCTGCCTCCAAAGAATCGCCGGCTCCGGTCACCAAGTAGGCTTTGCAGGAGCGTTGTTGCTGCGCTAGCCTCTGGTCCTATACTTCGACTCGGATGAATTGATGCTGTCAGGCAAGGAGTTACATCGCGACTTTCGCGCTGCAGCGTGGGCGGGTCCGCCGGAGGTGGACAACTTCGTGCATCAGGTCGGCGAGGCCGATGCACAGGACATGCTCTTTCTGCTCGGCATCGTGCTGGACAAGCGGGCGCAGGGCGAAGGTCGCCACCATGTGCTCCGGTGCGCGGTCTTCCAGAAGCTTGGCGAAAGTGCCAAGCACCGCGACCTCTTTCCGCACTATCTCCGGTCGCTGAAGCTGGCCGACCTGCCAGCCCGCAAGGCGCTCGTCGATGCGGCGCAGCGCTGTAACAACGTTGCCTATCACGGTGAGTTGGTTCAGCTCTTCAAGGATGTCGACCCAGCGATCCGGCAGGCCGCGGGTGCGATTGCAAGCAAGGTGGGTGGCAAAACGCTCTTTGGGCATCTCGTCGACATGTGCGGTCGGCCCGATTTCCCCGGCCGCATCGAGGCCGTGGACGCCCTGGTCGTGCTGGCCGGCTACCATGCCATTCCCGCGATGCACGGCTGCGTCGCGGTGGGCACCACGGACGAGAAGCTCCACGCCATCAAGTATCTGAGCAACAACGAGCTTGTGTCGAAGAACCGGCCCGGGGCGCTCGAGGCGCTCAATCAGGTGCTCGAGGACCCCATCGAGCAGGTGAAGCACGAGGCGATCAGCGCCTTCGGACGCGTCGCCGAGGAGGAGGAGTTCATCGCCTATGTGGGTTCGCGGCTGTCGAACGCGCCGGTGTCGACGGTCAAGGTGACGCTACGTGCGATGGGTCGGTACACCTCGCTCCGCGTGATCGGGCTGATGCGTGAGCAGTTCGGTTACGGCCCGCGGTCGGTCCGGCTGGCGGTACTCGACGCGCTTGAGAACATCGGCACCGAGGATGTGCTCCCGCTGCTGGCGGAGGCGCTTAACCATAAGCAGATCAACGTGCGTCTGCGGTCGGCGGAGGTGCTTCAGTCGCTGGCAAAGGCGGGCCGTTTCGAGGTGTCGCGGACCATCCTCTGGCTGCTCCGGAGCCGCGATGTGGAGGTCAAGCGAATAGCGGCCGACCTTGCCAAGAAGGTGGGCGACACCGACGGCCGGCTCTGGCCGCAGCTGCTCCGCTTCCTGCGCGACGAGGACTGGTGGGTCCGTGAGCGGATCACCGACGCGCTGGTCGAGATGGCGGGCACCTCGCTGACGCGGCATGTTGTGGGCTTCCTGACGGACGGCTCCGACGTTGTGCGGCGGTATGGCATCGAGATGCTTATGCGGCTGGCCGATCCGAACTCGCTTGGCGCGCTGGTCCGAGCTGCGACGAGCGACACCGACTGGTGGGTTCGCGAGCGGGCGCTCGAGGCGATCGGAGTGCTGCGTGACGCTCGCTCGGTTCCCTACATCATCGAGATCATGAACCAGCAGCCAGAGCTGCGCCTGACGGCGATTGCCTCGCTGCTGTTGATCGCAGATTCGACGGCGGTTGCGGCAATCGCAGGGCTGCTCGATGTGGAAGACACCGATGTGGTGGTGGCGTCGCTGCAGGCGCTGGAGAAGTTGAACGACGCATCGCAGGTGCCGCGGGTGCTCGAGATGGTGCACCACGCCGATGTGAAGATCCGGAACATGGCGCTCGACATGGTGCAGAAGTGGAACCTCACCTCGCAGCTCCGTGACGGCGCGCAGACGGTGGTGCGGTCGCTCTCCACGCTCGACCGGCTGCTCTATGCGACAGCCAAAGCAGGCGGCGATGACCTGATGCTGACCTCGGGCAACAAGCCCTACATCAAGCGGCTCGGCGAGATGATCCCGCTGGCCAACAATGTGCTCTCGAACGAGCAGATTGAGGCGCTGTTGCTGCCTCAGCTGACGGCTGCGCAGCGCGAATCTCTCTCGAATCTTCGAGACGTCGACTTCTCGCACGAGGTGAAGAGCGAGGCCCTCCGCTTCCGCGTCAATGTCTTCCGGAGCAACGGCGGCCTGTCGGCTGTCTTCCGGGTGGTCAAGAACGAGATCCTGGCGATGGAGTCGCTCGGGCTTCCCGATGTGGTGACCAAGTTCGGTGATCTCAAGAACGGCCTGGTGCTGGTGGGCGGCCCGACAGGCTCGGGCAAGTCGACGACGCTGGCTGCGATCATCGACTACATCAACCGGTCTCACCCCAAGCACATCATCACGCTGGAGGACCCCATCGAGGTGCTCCACACGCCCAAGCAGTGCATGATCAACCAGCGGGAGATCGGCACCCACTCGCACACCTTCTCGAACGCGCTCCGGGCGACGCTGCGCGAAGACCCCGATGTCATCCTGGTCGGCGAGATGCGAGACCTCACCACCATCCAGTTTGCCATCACGGCCGCCGAGACAGGTCACCTTGTCTTCGGGACGGTGCACACCGCGACGGCCGACACCAGCGTCGATCGGATGATCAACGCCTTTCCTGCCGGTCAGCAGCCGCAGGTGCGTTCGATCCTAGCCAACTCGCTGCGGGCGGTGGTCTGCCAGTATCTGATCCCCAAGCAGGACCAGTCCGGCCGCGTCCTGGCGCTCGAGGTGATGCTGAACAACGAGGCGGTCGCCAACCTCATCCGCAAGGGCAAGACCTACCAGATCCCCAACGTGGTCGCGACCTCGCGGGAGGTTGGCATGCAGAGCATGGACAATGAGCTGGTTCGGCTCTTCAAGTCGGGGCAGATCTCGTCGGAGGAAGCCTACATGCGGTCGGTGAACAAGAAGGAGTTCGAGGCGGTGGTGGTGGAGCACGAGACGGGCTCCCGTCCCGCGGCCTCTGCCGTCAACAACATGAACGACATCGGCGGCACCAGCTCCTCCACACCAGCACTGAAGGGATAAGATGGCACGCCTCGACTCCTTTTTGCGGCTCGTTGTGGAGCAGGCCGCGAGCGACCTCCACTTTTCGGCCGGCACGGTCCCCACGATCCGTCACGATGGCGACCTGCTCCGGCTCCCCTTCCGCATCATGTCGGAGACAGAGACGCGTCGCTTCCTGCTTGAGATCCTGACGCCGGAGCAGCGGACCCGCTTTGCCGCGCAGAACGAGTTCGACTTCGTCTACGCGCTCGAGGGGATCGGCCGGTTCCGTGCGAACTATTTTCAGCAGGCGCGCGGCATGGGCGCGGTCTTTCGGATCATCCCCGACACCATCCCCTCCGTGGCCGATCTGGGGCTGCCGCCCGCGGTGAGGAAGCTGACGGAGATCGCCAACGGGCTTGTACTGGTCACCGGTCCAACCGGCGCCGGCAAGACGACGACGCTGGCTGCGATTGTGAGCGAGATCAACCGGGTTCAGCCGCGCCACATCATCACGATCGAGGACCCGATCGAGTTCATCCATCTGCCCATGCGGTCGCTTGTGACGCAGCGTCAGGTGGGCATCCATTCAGAGTCCTTCTCTGCGGCGCTGCGGTCGGCGCTGCGTGAGTCACCCGATGTAATCGTGGTCGGCGAGATGCGCGACCTGGAGACGATCCAGCTGGCGCTCTCTGCCGCAGAGACGGGTGTGCTGGTCTTCGGGACACTGCACACAAACTCGGCTGCGACGGCCATCGACCGCATCATCGATGCGGCACCGGAAGAGGCACGGGAGCAGGTGCGGGGCATTCTGTCGGTGCTGCTTCGCGGCATTGTGGCGCAGCACCTTGTGAAGCGGTCGAGTGGCGAAGGCCGGGTGGCGGTGCTGGAGATTCTGCTCCAGAGTTTTGCAGTTTCGCACATGATCCGCGAAGGGAAGGTTTATCAGATTGATGGTCTGCTCCAGTCGTCCGAGAACGCGGGCACGGGCATGATCAGTCTGGACACCTGTCTTCTAAACTACATGAGGCAGGGCATCATTACGGTTGAAGATGGGCTGCGGATCGCCAAGGATCCGGAGCACCTGCGTCAGATGACGCTCGACATTGCTGAGGACTAACAGGCGAGATGTCGACCCAGGACACACAGAAGCTCATCGAGACCGCGAAGCAGATGGAGGCGCGCGGCCAGATTGAGCCGGCGCTCGAGGCCTACAAGCGGGCTGGCGCAGTGGAAGAGGCGGCCCGCCTGCTGCTGAACACCAAGCGGGAAGATGAGGCTGGCGGCCTGCTGCTGCAGAGCCTGCGGCTGCTGGTGGTGCAGGGGAAGGTGGACCAGCGCGCGGCGGATGCGCTGCCTCCCGATGGAAAGCGTCGGCTGCTCAAGGCTGCGATCTGTTTTTCGCGCGGGAAGAACACCGAGCTGGCCATCGACATCATGGTGCTGCTGGGTGAGGTTCCGCGAGCGGTGGAGTTCCTGACGAAGATGGGCGACCCGGTACGGGCGCAGCAGCTGCAGGCAGACTTCCGCAAGAAGGGCTCTGGCGCGCAGTTTGCGGTTTTGGCGGCGCCTGTGACGGCGAGCCGGGCGCTTGGGGTGATGAACCTAGACGGCGCGAAGCGGCTGGAGGCGGAGGGCAAGTTCCAGCTCGCCATGGAGGCCTACATCCAGCTGCGGCAGCTCGGCTCAGCGGCCCGTATGGCCCGCATGCTCAAGCAGCCGGAGCAGGCGGCGAAGCTCTTCTCCGACGGCGCGATGCCCTACGAGAGCGCGCTCTGCTACCTAGAGCTTGGCGACACGGGCAAGGCGCTCGACCAGTTCTGTCGCGTTCCGCGTGACGATGCCCGCTACCGCGAAGCAGCGATGCAGGCCATCAAGATGGCCTCTGGCCTGAACGCTCTCGACTTTGTGCTCGAGAACTTCCTCTCGAGTTTTGTGCGGCAGCCTCCGACCAGCAACCGGGAGGCCGAGGCCTTCTACGAGCTCGGCCGGCTCTACCAGCGGCACGACTTTGTGGAGAATGCGCGTGATGCCTTCGGCAAGCTGCTGGAGGTTGCGCCGAACTACAAGGACGCTCGCGACCGCGTAGAGCAGATCGATCGCGATGCGCGCGGCTCGGCGATGGTCTACGACAAGATCCTGCGCGAGGAGCAGGCCTTCCGTTCGGGCGAGTCGGACGTGAAGCGCGCCGGCTACTTTGAGCGGAACCTGCCCGACCTGCCGGAGCTCCCGGGGCTGCCATCGCTGCCTGCGACGCCGTCGCCCATGGCGCGGCCCCCTGCCAATGTTGCGGCTGTCGCAGCGCCCGCGCTCCCTCCCACCGGGGCTCGCGCTGCCGAGGCAGGGCCGACGAACGACTTCCCCGCGGTGCGCCAGGAGACACCCTCAAGCGCTGCGCCCATCACGCCGCCGGCCGATTGGAAGGGGCTTGTCGATGGGTCGATGCTCGGCGCCCGCTACAAGCTCGAGAAGAAGCTCGGCGAGGGCGGCATGGCCTCGGTCTTCCGGGCACACGATCTGGAGCTGGACGAGCGGGTGGCCATCAAGGTCTTCACGCAGACCGTCGAAGACGAAAACATGGTGGCGCGGTTCAAGCAGGAGCTCACGCTCTCGCGCAAACTGAGCCATCCGAACATCATCCGACTCTACGATATCGGCACCTTCCTGGGCTACCGGTTCATCTCGATGGAGCTGCTCGAGGGCAACGACCTCAACCACTACATGGGCAAGCCCATGGAGCTGCGGCAGGGGCTCAACTGGATGATCCAGGCCTGTCGCGGTCTGGAGGCAGCCCACCAACGGGGCGTTGTCCATCGCGACATCAAGCCGCACAACATCTTCGTCTGCAACGATGGCGCTATCAAGGTCATGGACTTCGGTATCGCCAAGCGGCAGGAGAGCCCGGGCATGACGGTGGGCAACATGATCGCCGGTACGCCGGACTACATGTCGCCAGAGCAGATCAGCGGCTTCTCGTCGGTGACCCACTCCACCGACGTCTACGCGCTTGGCATCACCGCCTATCAGATGTTCACGGGCAAGCTGCCCTTCGAGCATCCCGAGCTGCTTCCGCTGCTGATGAAGCACCTCAACGAGCAGCCGACGCCGCCGCGCACCATCGTTCCCGCGCTTCCGGAGAACCTGGAGGCGGTCATCCTCAAGCTGATCGAGAAGAAGGCGGCGAACCGCTATCAGAGCTGCGCCGAGGCCGCACAGGCCTTCGACGCGGTACTCAAGTCTCTTCCGAGGTAGTCGGGTCGACCCAGCGGAGGTCCTCCAAGATCGAGGTGGCGATGCGCTCCATCCAGAGGTGGTGCATGGCGCCCGAAGGGTGGAGGTGGTCAGCGGCGTTGAGCTGCGGCACCCGCTTTGCGAGCCGCGAGAGCTTCGTCACGTCGATGTAGGCAGAGATGCGATGCCGTGTGTTGACCCGGATGAACTGATTGTAGCCGTCGATTTGGCGTCGGATGAGACGGGGGTTCTTGGTCTGTCCGAAGGGACTGCAGCCCCAGTCGGGGATGGAGATGACGTAAACGCGCTCAAGCTTCCCCTCTGCGAGGGCGACGGCGAGGGCGACGAGCTTGTGCAGGTCGTCAAGGATGGTGTCACGGTGCCGGCCGCGGTACTGGTTGTTCACGCCGATCATGATGGTGACGATGTCGTAGGGCCCCTGCGGGTTGGCGGCAGTGATGGCGGCGAGGAGCTCGTCGGAGGACCAGCCGCTCTTGGCGATGATCTCGGGCGGGCTGCAGGGGAAGCCGGAGGAGGTGAGCCGCTGCGCGAGGAGGTAGGGCCAGGACTCTTCGGGGAAGATGCCCTCGCTGACGGTGTAGGAGTCGCCGAGCGCGAGAAAGCGGAGCGGAGCGGCCGTATGCATTGGGTCCTTCTTGCCGAGAGAATGTCCAGGCGTTAGCACAAAGCCATCGCGGCTATGAAGCCGCATCTGCTCCGAGAAACTGCATGAAGACGGCGCGCGCGATTTCGATGGGACTTCTTCTGCTCACGAGCGCTGCGGCGTGTGAGCCAGCAGCAGAGGTCGCGGCACCGGTCGCGCAGGAGCCGGCAGCGGAGCCTGCGCTTCGCAGCACTCCCGGCGAGGTCGTCTACGGCACCGATGACCGCAAGGACTGGTATGAGCACCCCGATCTGGCGCTCCGTGATCTGACGAGCCAGTCCATCGCGGCGATGATGGATCCCAACACGGTGCAGCGGAACAGCGACGGTACCTACTCATTGAATGCAGACACGATTGGCCGGAGCTATGGCCTCTGCCGGACGGAGCGGTTCTACGACCAGCTCTCTGCGGCGAGCTGCTCGGGGACGCTCATCGATGACGACCTGCTGCTGACAGCGGGCCACTGTGTGTCCAGCGCGTCGGACTGCGCAAGCACGGTATGGGTCTTCAACTACTACATGGAGTCGGCGACTGCGCTGGCGACCATTGAGGCGTCCGATGTCTATGAGTGCGTCGAACTGTTGGCGCAGCAGGAGCCGTCGCGGAGCACCGATCTCGACTACGCGATCCTCCGCCTCGACCGCTCCGCCTCGCCGCGTCATGCGCCGGCCGAGATCGAGAAGCAGCGGGTAGCTCTGCGTGTGGGCGACCCGGTCACCATTGTCGGTTTTGGCAGTGGTCTGCCCGCCAAGCTCGACAATGGCGGCAGGGTCGTCGATGCCTCCGCCGGAACGCTTGAGGCCTTCCGTGCGACGACCGATTCGTTCGGCGGCAACTCTGGCTCGGGCGTCTTCGATATCAACCGCAAGGTGGTCGGCATCCTCGTGAATGGCGACACGGACTACAACTACCGGAGCGGCTGCGCGTCGGTGAACGAGCTGCCCGAGACGGGTGTGTCGGGTGAGGGCGTCACCTACGCCTTCAATGCCGTGCAGGATCTCTGCGGCACGGGCTACGCGAGCGCCCGCCTGTGCGGCACGAGCTCGATCTGTGGCGACGGCTTCTGCAGCCCGGACGAGTCCGAGGCGACCTGCGCGAGCGACTGTGCGAACAGCTGCGGCAACGGGGTGTGCGACGCGACCGACATCCCGAACTGCCCGAGCGAGTGCGGCGGATCGCTCCCGGCTGGCTGGCGCTGCCCCGCGGTGAACTACGGCGGTGGCGATGGCTGCGACTGCAATTGCGGCGCCTGGGATACGGATTGCGATGACCCAGCGGCCGATGTCTACAACTGCCGCCCCGGAGAGATTTGCGGCGCGGGCGGCCTCTGCGTGAGCGGTGGCGGCACCGATGCCGGTACGACAGACACGGGTACGACGGACACGGGTAGCGCGGACAGCGGCACGACGGATACGGGCCGCCCCGATAGCGGGACGACAGACACAGGCTCAACCGACAGCGGTACCGCGGGCTCCGACGCTGCCGCGGACGACACGACGGCCTCGGGCAGCGGCAGCGATGCAGCTGGCTTTGGCTCAGTCGTGACGGTCAGCGCCCGCACGCCGCAGAGCGGCTGCAGCGCCGGTGGCAACTGGCTGACGCTTCCGGGACTGCTCGCGATGGGTGGGCTTCTGCTCCGCCGCCGGCGTCGCGCCTAGTCTGTAGCGCCGCTCTGCATGAGGTAGAGCGCCAAGATGACGAAGAAGCGGAAGCCGATGGGGACCCAGACGGAGCGGCTCGCCCACATGGAGAGCGCGGCTGGAAGCCCCACGAAGAGGAACCAGAGGCCGAGAATCGCCGGTGTGAGGGGCGTGTCGGAGCGGAGCACGTCGAAGAAGCTAGCCATGTAGGCAGCGCTGCCACCCGCGGCGAGCAGCATGCCGATGATGGGGTTGCGCGCCTCGATGAACATGCTGCGGGCCACATGGCCCTCGAAGAAGAGCCCCTCGCCGAGCGCGCGGAGGGCGGCGATCATGACGATGGCGCCGATACCGGCGGTACGGTCGAAGGAGAAGGACCAGAGTTTGGAGATGAGGTATCCTGCGAGGAGGCCGACGAAGGGCAGCGCCCAGTGCCAGCTGCGGGCTGGCGCAAAGCCGAGGCGGGAGAGGGGCTCGTTGCGGAGCGAGAGTGTGGCGAACACTGTGGCGCCGACGAGCAGCAGGAGCCTGACGAGATTCATGGGGTCGAGCAGGCCGAGCTGGTGCTCGAAGCGTCCCCAGTCGGTGAGTAGGACAGTGCCGACGGCGATGACCCAGACAGCAACCATTGGGCCCATGGCAGCGCGTGCTCCGGTATCGGCGTTTCCGACGCCCCAGGGAGAGGGTTCGGCCGGCAGCCTGATGGCGGTGGTTCGCTGGGCGGGGAGGTTGATCTCGCTGTCGCGTCGGCTGGTCTGGTCGGGCACGGAGATGCTGCGTCGGACGGAGGTTCCGGACTCGAGTGCATGAACGAGCGAGTCGGTGGGGTGGAAGGCCTCCATGGCAACGGTGCGTGGCGCCGCAGGGAGGAGCCGCGCGATGACCTCATGGGCCAACTCGGGCGGCGGTAGGAGAGCGTCGAGCTCTCTGAAGAGCGGGAGCCGCCCGATGCTCTCGGCGCGTGCGATGATGGCCTCCCGCCGGTCGCTCATGATCATGGCTGCGGCTGCGCGGGTGATGCGCTGCTTTGCCTCTTCGAGCGCCGGTGCGTCGTCATCGGAAAAGAGGCGGGGTCCGAAGTGCTCTTGGATCTGCAGGGTGCGGGCCTGCGCCGCCTGGGCGATGGCCTCGGGGGTCTCTTCGATGCCGGCGCCGACGATGTCTGGCAGCGTGCAGTCGAGGAGCCGGGCCAGAAACTGGGGCAGCCGGAGCTTGAGGATGTTGTCTGCAAAGAGCCGCGCCGGCCGTGCGGTGATGCGCGGGTTGGTGGAGGTTCGCGACTGCGCTGGGGTGGAGGCCGAGGATGGCTGGGAGAGAGCCGGCGCCACGCGCGAGATAGCGCTGGCGGAGAGGACGGGTCGCGCGGCGGCGGAGTGGAGCGCGGTCGCGGTTGGGGCGGTCTGTTGGATGGTGGCAGACGAGGCGGCCTGCTTTGCCGGGTTGCCGGCCGAGCCCTGCTTCCGCACGCGGGTGGAGAGCGGCGCAAACTCGCGGAACTGCCAGAAGGGACGCGGTCCACCGCCGGCCGCTGAGATGAAGTCGATCTCGGTGACGGAGCCGTCGAGGATGCGGTTGGAGAGCACCTGCGCGGAGAGTCCGTGCTCCACCGTTCCATCGGAGCGGTGGAGGCTGAAGAGCGGTTTGGTCGGCAGTTCGGACAAGGGCAGACGCTCTCTCGTAGGGATTGTGGCGATGCGGGGCCTGCTAGTAGGAACCCGCGCTCGGGCCTAGAAATTCTTGAAGGGAGACGGGTCGGTTGGATCGCGCGCCACACATGATGTTGCTGCTGGGGTTGCTGCTGTTGCTGGCCCGGACCTTTGGGCGCGTGGCGGTGCGTCTCGGCGCGCCTGCGGTCGTGGGTGAACTGCTGGCGGGGATTGTGCTCGGTCCGAGCGCGCTGGGTGCGCTCTGGCCGGCCTGGTGGAGCTGGTGCGAGGGAGCGGGCGGCGCCGGTTCGCTGCGCGTGCTTGGGGCGGTAGGGCTGGTGCTGCTGCTGCTGGTTGCGGGGCTGGAGACCGACCTGGAGCTGGTGTTGCGTCGCCGTCGCGCAGTGTTGCTGCTTGGCTTGAGTTCGTTCCTGTTGCCGTTTGTGGCAGGCGCCGGTCTGGGGCTGGTGCTTCCAGCCGGGCTCTACGGCCCGTCGGCAACCCCCTATTCATTCGCGGTGCTGATGGGGGTGGCGACGGCGATCGCCTCGGTGCCCGTGATCGCCAAGGTGCTGCTGGAGCTGCGTGCGACGCGCCGAGATGTGAGCCAGCTGATCCTGTCGGTGGCGATGCTGGTAGACATGCTGGCCTGGGTGGCGCTGTCGATGGGCAGCGACGCGGGGGACGGTGCCGGTTGGCTCCGGCCTGTGGTGGCGACGGCAGGCTTTGTGCTGGCGGGCGCGGTGGTGGGGCCGGCCCTGTTCCGGCAGGTGGTCTGGTGGATGGAGCGGCTGTCGCCCTCCTCTTCCATGCAGCTTACGACGGCGCTCGCGCTGGGGTTCGGCATGGCGGGTTGTGCCTCATGGTTGGGGCTGGAGCCGATTCTGGGTGCCTTCGGTGCCGGTCTGCTGCTGGCGGGTGTTCCGCATTATCGTGCCACGACGACCCGGGAGCTGGAGCGGTGGGTTGATGGCCTGTTTGGGCCCCTCTTTTTTGCGCTGACCGGTATGCGTGTCGCGGTGGGTGCGTTGACGGGTGCCGAGGCGGTGGGCGCACTGGTTGGGCTGCTCGTAGTTCGCTTTGTGTCGCGCCATCTGGCGGTCTCGTTGGCAGGTCGCTGGACGGGGGTGGAGCGTCCGGAGCGTCGCGCGCTGGCGATGGCCATCAGCACCGAGGGTGCCATGGGGCTGGTTGTCGCGACGGTTGGGCTGGAGCACGGGCTGTTGAGCGAGTCGATGTTTGCGTCGCTGGTGGTGCTTGCGGTGATCACGACGGTTGTGCCGCCGATTCTGCTCAAGCGGCTGGTCGCGGCGGTGCCTGTGGGTGAGAGCGAGAAGCGCCGCATGGCCTGGGAGTCTTCGGATGACGAGGGGTTCGGTTCGTCGCTGCGCCGTGTTCTGATCCCCACGCGCGGTGGCCCCAACGTGCAGGGGGTGCTTGCGCTGCTGAGCCTGGTGGCACGTCGGAAGATGGAGGTGGTAGGGCTGGAGGTTCTGGCGCCTGCTGCTTCAACCTCCGGCACCTTTGCGGCGCTTCGGACAACGCTCGATCGCCGGTTTGCGGGCAGCAGCCTCATCGGGCTGGCTTGGCGTTCGGTGGTGAGCAGCGACGGTGCGGCCGCCATCCTCCGTGAGGCGTCGGCAGGGTATGATCTGCTGGTGGTCGGCGCGCCGGTTGAGCAGGCCGATGGGCTCGCCAATCCGCTGGTGGGCGAGGTGGTGCAGCAGTCGCCCTGCGCGGTGATGGTCTTTCGCGCGTCGCGCACGGCGCCGGAGGAGGGGACGTCGTGGCGGCCGATGACGCTGCTTGTGCCGACGGTTGGAAAGGCCTCCTGCCGGCGAGCTGTAGACTTTGCCGCAGCCGTAGCGGTGCGGCTCTCCGCACGGTTGGTGATCCTTCATGTGGTGGAGGCGACGGCGTCGGAGCAGGTGCTGGCAGACGGCGCCCGGTTGGCCTCGCTGCGCGACCTTGGCGCCCGGTTGGTAGACGGCCACGTGGAGCGTGCGCTGCGGGTTGGTGCGCCTGCGGAGGCGTTGGTGGTGGTGGCGGCCTCTGTGGAGGAGGCTGTGCTGCGCACCGCCCGAGAGCAGGGCGTGGAGCTGCTGGTCTTCGGGAGCAATCTGCGCGCGGTGGAGGGGCGGGCCTACTACGGGCGGGTGGTCGATCTGGCCTTCCGCGAGGCGCCGAGCGCGGTGCTGGTGATGGGGTGATCGTAGCCGCGGATGAGTGCTAGACAGGGTGGCTCCGCGTCACCTAGTTTACAGCCTTGTGACGCTGCGCGCTGATTTGGCGCGGCGTCTCGAGAGGTCCCAACGAAGGAGCACGAGATGGTGAATCGGAAGCAGTTGGTTCGCGGCCCCCTGACGACAGTGGCCCTCCTCATGTTGCTCGCGGGTTGCGGGTCGGACGAGGTCTCTCGTTCGACCGATCGTGGCGGCAGTTCGGGCGGCGGCACCGAAGACACGGGCACCTCGTCCGATAGCTCGGACGATGCGCAGATCACCATCGACACGGGCGCGGGTGGCGACACCGAGGCCGACACCGGCACGACGGACACGGCCGTCGCCGACACCGGCACGACCGACACCGGCGGCGGCACCTTCGATTATGGCGACCCCGACCCGGTCCCCGCTTACTCGGGCGGCGCCTGCCCCACTTTTGCCTCGGGCACCAACGACATCAACTCGAGCGGCGATGCCCGCGACTTCCGCCTCTTCCTGCCCGCCAACCCGGCCGGCGCGCCGATCCTCTTCCTCTGGCACGGTCTGGGCGACAGCGCCGACAACTTTGCGCGCGGCATGGGCGCTTCGGACATCGCACGGCAGTATGGGGCAATCGTCGTCGTTCCCTCCATGGCACCGGGCGGCGGCCTGCTCGGTCCTATCTGGAGCTTCCCCAGCTCGCTCGGCGGCGCGCCCGCAGAGCAGGACCTGACGCTCTTTGACGACATCCTCGGCTGCGCCGATGGCCAGTATGACATCGACAACCGCCGGGTCTACTCGGCGGGTTTCTCTGCCGGCGCCATCTGGACCACCTACCTGACCATGAACCGGGCCGGCCTGCTCGCCTCCACCGCCATCTTCAGCGGCGGCGTGAATGCGCAGCTCACCTTCCCCTACGCTTCGAGCGACTACCCGCTGCCTGTCTTCATGTCGCATGGCGGCTCGACCGACTCTTTCAACGGCATCCTGCAGTTCATGCCGATGATGATGGATCTCTCCGAGGGTCTCGCCACCGACGGCCACTTCGGTCTGCTCTGCACCCATACCGAGGGACACACCATCACGAACGACATCGTGCTCTCCGGCTTCGACTTCATCTTCCGTAACGAGTGGGGCACGGGCACCAGCCCGCTTTCGACCGACGGCATTCCGGCCAGCTACCCGAGCACCTGCGCGGTGGTTCAGGCTCCCTAGTCGCGGCTGTCTCCGATGGCCGGCCGCGTGCCGCTCTATCTGCTTGCAGGTGGTCGGTCGTCCCGCATGGGGCAGGACAAGGCGCGGGTGGAGGTGGCCGGTTTGCCGCTCATCCTCCGCGTCGTTGCCCAGTGCGGCTACAGGCCTGACGAGGCGACGGTGGTTGCCGCGCCGGGCCGAAGCTACGCCGACCTCGGCCTGCGGACAATAGAAGATGCGCAGGCGCACGAGGGCCCCTTCGCGGGGCTCGTCACTGCACTCGGGGATGCGGCGGCCGGGCCACTGCTCCTGGTGGGCTGTGACCAGTGGGGGCTGACGCCGGAGATGCTTCATTGGCTCGAGGCGGCAGTCGGGAAGGGGGCGCCTGCAGCGGCTTTCCGCGGGGAGCGCTGGCACCCGCTCCCGCTGGTGGTCTGCAGCTCCTCCGCTGCATCGGCGCGGGCGGCCTTTGCGACGGGTGAGCGGTCGCTCTGGCGCTGGCTGGAGCAGGTGGGCGCAGCATCGCTCGCGGAGCCGGAGGGCTGGCCGGCGGTCGTCTCGGTGGACGATGCGGAGCGGCTGGCGGCGGCGCGAGCAGCAGCGCAGGCGGAGTGAGAGTTCTTGCCCTCACCGCCGCTGCGACCTAACCGCAGGGCGCCCCTTGGGTTGGAGGAAGAGATGGCAGGCAACGGGTTGAAGAAGAGTTGGCTGGCGGCTGGTGTGACCGCGGTCTCGCTGCTGCTTTCGGGCGACGCGCAGGCCGCTGCGCCGAAGCTGGAGATCGCCACCGAGCAGTATGAGCTCGCCAACGGCCTGAAGGTGGTGCTTGTGCCCCGCGCGGGTTCGCCGACCGTGGGCATTGCGGTCTACTACGACGTGGGCTCTGCCAACGAGGTGGAGGGCCGCTCGGGCTTTGCCCACCTGTTCGAACACATGATGTTCCAGGGCTCTGCCAATGTGCCGAAGGGGGGCCACTTCCAGGCCATCTTCGGCAACGGCGGCAACATGAACGGCACGACGAGCGAAGACCGGACCAACTACTACGAGGTGCTCCCATCTGACCGCCTCGGCCTCGGCCTCTGGCTCGAGTCGGACCGGATGCTGAGCCTGGCCATCACGCAGGAGAACTTCGACAACCAGCGCGAGGTGGTGAAGGAGGAGCGTCGCACCTCCTACGACAACCAAGCCTACAACAACGGCTGGCTGGCGTTTGATACGCTCGCCTACAGCTGCTGGCCCTACCACCACAGCACCATCGGCTCGATGGACGACCTCAACGCCGCAAAGCTCGAGGATGTGCAGGCCTTTTTCAACCTGCACTACAAACCCAACAACGCGGTGCTGGTGATCGCGGGCGACTTTGAGACCGCCGAGGCAAAGGGGCTGGTCGAGACCTACTTCGCCTCCATCCCGCGGGGTCCGCTGGCACCCAAGTGGCAGTGCGATGAGCCGGAGCAGACCGCCCCGCGTACGCTCTCGGTGGACGACGCGCTGGCGACGCAGCCAGCGGTGATCATGGGTTGGAAGATCGAGCCCGATCCGAACCCGGAGAACCTGGCGGCCGAGATTCTGGCGCAGGTCTTGGGCGGCGGAGAGGCCTCGCGCCTCTACGGCTCGCTGGTGCGTGGTAGCGGCAAGGCGCTCGGCGTGGAGTCCTTCATCTACGGCCGTCGCGGCCCCGACCTGCTCGGCGTCTATGCCACAGCGAACGGCGCGACTGCGGACGAGCTTCAGACGGCGATCGAGGTGGAGACCGCCGGCCTGCTGACGCGGCCTGTGACCCAAGCCGAGTTCGACGCGGCCAAGAGCCAGCTCATGCGCCAGATGGTGGGCAGCATCGACAGCAACCTCGGCCTCGCGCTCACGGTGGGCCGCGATGCGCTCTACTACGGGCAGCCCGACCGCGCCAACGAGGCGCTTGCCCGGCTCGATGCGGTGACGCTCGCTCAGGTGCAGGAGGTCGCGAACAGGCGCATCCTGCCCGCCCGTGCGACGGTGGTGCATATCAACGTGAAAGCAGAAGCCAAGCAGGGAGGTGAGCCGTGAAGCGCACGTGGGTACTGGGGCTCACAGCCCTCTGCATCATCGCCTGTGGTGGCAGGCCCGGTCCGTCTTCGGCGCAGGTTCCTGAGCCTTCGGTAGCCGCTGTGGCGGCCACGCCGGCGGGCCCGGATCGGACCAAGGCGCCGGCGCCGGGGACGGCCCGCCCCTTTGCGCTCCCCGCCGAGCAGCGACTTACGCTGCCCAACGGGCTTGAGGTTGTACTGATCCCGCGCGAGGGTGTGCCCAGCCTTGCGATGCGGCTCTCCATCCGCGCAGGCCGCGATGCCAGCTCCGACAATGTGGCTCTCCCTGAGCTCACGGCGCGGCTGCTGCGTGACGGAACCAAGACGCAGGACGCGACCGAGCTGGCCGAGTTTGCCGATCGCAACGGGCTCGCCGTGGACGCGGGCGCCGAAGCCAACCGGGTGCTGCTCAGCGCCGACGGTCTGTCCCAGAATGCCGAGGCCATGCTCTCGGTGCTCCGGGTGATGGCGCAGGAGGCGGCCTTCCCGCAGGATCGGGTCGAGGCGCGCAAGAAGGAGTTTGAGGGCGAGCTGGAGCTTCAGGCCTCCGAGCCCGACTTCCACCTGCAGCGGCTCACCTACAAGGTGCTCTTCGGCAGCCACCCCTATGCAGCGGTGCTGCCGACTGCGGCCGATATCGCGAAGGTGGACCGTATGGCCATCGAGCGGTTCTACAAGCAGAACTACGGCCCGAAGCGGGCGCGGCTCGTCGTCGTCGGTCAGATCCCCGACGGCTTTGAGGCGCAACTCCGCGCGGCGCTCGCCACCTGGCGGAGCAGTGCCTCGACCTGGGAGCCGGCAGAGGCGCCCCGCATCGAGGTCTGCAACGAGGCCTATGTGGTGCTCCGCCCCGACAGCGTGCAGACCAACATCAACTGGGTGGGCCCCGGCGTTCGCCAGGCCGATCCCGACTACTTCAACACCCTGCTCGCCAACCAGGTGCTCGGCGGCAACGCGGGCGCGCGGCTCTTCATGAACCTGCGTGAGTCCAAGAGCTACACCTACGGCGCCTACAGCCGGCTGTCGCAGATCTACGGCGGCGCCTGGTTCACCGCCTTCTCGAATGTTCGCGGTCCTGTCACCGCCGGCGCGCTCACCGAGTTCCGCAACGAGTTTGCCCGGATGGCGGAGGGCACCATCGAAGACAAGGAGCTCGCTGGCGCCGTCGACTACCTTGCTGGCATCTTCCCGATCCAGATCGAAGAGAACGGCCCGCTCGCCGACGTGGTGCTCCGGACGCTCGATCAGGGGCTGGAGCTCGACTACCTCAAGAGCTACCGCGACCGCGTCCGCGGCGTGAGCCGCGCGCAGGCCGAACAGGCAGCGCGCAAGAACATGTCGGGGACCGCCCTGTCGCTCATCATGGTGGGCACCGAGGAGCAGACCGTCGCGAACGCGAAGGCCCAGAGCTCCAAGGTCAACATCTACGACCTGGACGGGAAGAAGGTCCGCGAAGAGGCGGGCAACATCGCCCGTATCTGCACGGGCCTCTAGGCGAGCGCGACGCTGACCGCAGCAACGGTCTTGCGCTCCGCAGCCGCCGCTTCACGCAGCGCCTTCGCACAGCCTGCACCATCGCCCGAGAGCAGTGCTGCTGATGCCGCTGCGGTCTGCGTGGCAGTGAGGCGCGCTGCCTCGACGACCGGCACGAGCGCTGCTGCGGAGGTCATCGGCTCTTCCTGCGCTGCGGCCGACGAGGCCCAGCCTGCGAGGTAGTCGACGGCCAGCGCGCGGGCCCAGGCCAGCTCTTCGACCCAGGCGGTGAAGAAGGAGGCGAAGGCAGGGTTGCCGCCCGGCCCCACCCCCCATTCTCGCTCGCAGGTTGCCGCGGCCACTTCGAGGGCCCGCGCGCCCGAGGCGACGAAGATCTCGAGGTGGTGGAAGAGCTCGTGCTTGGTGTTCAGATGCTCGGCGCTCCAGCCTAGCGCGACGCGGCGGAAGTGGTCGGGCCGATAGGTGAAGGGGCGCTCGGTGGGCCGAAGCGCCGAGAGCGCGAGTCGGAGGGCGTGCTCGTCGTCCGGCTCGAAGGACTCCTCGGTGGCGTCGCCCGCCGCCAGCGACAGTCGGAGGTCACCGAGCCCTACGACGACCCAGGTAAGCATGGTGAGCGGGTCGGTGAGCAGGAGCGGCCGACCGGCCGTGAGCTCGTGGCGAACGAGCTGCAGCAGCGGCTCGCGTTTGAGCCGGTCGTAGAGGCGGATGTCGCTGGCGGTATGGGCGGAGAGCGCTTCGTGGACGCCGTAGTTTTCGAGCTCGAGCGTGTCTTCGAGCCACTCCACGCCGGGAAAGTCGTCGCGGTAGGCGTGGTTGTCGTCGGGCGAAAAGAAGTAGGCGCGGAAGGCGGTCGCAGAGATGCCCATCGCCTCTGCCAGGGGCAGCGGCTTGCCCATCGCGGTGCGGGCCAAGCAGAGCGCCTCGATCCAGCCGTGGAGGCCGTGGCGAGGTGTCTGTCGTGAGGTAGAGGCTGGCGCCCGCAGCAGGTGGAGTGAGTCTGCGGGCATGGGGCCCTACCGGTTAAGGAGGGCGTTCACGTCGCTGACGATACCGGAGAAGTAGTCGAAGCGATTGGCTGCCGAGTTGGTCTCTTCGTAGTGTCCTGGCGCCTCGATGAGGTAGGGCAGGAAGGGGTCAACGATGAAGTCGTAGGGCGGGATGATGTAGCCGAGCTCGTCGTTTCCGAGGCCTACCGCGACGATGTAGTCGCCCGGGAGCGACTCGTAGAAGTAGCCCGTGGTGGGCGCGCTGGCGAGGTCGATCGGGGTGGGAATGTTGTTTTCGATGAGGCAGCCGAAGCGGGGCTCAATGCCAGCATCGATGCGGGTAATCAGGTCCGCGGCGCAGTTGAGGTCGTTGGGGTCGCCGATGGTCGGGTTGCCGAACTGGTTGGCGGGGGTGAAGCCGCCGGTCCATGACTCGGAGAAGGTCTCGCCGGGGACGGTGGAGAAGGTGACGCCGCCGATGCGGATCTGGGAGATCTTGGAGCCGACCTGCGGGTAGCGGGGCCCGAGGAAGCCATCCTGGAAGCGCCAGTTGTAGACCTCGCGGCGGAAGAGGTTGAGACCGAAGACCGCGTTGTGGAAGAGCCGGTTGACGATGTCGGTGGTGAACTCGCGGCTGGCGAAGGAGAGGGTCTCGTCGGCGATACGGGTGTAGCAGCCGAAGGTGTTGGCACCTTCGCAGGGGGTCTGGAAGGCGCCGAGGACGGAGAGGGCAAGACGCTGGCCGAGGGCCTCGGTCCGGGTGAAGTCCTGGCCCGTCTGCTGGGAGCCGTCGAGCGCCTTCACCGGCATGCTGCTGCCGGGCGTCAGGAGGCCACCGCAGGAGCCTGTGATGTAGACCGAGACGCCGCCGAGGCCCTGCAGGCCTGCGAAGACTTCGGCGCCGGAGCCGTCGGCGACCGGCTCGAGGCCCTTCTCCACACCTTCGCGGAGGAAGTGGGGGAAGTCGGAGCTGATGAAGACATTCTCCGACCAGAGGACCTCGGGGTGGCTGTGCCAGTTGACATAGCTGCCCAGTGTGTTGGCGGGGTCTTGCACATCCTGTCCGTCGCGGACGAAGCGGACGCCGACGATGAGGTTGTTGGCGATGAAGGGGGAGCGGCTGTCGCGGAGCGCCGTGTCGATGGGGTCGGTGTTGACCTTCATGGCGTAGACGTCGACCGGCTCGAGGTTGCGGGCCGCATCGGTGATCATGTTGGCTACGTCGGTGTAGAGGTCCTCCATCCAGACATCGACGACGCCGGACTGGTCGGGGAGGTCGGAGCCGAGGACGCCGGGGCCCCACTGGCCCATGGTGTCGGGGGCCTCGTGGGTGTGGGTGGCGGAGATGACAACGTCGTCGATGCCGAGCGCGGGGTCGAGCCGCGCCTGGATGCGGCGGATGTCGCTGAAGAAGAAGCCGACGGTGTCGACGGTGATGAAGGCGATGCGGCTCTCACCCTGCTCGATAACGGCGCCGCGCGCCCAGATGTGGTCGTGGGCGAGGGGGCTGACGCAGCAGTCGGGACCCGTGCAGCTGTCGCCAAGGAGGCGGTCAGGGCAGAGGCCGGCGGGGCGCGAGAAGGAGAAGCCGGCAATCCAGGCGCCCTCCATGAAGCCGTTGCCCTCGGTGCCGTCGGCATCGGGGCCGGTGTAGGTTCCCAAGGACTTGCAGTCGGCATACTCCGGCGTGGCCGGGCAGATCATGTCGCGGCCGCAGTCGCAGAAGGTGGAGGGGTCGGTCACATCGCCGGAGAAGGTGATGGGGTTTCCGTCTTCGTTGAAGTTCTCGCCGCCATTGGCGCGCGGGAGCTCGAAGCCCCGGGGCGTGATGGGGACGGCGCGGAAGGCGGCCTTGAGGGTCGCATCCGGGCGGTCGGCGCAGGAGGGGCTGCCGGGGCAGACCAGGTCGGGGATTGCGTTGCGGGTGCAGAGGCCGCCCGTCTCGGGGGTGTCTCGGCCCTCGAAGGTGCAGGTCTCTTCCGCGGTGCAGTCGGCCTGCGAGTAGCAGATGCGGGTGTAGACGGAGCGGCACTGACCGCGGAGGGGTCGCTCAAAGGGGTCGCAGTTGAGACCGACATCGAGGTCGGTGGTGTCTTCGGTGCCTGTGTCTGCAGAGCCGGCAGTGTCTTCGGTGGTGCCTGTATCTGCAGAGCCGGCAGTGTCTTCGCCCGAGCCTGTGTCGGCGATGTCGGTCCCGGTATCGGCGGCCTTCTTGTCGTCGTCTCCGCAGGCAGCGAGCGAGAGGAGCAGGAGCGAGGCAGCGAAGAGATGTCTGGTCATGGAAGACAGGCCTGGTCGAAGAGCGAAGGGAACAGTTGCGTGGTCAGCGCGGCTAGCACAGCCCTCATTCGGGTAACAGAAAAACGGCGATTGGGTGTCAGGCGCGTCGGCCGAGCAGGCCACGGATGGCCTCCTGTAGGTCGGCGGGGAAGATGAGGGTCTTGGTGTTGTTCGAGGCCGCGAGCTGCGCCATGGCAGCGATGTACTTCTCGCCGAGCAGGAAGGAGGTGGCGGTGGGGTCGGTGGGGATGGACTGCGCGACGACGCGGATGGCCTCCGCGGAGGCCTCGGCGAGTGCAATCTGGGCCTGCGCGTCGCGCCGCGAGGCCTCGAGCCGCGCTTCTGCCTCAAGGATGCGGGACTGCTTCTCGCCCTCGGCCCGGGTGACGGCCGCCTTGCGCTCGCGCTCTGCCGAGGCCTGCAGCTCCATGGCGCGCTGCATGGAGTCGGAGGGCCGGATGTCCTGGATCTCGACGGTCTTGATGGTCAGACCCCAGTCGAGCACGTCGTCGGAGATGGTGTCACGGAGGCGGAGCTTGATCATGTCGCGGGAGGAGAGGGCCTGGTCGAGGTCCATCTCGCCGACGATGGAGCGCAGGGTGGTCATGATGAGGTTGCGCACCGCCTCGCTGTAGTTGGTGACGCCGTAGGAGGCCTTCACGGGGTCGGTGATCTTGATGAAGGCGATGGCGTTGCAGAGGATTACGGCGTTATCGCGGGTGATGACCTCCTGCTGCTGCACATCGAGGATGATGTCCTTGGTGACCAGCTTGTAGGCCACCTCGTCAAAGAAGGGGATCACGACGGTGAGACCCGGCTTGAGGGTCTGGTGGTAGCGGCCGAGCCGCTGCACGAGCCACTCTTCTCCCTGCGGGACGATGCGCACCCCCTTGGCGAGGGTGAGAAGGACGAAGAAGAGTAGGATGGCGATGACGATCGGGCTGCCCATGGGCTGACCTTACGGGTTGAGAGGGGTGACGGTGAGCCGTTCGCCCTCAAAGGAGATAACACGGGCCCGCTCGCCTTCGCGGATGGGCTGATCGGCGTCGGCCGGCCACTCTTCGCGGCCGCCGTAGGGGCGCTGTAGCCGGATGCGGCCACGGCCGAACTCATCGATGGCGTGGGTGATGAGGCCGACTTCGCCCATCATCTCTGCGGAGGCGGTCTGCGTTTCGGTATGGCGGAAGAAGCGGAACCAGAGCGCAACGAAGGCGAGCGAGGTGGAGAG
>CANMDT010000039.1 GCA_947496715.1 Myxococcales bacterium
CAGGCCTCGGAATCCTCCATCGAAGCCGCCAGCTCCACACCCGACCGACCTCCGCCCTCGGGCCAGCCGAACAGCGGGTTGAAGACCCGATGCAGCGCGCCACCCGCGCGACTGTCCGCCTCCACCCAGGTGAAGGCCATGCCCGCCCGCCGCAGCTCTGCCGCCACCGTGATGCCGGCCATCCCGCCGCCCACCACCAACAGCCCGCTCACGCGCCCGGCTCCGGCTGAGGACCCTGCTGCACGAAGACCCACGCGGCTTCTGGTGTCGAGGCACCGAGCGTGCTCATCGTCACCGTCCGCGGCCGCCGACCCGTGCCCGACATCTCCACGCAGGTCTGCAGCGCCGAGATGGAGACAGCGACCCAAGCGGGCTCAAGCTGCCGCATTACCTCCGCGGCCAGTCCATCCGTCAGCCGCTCCTGCAGCTGCGGTCCCATCGCCATCGACTCCACAAGGCGGACCAGACTGCCGAACCCCGTCATCCGCTCCTGCGGCAGAAAGGCGATATTCACCTCGCCCACAAAGGGCATCAGGTGGTGCAGGCAGAGCGCACGCAGCGGGATGTCGCGAACCACAATGACCTGCGCGGCGCCCTCAGAACGCTCCCGCGCGATCGGCCGCAACTCCACGGTCGCCGCCGGCACAGCGAGCCGCTCCCGCATCAGCTTTGTAACCCGGTTGGCCGTCTCCGCCATCTCCGCATCGGCGCTCACGTCGACCCCGATCGCCGACAGAAACCGCCCAAAGTGCGCCGCAGCCTCAGCGCTCATGTCTCACCGTCCAGCAGCGGCAGCTGTCCGCTGGCCGAGCTCGGCGGGGTCACGCCCATGTGGCGCATCGCCAGCGGCGTCGCGAGCCGACCGCGCGGTGTCCGCTGCAGGAAGCCCTCCTGGATCAGGAAGGGTTCATAGACATCTTCGAGCGTCTGGGCCGCCTCGCCCGTCGCCGCAGCGAGGGTCTCGAGCCCCACGGGACCGCCACCGAACTTGATCGTCAGCGCCTCCAGATAGCTCCGGTCCATGGCGTCAAAGCCGCGCTCATCAATCTCGAGCTGCGTCAGCGCATGCTGCGCAAGCTCGAGGCTCACAGCGTCCAATCCGGCCACCTGCATGTAGTCCCGCACGCGGCGCAAAATCCGGTTCGCAATGCGCGGGGTGCCTCGGCTCCGCCGTGCCAGCTCCTGCGCTGCGTCGTCCTCCAGCGCTACGCCGAGAATCGACGACGAACGCATCAGAATCCGCGCAAGCTCGTCGGTGCGGTAGTACTCCAGACGCTCCACAATGCCGAAGCGGGCACGCAGCGGCGTCGTGAGCAGGCCACTCCGCGTCGTCGCCCCGATGAGCGTGAAACGGGGCAACTCCAGCCGGATGCTCTTGGCGTGCGGACCCTCGCCCAGCACGACATCAAACCGGAAATCCTCCATCGCGGGGTAGAGGTTCTCTTCTACGACCGAGGGCAGCCGATGAATCTCGTCGATGAAGAGAAAATCCCCCTCCTGGAGCCCTGTCACGATGCCCGCCAGGTCGCCCTTCTTCTCAATCGCCGGACCGCTCGTCACATGAAGCGCCACCCCCATCTCGGCGGCCAGAATCGCCGCGAGCGTGGTCTTGCCCAGGCCCGGCGGGCCACTCACCAGCACATGGTCGAGCGGCTCTCCGCGAAACTTCGCAGCCTGAACCGCCGTCCGCAGCCGCTCTTTCACCTTCTCCTGTCCCACATACTCGTCGAAGACCTTCGGCCGCAGCGACGCATCGTGCTGCTCTTCATCCGCGATGGGACGCGGGGTTGTCTGGCGGTTCGGCTCCATGGGCTCCTCGGGCGTGTGCGCCTGCTTCTAAACAAATGTTCAGCCGCGGAGCAACCTCAATGCCTCGCGCAGCAGCACCTCTACCGCCACGCCCTCGTCGGCGCGACCCTTGAGCTTGATCGCAGCGTCGTCGGCCTGTTTCCGCGTGAAGCCCAGATCCAGCAGGCCCAGCACCAGGTCCGACACGACGCGCGATGAGCCTAGAGGCGCCGATGCCGCGCCACCGCCAAGGTCCATCAGCGCCACCTTCTCCGACAGCTCCAGCAACATGCGCTGCGCCGTCTTCTTTCCAATGCCAGAGATGCGCATCAGCGACCGCTCGTCCGAGGTCACCAGCGCCGTCTGCAACTCCACGCCCGTGTAAACGCTCAGCGCCTGCAGGGCCAGCTTCGGCCCCACGCCGCTCACGGTCATGAGCCGCTGAAAGAGCAGCCGGTCGGCCGACGTCGAAAACCCGTAGAGCGTGATCGCATCCTCACGCACCAGCGTGTGTACCGCCAGCGTCGCCCGGTCTCCCAGATTGGCCAGCGACTCCATCACCGAAAGCGGCACAAAGAGTTCATACCCCACGCCACCCACGTCGAGGATGATCGTGTCGAGCGACTTGGCGGCGAGTGTTCCGGTCAGGCGTGCAATCATAGGCGTCTCGTCGTTAGCAGCGGATGGTGGTGGAGATGGCAGACTGCGATGGCGATGGCGTCGGTCTCGTCAAGCCCTTCGAGCTCCGGCGCCCCGAGCATCATCCTCATCATTGCGCGTACCTGAACCTTGTCTGCTGCGCCGTTGCCGATAACCGATTTACGCACCGACGCCGGCGCATACTCCGTCGGCGTCAGCTGCGAATGGGCGAGTGCGAGCAGCGCCACACCGCGCGCGTGCCCCAGCTTGAGCGCTGAGTCGGCATTCTTCTGGAAGAAGATGGCCTCCACGGCGGCCTCGTTCGGCTGGTGCTCCTCCAGAATCGTCCGCAGTTTGGCGTAGAGAAGGGCAATGCGCTCCGTCAGCCCGCCGGTGCCGAGCTTGATGGTGCCTGAGCCAATCAGCTTGAGTCGGTTTCCAGACTGCTCCACGACCCCCCAGCCCGCCTTGATGGAGCCTGGGTCGATACCAATGACGCGACGAACGGGGTGTGCCAGAGCCAAGCGGAATACCTGAGGAGGAGCGAACCGTTGCCTAGCAGGCTCGGTGCTTGCTCGGTAGTTCGGCCTCGCATCCCGCCCAGAAATCGCACCGCTCTGCTTGCCAGCCCCCGATCCGTGCTTTCCTTACCGTCCCCGCGTCTTTTTTGCGCCCAATCGCAAGGTATGGCAATCATCGCGCGAAGTTGACTGGACCGTCTTGCATGCATCCGTGTGCGAAGCGCGCTGTATTGTCTCTCTCACTTGCAAAACTGCCTCGCCGTTCCCATCCATTGGGGGACGCACCGAGGTGCCTCAACCGGCGGGCAGCCGCACTTCATCGGACGACGAATGACCAAAAGGAAGCAGGCGCAGGAATCAGAGCACGAGGCCCCCAAGGCCGTGGCCGATCGCGACCACGACAGCGTCTTCGAGCTCGATGCCGACGAGGCCGACCAGTCCGCCAAGGCCAAGAAGTCTGCCTCGAGCGCAAAGAACCGCGCCTTTACCTCGCCCGAAGAGGCCGCCGAAGAGCAGTTCTATCACGAAGAGGGCATGGATCCCGTCAAGATGTACCTCAAGCGGATTGGCAGCGTCACGCTCCTCTCCCGCGAAGGCGAGGTCGAAATCGCGAAGAAGATTGAAGAGGGCCGGCTGGTCCTCTTCGACAACCTCTTCGGCTGCCCCGCCGGACTTGCCTGCCTGCTGAATGTCGAGCGCGAGGTCGCTGAAGGCACCGCCCGCGCCAAATACTACCTCCCCCCGTCCGACATCCCGTCCGATCTCAACCCCGAGATCCTCGCCCGCAACCTCGCCCTCCGGCTTTCCGCCGTCCGCGCCTCCTACGAGGCGCTGGTTGCAGCCCGGCTCCGCGGCAAGGCCTTCGAGGCCGAGCGCCAAGAGGCACTCGAGTCTGTCCGCTCACTCCGCCTCGACCCGGGCATTGTCCTGGAACTCGCCAAGGCACTCCGCGAGCAGCTCGCCACGCTCGAGCGCTGCGAAAAGCGGGTCAAAGAATGCGAGCGCCAGCTCGGCCGGCCCGCTGCCGAGATTGAGGTCATGCTCATCGAACTCCGCAAGCAGCGGAAGAAGGGCACCCTCGACGAGGCCCGCTTCATCGAGTTCGAGAACCGCTTCTCGAGCGCCCGCAACATGCTCGTCAGCCTCCGCGAGACGCTCGCCATGGATGCCGACGAGCTCCGCGCCACCGTCAAGAAGGTCAACGAGGGAGAGTACCGCTCCGAGCGCTCCAAGGCCGAGATGATTCAGGCCAACCTCCGCCTCGTCGTCTCGATCGCCAAGAAGTATGTCAACCGCGGCATGCACTTCCTCGACCTCGTCCAGGAGGGCAACATTGGCCTCATGCGCGCCGTCGAAAAGTTCGAGTACCAGCGCGGCCACAAGTTCTCCACCTACGCCACCTGGTGGATCCGGCAGGCCATCACCCGCGCCATCGCCGACCAGGCCCGCACCATCCGCATCCCGGTCCATCTGATCGAGACCATCAACCGCATCATCCGCACTTCCCGCTATCTGGAGCAGGAGCTCGGCCGCGAGCCCTACCCCGAAGAGATCGCCAAGAAGCTCGACATGAGCGTCGACAGCGTCCGCAAGGCGCTCAAGATCGCACGCGCCCCCGTCTCGCTCGAGACCCCAATCGGCGACGACGACAGCCAGCTGTCAGACTTTATCGCCGACGAGAACGCCGAGTCACCCATCGACTCTGCGACCGACACCGAACTCATGCGCCACACCCAGCGCCTGCTCTCGACCCTGTCGGCCCGCGAGGAGAAGATTCTCCGCATGCGTTTCGGCATCGGCGAGAAGAACGACCACACGCTCGAAGAGGTCGGTAAAGACTTCTCGCTCACCCGTGAGCGCATCCGTCAGATTGAGGCCAAGGCGCTCGCCAAGCTCCGTGCTCCGGCCCGCAGCGACCATCTCCGCGCCTTCCTCGACCTCGAGAACTAGGCGCGCTCGTCGCGGCCTGGCTACCGGCCGGCGCCTCGCTCGCTACTGGCCGGAGCCCGAGCCGGCAGGCGAAAAGCACCAGCTGCCGTCGCAACGGTCGCCGGCAGCGCAGTCGCTGTCGATGCGGCAGCCCGTGAAGGAGAGCCCAGCGGGGCAACTCCCCGAGATGGGCGCGCATTGGTACTGCGTGCCCACATCGTAGCAGCGGAAGTTCGATGGGCAGTCGGCGTTGCTCCCGCAGTCGGCGCCGCAGACGCTGCCGCCGCCGTTGAGCTGCAGGCAGAGCGACCCTGTTGCGCACTCCGAGCTGCTGTTGCAGCTCTCGCAGAGCTGCCCGCCCGAGGGCTGGCTGCTGACCGCGCGGCAGCGGCCATCCGACTCACACCGCTGCCCCGCGTAACAGTCGGCATCGGCGCGGCAGAGAGGCGCTCTGCAGACGCCATCCGATTCACAACGGAAGCCCACGCGGCACTCGGTGTCGCTCACACACTGGCTCGTGCCGGACGAACCGCTGTCGCTGCTCACGCAGACATCCTCGCAGACCTGTCGCACCTCGTCGTAGCAGGAGAAGGCGTCGCAGATGGTCTGGCGCTCGTCGTAGCAGCGGCTTTCCGTCTGGCTGCAGGAGCTGTCATACATCGGCCCGCAGGCTTGGAGGGTCAACAGGGCGAGCGCCGTAGCGAGGATGGTTCGAAGCATGGTGAGCCTCCAAGGGGTGCCGTTCGGACGGCGTCTGGGTCCGCCTATTCAGTTTGGCGATGCGGGTCGAGAGCAGGGTGTTCGACGGGCGCCGCAAACTTTGAGCGCGATCCGCCTTGCGCTTGATCTGACGGGTGCTGACCACTATCGCAAAAACAGGTCGGGTCTTTCCCACATTCAAACGAGGTTGTTATGATTGGATCGTTGCGGGTGCCTCTGAGAAGTATTGCGGTGGCGATGAGCCTTGGGCTCCTTTCCATCACGGGCTCTGTTGCCCTCACGGGCTGTTCGGAGAGTGTTACCAGCGCCAATCAGCCGGTGTTCGTCTCGAACCCGGTGCAGGTCGTCTTCCCATCTGCTCCTGGTACCCGGCAGCAGACCGTCAACATCACCAACGAGGGCAAGGCGCAGCTCGTTGTCTCCAAGATGGAGATCGTTGGCGGTGACCGCGCGATGTTCGGCTTTGCGAGCGGCTCCGAGCCCTTCGACCTCGCCCTCTTCGACGGCAGCCCCGAGACCCGTCACAAAGTCGAGGTGACCTTCACCCGTCCCGAGGGCGACACTGCTGGCCACGAGGCCGTTCTCCGCATCGAGACCAACCAGTCGATTCAGAGCGGCCGGTCTTTTGACGGGGTGTTTGAGATTCCGCTGAATGCTCCTGCCTCGAACGGCCGCCTCTACGCCACGCCCAACCCCATCGTCTTTGGCCGCGTGGCCCCGCCGAACTGCGTTGAGGTCGTCCAGACCCTGCAGGCGATCGGAACCTCTCAGACCATCACCGACCTCACCCTCGCGGCGACCGGCGTCTACACCGTCATCCCCAACACGGGCGACGCCCTCCCGACCCCTGAGGTTCCTTGGGCGCTCGCGGCCAACGAGACCAAGACCTTCACGGTCAAGTACTGCCCCGACGACGAGAACAACGACGTGGGCGCTATCAACCTCACCACGCTTGAGAGCCCCGACGCCGACACCGTCATCGACCTCAAGGGCAACGGCGGCGTCCCCTGCATCGCCGTCTCTCCCGACAGCGGCGACTTCGGCGAGGTGCTCATGAACGGCGTGCCCGGTCGCCTCACCCTCACCGTCACCAACTGCTCGGAGCTCGGCAACGGCGAGAACCTCGACATCTCCGCGCTCGCGATCTCGGCCGACAACGGCACCGAGGCAGACCCCATCTTCGCGCTTGATGCACCGCCCGCCACCCCGCTCTCGCTCTCGCCCGGGGCCTCGACCCAGGTCGTCGCCACCTGCCGCCCCACCGTGGAAGGCCGCCCCGAGACCGGCAAGGTTGTCATCAGCTCCAACGACTCGGCTTTCCCCGAGTATGAGCTGCCCCTCACCTGCGTCGGCACGACCAACGAGTGCCCCACGGTCACCGCTGTCTCCTGCGTCGAGCGTGGCGTTGCCGACTCCATCCCCACCGACGACGTGAACGTGCCGCCGCTCGCCAACCTCGACTGCGTCGCCAACTGCGTCGACCCCGACGGCAGCTGCGTGAACTACACCTGGCGCATCATCAGCCGCCCCGCCGAGTCGGTCTCCGAGTTCTCTCCCCCTGCCTCTGCCTCTTCCAGCTTCTTCGTCGACGCCAACGGCGAATACGAAGTACAGGTCGACGCACAGGACAACCGCGGCCTCTCCGCCTCCTCCGCCGGCTGTAACAGCACTGCGACGCTCCATGTCCGCGCGGTCCCCGATGCAGCCTTCCACACCCAGCTCACCTGGAGCACGCCGTCCGATCCCAACCCGACGGATGAAGGCAACGGCGCCGGCGCCGACGTCGACCTCCACGTCCTCAGCCCCGAAGGCTGCTGGGAAGACCGCCAGTGGGACTGCCACTTCCGGACCCCCTCTGCAGACTGGGGCGTAGCCGGTTTCACGGGCGATGACTGCTCGCTCGACCGCGACGACACCGATGGCTGGGGCCCGGAGAACGTCTCGCTTGACGACCCCGCCGCAGGCACCTTCAAGGTCGGCATCCACTACTGGTCCGACCACGGCTACGGCGTCTCCTACGCCACCGTCATCATCACGCTCGATGGCATCGTGGCCTACGAAGTGCGCGACAAGGCGCTCCCCTCCACCGGCACCTGGTGGGAGGTCTGCGCGGTCTCCTGGCCCTCGCGCAACGTGGTCCCCATCGACCGCATCTCGGCCACCGTCCCGGTCTGCCTCTAACTTCTCATCCCCTTCGAAGTTTGACGCCCGGCCATCTGGTCGGGCGCTTTTGTTTGGAGCCTACCATGCCGAACCTCTCGAGTCCTGTTCTCATCCGCCTCCGCATGTCGGCCCACGATGCCCATTATGCCGGCAACCTCGTCGACGGTGCCCGCATGCTCGCCCTCTTTGGCGATGTTGCCACCGAGCTTCTCATCCGCCTTGACGGCGACGAGGGCCTCTTTCGCGCCTACGAGAAGGTGGAGTTCCTCGCCCCCGTCTATGCCGGCGACTACATCGAGGCGGTAGGTCGGATTGTCGAAGTAGGCCGCTCGTCGCGCCGCATGGAGTTCGAGGCCCGCAAGGTCATCCGGCTCAACCCGGAGCTCGGTGCCGAGTCGTCGGCAGAGGTCCTCGCAGAGCCCGTGGTGGTCTGCCGCGCCGTGGGTACCTGCGTCACCCCCATCGACAAGCAGCGCATCAAGCGGGGTGACGCGTGAGTGATGGCCTGCTCATCACCGCAGCGATCAACGGTGCCGAGATCACACGGGTGCAGACGCCGGCGCTCCCCATCACCCCCGATGAGGTGGGCCTAGAATCGCTCCGCTGCCGCGACGCAGGCGCCGCGATGATCCACCTGCACGGTCGCCGCCCGGGCGGCTCCGCCACCCAGGATGCAGCGACCTTTCGCAGCTACTTCGCTGCCATCCGCGAGCGCTCGGATATCATCGTTCAGTTCTCTACGGGTGGGGCGATCGGCATGTCGGTGGAAGAGCGGATCGCGGCGCTGATCCTTCGCCCGGAGATGGCGACGCTCACGACGGGAACCTGCAATTTCGGTGACGACATCTTCGCCAATCCGATGCCGGCCATCCGCGAAATCGCGGCCGGTTTGCGTGCACATAACATCCGTCCCGAGATTGAGGTCTTCGACCTCGGCATGCTCGACACCGCCATCCGACTCCATCGCGAGGGTGTTCTCGACGGAGACCTCCATGTCGACTTTGTCTTCGGCGTGCCGGGCGCGATGGAGGCCGACGCAGGCCATCTCCGCTACCTCGTTTCGCGGCTTCCCGCCGGGTGGAGTTGGTGCGTCGCAGGCATCGGTCGCCACGAGCTTGTGATGGCTCGACATGCGCTGGAATGGGGCGGTCATGTGCGCGTTGGCCTCGAAGACAACATCTTTCTGCGCAAGGGGCAGCTCGCAGCAGGATCTTACGAGCTGGTGGCCGACGTTGCCCGTATGGCCGCAGAAACAGGGCGTAGGCCATGGAGCGTGACCGAGGCGCGGGCGCACCTTGGCCTGTCCGAAGTCCGCTATCCGCTCGGATTCTAAAGAGAGTTGCGCGCACGCGGGACCTTTCCGAAAACGGGTGGGGCAGGCGATGCGCGATGCGATAGGGGGCGCAACGCAAGGATTGACGCGGTGCAACGCGGTTTTTCGATGCATTTTGTGCTTGACTTTGCTCCGTCGCAGGCTTTATCGTAGGCACGCTCCAAAGGATTAATTACCCTTTGCATTCAAGAGCTTGCGGGGGTGGTTCTCCGCAATACACCGTTGGAGGATGAGATGACGAAGGCAGAACTCATTGACGTGGTCCACAGCAAGCTTGAAGGTCACAGCAAGAAGGCTGTTGCCGAGTTGGTCGAGGTGGTTTTCGCCACCACCGCCGACGCGATCGCAGCGGGTCGTTTCTCCTACCCCGGCTTCGGCACCTTCACGGTGAAGACCCGCAAGGCACGCGAGGGTCGCAACCCCAAGACGCTCAAGACCATCCAGATCGGCGAGAGCAAGTCGGTCGGCTTCAAGGCTGCCCCCAATCTTAAGTCCAGCCTCTAATCCAGGCTGGGGCTCCGATTGGATGCTCCCCGGGGCCGGCCTTCACGCCGGCCTCACTCGTTTTTGCCCCACGAAATCCGCCTACTTCGAGCCGCCTCTTCGGAGCAGCTTGGTTGCCTTGGCGAACAGCACCGGCTCTGACCGCCAGACATAGGCGATGGTGCTCAGTCCGAACGCCAAACAGCTGACTCCAAGCGAGACCGCGGCGTCCCACGGGTGGTTCAGTGCGAGGCGTTCGGAGCCCCAAGCGCTCCACGCATAGACCGCCGCTGCTGCAGGAGCAGCGAACAACAGTCCGGCAGCCGAGCCACGCAGTGTCATGACGACCGTCTGCGTCTTGTGACGCCAGTCTAGCGCCGCCGCGATCGCGATGCCCTGGAGCGTGCAGCCGGCCACCGAGGCCCATGCCAACCCCACCCCGGCGCCGTTGTGCGCACCGAAGCCGTAAACGGGCAGAGAGAGTAGGGTGATGGCCGAGGTGATGACCATGGCACGCCCGTTCTCCTGCCGCGCGTAAAAGCCCCGTGAGGCCACCGTGGCGAGGCACCAGCCGGGCACGGCCAGCGCCAGGACGCGGAGGTAGGATGCGGTTGCGATGGCGTCCTCTGCACCGAAGGCACCATGTTGGTAGATGGTCCGGACGATGGGGCCTGACGCGCTCGCGAGCGCGACAGCCGCGAGGGCCGACAGAGCAACGATGGAGCCGATGCTGCTGCTCATCCGCTCGTTTGCCTCATCGACGCGTCCGGCCGCCAGGTCATTCGAAAGCGATGGGAGGATGGCGTAGGAGACCGACTGTCCGATGAGTGATGCAGGCACCAGCATCAGCTTGCGGGCGTTGCTCAGATGGGTGATCGCGCCCACGCCGAGCGTCGCGCCGAAGTAGCGTACCATCCACTCATCTACTGTCAGCAGCGAGACGCCGATGAGGAGCGGCGCGGTGGCCAAAAGGTAGCTCCGAAGTTCCGGATCGGCGAGGTCAAGCCGCGGCCTGAACCGAACCCTCGACCAGGCGAACGCCAGCGGCACCAGAAGGGCCCCGAGGGCCGCGCCAGCAAGCACACCCCACGAGAAGCCCGCGACCCCCACCCAGGGCGCAAGAAAGAGGCCGCCGGAGATGATGGCGAGGTTGTAGACCAGCGGCGTGAGCGAGGCGGCAGCGAAGCTACCGCGAACCGTCTCTGTCGCGGTAAGCAGACCGCCGATGAAGAAGAAAAGCGGGCCCGGCAGAATGATACGCGTGAGGGTCGATGTTGTCGCCTGCTGCTCCGCCGAGAAGGAGGGATACATCAACGCGACGAGCTCAGGTGTGAACCACAAGCAGAGTCCGATGGTCACCAGCAGCACGCAGGCCGTCAGCGTCGCGATGTTCGAGAAGAGCTTCCAACCGTCGGCGCTTCGTCCTTCGCTCACAGCCTTGGCGAAGGCCGGCACGAACGAGATCGTGAAGGCACCGCCTGCGAGGAAGTAGCTCAGCAGGTCGGGGAGCCAGAAGGCTGCGAGGTAGGCGTCTGTGTCGACAGAGGCACCGAGCTTCCAGACCAGGAGGAGGTCTCGGAACTGGCCCAGAATCCGGCTCAGCAGCGTAGATGCCGACAGCAGCAACGCCGCCGAGAGGAGGGCACTGCGCGTGGACTGATGCGCGCCGGTGGTCTGGGGTTGCGTTGACACGCTGTGGTCTGGAGGCAATAAGGCAGGCGCGGCTGGGAACCCCCTCCGTTTGGCCTGTTATCTGAGCGAAAGCAAATCATGAGCGAGCACGAGGGAGTCTTGGAGTTGCGTCTTGCCGAGGGTGAAGAGGTGGCGGGTGCTGTGACCGCAGCGCTGCTCTCGCTCGGCTGGCCAACGGGCTATGTGCGCGCCTCCGGCCGCTACGAGCAGATCAGACTCTCAAATGGACGCAACAGCGGAGCGACCGTCACGCTAACGGATGACGAAGGCGGTCTACTGCTCTCGCTCGAAGGTGGCTGGGATGCGCGGAAGACGGAGCGGCTGCGCCTCATGGCCACCGCTCTTGCCACGCTCGGCGGACAACCGACGCTCCGCGGAGGACAGGTGCTCGGCCTTGTCGCGGCAGACATCACCGTGTTGCTGCAGCGCAGTGCCGCATTCGGCGCCTCTGCCTCAGCCGGCCAACCGGCCCGCGCCGTTCACGAGGTCGCAGCGCCGCGAACCACAACGCCGCCGCAGGTCGTCTCCCGCTCCATGCCGGCTCCGATCGCGCCTGCTCGCCCCTCGACCTCGCAGGGCGGTTCCATGCGCGTGCAGCCCGCGGCTCCGCTCAGCGGCCTCTCCTCTCCGCCTCCCTCGCCGGCGGCCGCTCTCGACTGGGGCGCGGTCACCGCCTTCTCCGCGAAGGTCCAGGCCGACATCGAGAACAGCGAGGATGTGGATCTCGACCATCTCAAGCGCGGAGATGTGCTCCTGCACCCCTCCCTCGGCCGCTGCCGTTACCACGAGTCGCTCGGTGAAGACTCTGCCAAGGTGCTCCTCCCGAACCAGTCCATGCGCAAGCTCATGATGCGCGTATTTCGCATCGTGCCAGCCGGACCTGACCGCGTCTTCAACCTCATCAAGAAGGACTGAGCCCTCCGCGGACTCGGCGAAACGATGAACGAGCAGCCTCCCTTCTCAGCCTGGTTCCGCGTGCGGCTCGATGCCCTCGCCACCCACGAGCCCAAGCAGCTCCGAGACGAGGTCGTGCCCGCCCACTTTCGGCGCGCTGCCGTGCTCATGCCCTTCTGGTACGACGATGGGATCAAGACACTCCTCACCGTGCGGACCGAGCAGGTCTCTAGCCACAAGGGGCAGATCTCCTTTCCTGGCGGTCGCCTCGATCATGACGATGAAGGTCCGCGCGAAGCAGCCCTGCGAGAACTCCACGAAGAGTGCGGGATCCCTGCCGACGCAGTGCATACACTCGGCTGCCTCGATGAGGCATGGAGCATCGGCGGCTACCGCGTTGTGCCTGTGATCGGCTGGCTCGATGCACCGCCCGTTCTCGCACTCAGCGAGGCCGAGATTGCACGCGTGATCGTGGCCGACGTGGAGCGGCTTATGCACCCCGATGCCCGCCGCCCGCAGGAGTTTGAGCGTGGCGGCCGCCGGGTGACCATGCAGGCCTTCGACTACGAAGGCGACCTGGTTTGGGGGCTCACAGGTGGCCTCCTCGCAGCCCTCTTCCGCTGGGCCGAGGAGGGTGTGATGGAGCTCGATGCCCATGGCGCGGATGGCCTGCAAGGTTGGCTCTCGATGGAGCGCGAGCAGTGAGTCTCCTGAACCAACGCAGACTCCTGCTTGTGGTCTCTGACGAGCCTGCAGCAAGCGAGACCATCGTGATCGCGCGGCTCCTTGCCAGAGCCGGAGCACGGGTTGGGATTCATGAGGTTCCCAGCGCGGCAAGATGGTTTGGTACTGCAGCCTTAGAGCAGCTGCTCGTAGAGGGGCTGGCGGTTGAGCGGGTCGCCGCATCGTGGGAGGCCGACGCACTTCTGGTCCTCGGCGGGGAGCAGGCGCGACAGGCCTGGCAGGCGCGCCGCGCCGAACTACCGCTCGTGGAGGCTCCCGAAGCGGGCAAGTTCCCCGCCACCCGCTGGCTGCTTCCCTGCCTGCTCCGGACGCTCGCCCAAAGCCCATGGAAGTCGCTCCGTCTGCTCGTGACGGCCGGCCCCACCGTGGAGCACTTCGATGCCGTGCGGTTCCTCTCCAACCCATCGAGCGGCAAGATGGGATACGCGTTGGCAGAGGCAGCCTGGATCGCTGGTGCAGAGGTGATGCTCGTTTCAGGCCCAACAGCCATCGAAACCCCCTGGGGTGTCCGCAGGGTCGACGTGACCAGTGCCCAGGAGATGCGCGAGGCAGTGCTGGCGGAACGCCACGATGTGGTCTTCATGGCCGCCGCTGTCTCAGATTACCGGCCAGTCGAGCGCCGCGTCGGAAAGGTGAAGAAGGGAGTCGGCCCCTGGACGCTCGAGATGGAGCGCACCCCGGATATCCTCGCGGAGCTCTCCGCATCGGCCCTCCGACCCGACCTGTTGATTGGCTTTGCCGCGGAGACGCATGACATTGAGCGGTATGCCCTAGAGAAGCTCCGCGCCAAGTCACTCGACGGCATCGTTGCCAACGATGTAGGAGCGGGGGGCGCATTTGGCTCGGACAGCAACTGCGTGCAGTGCTACGATGGAGCGGGAGGCGCTGTCTCTTTCGGGCCTGCCGAGAAGCGTGAGATCGCTGCGGCGATCGTGGCCTGGGCAGAGGGCTGTTTGGCGAGGAAGCGATGAGCGGTGTGCGTTCCGATGAGATGCTGCTTCAGGAGCTGGCCGGTGACCTCGCCGCCTGGCTCCGTCGGCAGTCCGAGCTCGGACTCACCACGCTCGCCCGCCGCGAAGCGCCACGGGCCGTTGCCCGCCCGCCCGCCCCAGCCGAGCGGCAGGCTCCGCTCCCCTCCGTTGCACCCCGTCATGCTGCACCGGCCTCAACCTCCGAGCTGCCGTCTGCCGCTTCGAACGAGGCCGTCGGCCGGCGCATGGAGGAGTTCGCCCAGTCGGTCAGCCAGACACTCTCCTCCAACCGGCCGCGCGACGCGGCCCCACAGCGTGCAACCACGCAAGCCGCGCTCCGTGCGCAGCTCGGCGACTGCCAGCGCTGTCCACTCTGCGACGACCGGACAAATCTGGTCTTCGGCGAGGGCGCGGAGCGGCCCCGCATCATGTTCGTTGGCGACATGCCCACGGCAGACGAGGACCGCTCCGGCCTGCCCTTCGCAGGCGCCGAGGGCGAACTGCTCGGCAAGATGCTGCAGGCCATGAAACTCACCCCGGAGCAGGTCTACCTGACCTCGGTCGTCAAGTGCCGCAGCACCCCGGCCCGGCGCCCCCATCCTGAGGAGGTGAGGCGATGCCGCCCCGTGCTCGCCGCGCAGATTCGCATCGCACAGCCAGAGGTCATCGTCGTGCTCGGCGGTGCTGCGCTGGCCGCGCTCAAGCCCGATGAGACGCTCACCGCAGAAGACCGCGGCAAGTGGATGGAGTTGCACGGCGTTCCCATGATGCCCACCTTCCACCCCACCCTGCTGCTTCAGAAACCGGAGTTGAAGAAGGCGGCGTGGCAGGACCTGCAGCAGGTCATGAAGCGGCTCGCGCTGAGCTGAAGGAGAGAGCCATGGCAGACCAGAACAGAGCAGGCCGTTGGGGAGAGAATCGCGTGCTGGCACCCGAAGGCTCGCTGCCGCAGGGCGCGCAGCAGCTCGACCCTGCAGGCCCATGCCGCGCCGATGAGGTGGAGATTGCGGTCGAGCTGCTGAACATCGATTCGGCCTCGTTCCACCAGATCATCGGTGCCGTCGGCCGTGATGCCGCTGCGGTCGCCACCCACATTGCCTCCATCGTCGCCGCGCGCGGGAAGATGCAGAACCCCGTCACCGGTTCCGGCGGCATGCTCCTCGGCAGGGTCGTTGCCCTCGGCGAAGACTACGCCGGTCCGGTGCCGCTCCGGGTTGGCGACCGCATCGCCACGCTCGTCTCGCTCACACTTACGCCGCTCCGCCTCGACGCCATTCACGAGGTCCGTCTCGGCTCCGAGCAGGTCGTCGTGGAGGGTCGCGCCTTCCTCCCCGCCTCGGCACCCCTCGTCGTCATGCCGGTCGACCTCCCGGAGGCGCTCGCGCTCTCGGTCCTCGATGTCTGCGGGGCGCCCGCACAGACCGCACGACTGGTTCGTGAGGGCATGCGCGTCGCCATCCTCGGTGCGGGCAAGAGCGGCACGCTCTGCATGGCACAGGCACGGCTTGCGCTCGGTTCTACAGGCCGGCTCGTGGCGGTAGATCGTTCGGTCGAGGTGCTCAGCGAAGCGCTCGCGGAGGGCGTCATCGACGCCGGCGACGCCGTCGACGCGAAGGATGCACTTGGCGCCGCGCGGCGCATCACGGAGCTGCTTGGCGGAGAGGCCGATGTGGTCATCAACACCGCCAATGTAGATGCCACCGAGATGGCAGCCATCCTCTCTGTGCGAGAGGGTGGAACGGTCTATTTCTTCAACATGGCCACCAGCTTCGCGCGGGCCGCGCTCGGCGCGGAGGGGGTGGGTAAGGATGCAAACCTCGTGGTCGGAAACGGCTATGCCGTTGGCCATGCAGAACTTGCACTCGACCTGGTCCGCTCCTCCGCCTTTGTGCGCCGGAAGTTCGAGCGGGCGCTGAGCTACAACCCGTGATTTGGCCCGCCACAGCGGCGCAGATTGCTGCCTGGACTGGCGGTGAGCTGGTGGGAGATGGCGAGCGCGGGTGTGAACGCGCCATCATCGACACCCGCCGCGGTGTGCGCGCCGGAGACCTCTTCGTCGCACTCCAGGCCCAGCGAGACGGCGATGCTTTTGTCCGAACCGCGCTCGACGCTGGCGCAGCCGTCGCGCTCTGCAGCAAGCTCCCGTCCGTGCGCCGTGCTGACGACGCGTTTGTGCTCGTACCAGACACCACGGTTGCCATTCAGGCGCTCGCGAGCATCGCGCGGAGCCGGTTTTCGGGCCCGGTCATCGCAATCACCGGCAGCAACGGGAAGACCACCACCAAAGAGATGTTGGTCTGCGCGCTCTCCGACGCCCTCCGCGTCACAGGCACACCGCTCGGCTACAACTCGCAGGTCGGCGTCGCCCAGTCGCTCCTCGGTCTCGACCCCGGCGCAGATGTAGCAATCATCGAGTGCGGCATCTCGCAGCCAGGCGAGATGATCCGGCTGCAGCGCATGGTGCGCCCCACCATGGGCATCTGGACGAATGTCGGTTCGGCGCATCTCGAGGGTCTCGCAAGCCGCGAGGGCATCGCAGCCGAAAAGGTGCAGCTCTTTGCCGAGATGTCCAAAGGATGGAAAATCTTCATTCCGCAGTCGGAGTCGCTCGCGCTGCTCTCGGTAGCCCCGCTCCCCTGCGACGCGCTGGAGGTGGAACCGGCCCGAGCGACGCAGCTCCTGACCGCGAACTGGGCCTCCAACTGGGTCCTCCGAACCGACGCAGCGTTGGCGATCACCTGTGCGTTGGCGCTGGGCGTCTCGCAGGAGGAGGCCACGCTCGGACTGTCGCGCTGGCAGCCATCGCCGGGCCGCCTCGAGTGGAGCTCCACCACCCGCGGACTGGTGGTCATCAACGACGCCTACACCGCCGATCCCGAGAGCGTGGCCGCAGCGCTCCGGTTCCTTCAGCAGGAGCGCACTGCGGGTCGCTCCATCGCTGTGCTTGGCGGTATGGCGCAGCTCGGAAAGGCTTCGCTCCGTGCGCACCGCGAGGTTGGCGCACTGGTCGCGCGGCTCGGCATCGACAGGCTCATCGGCGTCGGTGATGGCGGCGCAGAGATTGTCGCCGCCGCGATCGAGGCTGGTATGGCCGCGGGGGCCGTCGTCACGACCGCCGACGCCGCCTCGGCCGCCAAACTGCTCGAACACTGGGCGCAGCCCGGCGACCGCGTCCTGCTCAAGGGGAGCCGGCCCGCGCGCCTCGAGACCGTCGCCGCGGAGCTTCTCGACGCAGTCTCCAGCACCCTGCTGCATGTCGATATCGACGCCATCGTGGAGAACTACAGACGGCTTCGCGTCGCCGCCGGCGGTGTCTCTGTGATGCCTGTGGTCAAGTCGTATGGCTACGGGGTCGACTCCGTTCGCATCGCCCAAGCACTGGAGCGGGTTGGCGCCAGCTGCTTCTGCGTCGCCTTCCCCGATGAGGGCATCGCCCTCCGCGCGCGGGGAATCACCGCTGCGATCCTCGTGCAGAATGTGCTCCCCCACGAGATGGGCAAGTTGCTGCGCGAGAACCTCAGCGCCGAGCTAGGCACCATGACAACGATGCGGGAACTCGAGGCTGCCGCGGAGCAACAGCAGACGGTCGCGCGCGTCCACATCAAGTTCGACACAGGCATGGGGCGCGTCGGATTTCTGCCTGCCGAACTCGACCAGGTGCTCGCCTTCGTGCTTCAGAGCAGGTCGCTCGAAGTCGTCGGACTCATGACCCATCTCGCCTCTGCGGACGAACCGGCCCGCGACGATGAGACGCACGCTCAAATCGCCGCCTTCGAGCGCATCGTGACCACCTTCGCAAAGGCCGGAATCACGCCACGCTGGGTGCATGCCGCCAATACGGCCGGCGCGCTCCGTTTCCCCGCTTCTCGCTACTCGGGCATCCGGGCTGGCATCGGGCTCTTTGGCTTCGCTCCCGACGCAGCGTCCATCGGCCTGCAGCAAGTGCTGCGGCTCGTTACGCGTCTCGTCTCCGTCAAGGAGCTCCCCGCCGAGCATGGTGTGGGCTACGGTCACACCTACTCTACCGGCGCAACCCCGCAGCGCATCGCAGTGGCGGCGTTGGGCTACAACGACGGCTACCCTCGCTCCCTCTCCAACCGCGGCTGGATGTCGATCCGTGGTGAGCGTTGCCCCGTCGTCGGAAGGGTCTGCATGGATGTGACCATGCTTGATGTGACCCACCTCGATCCGCCGCCGCGCGCTGGTGATGAGGTTGTCGTCTTCGGTGCAGGCCCGGGTGAGCCCGATCTCGAAGCGCTCGCGGAGCTCGCAGACACCATCAGTTACGAAATGCTTACCCGCGTCTCGCCACGGGTTCGTCGCATCTTTCACGCCTCGGCAGGCTGACCGTCGGCTAGGCCTCTGGCAGCGGCAGCGGCAGTTGGAAGATGATCGCGATGGCGCGGACCAGGTCGGCCTCCTCCGGGCCAATCGTGCCGTCGCTCACCGCAGCAGCGGCAAGCGCTTCGAGCACGCCCTGTTTGATCGCTGTCGACGCTCGCGCGAGCTGTCGGATCGCCGCGGTGAGCGCCTCGTCGTCGAGTACCGCCCGACCTCTCAGCGACACGCTTGCCTCGACCTCCGACGGCAGCCCCTTCACCGCATCGCGAAAGGCCGAGCCAGCAGCGGCGCCCGTCCCGCCCAGGTGGGCCATCGCAGAGAGCAGCACCTCGATGTGGGTGGTGACGGCCCGGTAGGCCACAAACTGCATGCGCCGCGCGGCTGCCCCGTCGACAACAGCGCCAAGGTGCTCGTGGAGTACCTCTCGAAGCGCCACCTCAAATGGGGTGAGCCGCTGGTCAGCCAGCATCGCCGCGTTCGAAATCCGAAGCAGCATCGCGGCCTGGGTCGCGCCGAGCTGACGCAGTGGACCACAAGCAAGCTGAATCAGCGTCAGCCGCGCAGCGGGCTCCATACGCGCATAGTCGGGCGCGAGTCGCTGCGCCTCTGCGAGCAGCGCGGGGGTCACCTCGAACTCGGCGGCCGCTGCACGCTCGGCCGCCGACAGGTCGCTGGCCAAGACGACGAGCGCCGCGGCGCCTAGCGGCTGGGCCACCGCCTCGCGCAACGCCGGCGAGATATCCTCGATGCGGATGCGGGCCATCGCCACCTGGTGTGAGCCCACACCGCTGTCACGCTGCAGCAATGCTGCCGCAGAGATGCGACCACGGCCGCCTTGGCCCCCCGATAGCCCGGCGATTGCTCCCCGTGCACCAGCGTCGTCCTCCTCGGTTTCGAGCGCGGCGAAGGTCCCGTCGAACGCCGGGTCGAGGCGGCGGATGCGCTCCGCGAGAGGCGGGTGGGTTGCCAGCAAGCTTCCGAAGGCCGCGTGGGCCTGCGCCTGCCCAAAGAAGAGGTGGCTCAGCTCGGTGGCCTGCGACGCCTTCACACGCGAGCCGGCATCGAGTCCGCCGATCTTCTTCAGCGCATTGGCGATGCCTGAGGGGTCACGGGTGAACTGTACCGCGGACGCATCGGCGAGATACTCGCGCTGCCGCGAGATGGCCGCGCGGATCAGGTGACCGAAAGCAATGCCCGCGGCACCGATGACCAGCATCGCGATGCCGATCATCAGCATCGGCGCGCCGTTATCGCGCTTCCGGCTATGCATCATCATGCCCGTATGCAGGCTGCTCGCGAGCAGCCACCGCCCGATGCCGGCAATGGCCTCAATGCCCGCTACCGCTGCGATGAGCCGGATGGAGATGCGCATGTCGCCGTTGAGGATGTGGCTGAACTCATGCGCCATCACACCCTGCAGCTCCGCACGATTCAGCGTGCGGAGGCCGCCTCGCGTCACTGCGACCGCGGCATCGTTCACCGAGTAGCCCGCTGCGAAGGCGTTGATACCCTCCTCCTCGTCGAGGACATAGACCAGCGGGAGCGGCACCCCCGAGGCGATGGACATCTCCTCGACCACATTGAGAAGCTTCCGCTCGTCGGGGTCGCGCGTGTCGCTCGTCACGAGCTTTCCGCCCACAGATTCTGCGACCGCTCGGCCGCCCGATGAGAGCGCGGCGTGCTTGAGCAGTGCTCCCAGCCCAATCGTGCCAAGCGCAGCGCAGGCCGCAATGAAGGCGGTCTTGCCGTCCCACCAGATACGGCTGCCAGGATGCGCCGGATCGACCGGCAGGGTGAACACCCCCACGAGTCCGTAGAGGCTCACCGCTACCGCGGCGACCGCCACAGCGAAGAGCCAGATGAGGGTGCGCGTCTGCCGTCTGGCCTGCGACTGATGTTCCGCAAAGTTCCTCATTCAGACCGCTGCTCCTGGACGTCAGTTGAAGCTGACCTGCGGCGCATTCCTCACCTCGGGCTGCGTCTCCTCGAGGAGCGCTCCGGCTTGGAACTGGAACATGGAGGCGATCACGCTCGCGGGGAACTTCTCCCGCGCGTTGTTGTAGTCCGTCACGCCATCATTGAAGGCCTGACGGGCAAAAGCGATCCGGTTCTCGGTGCTGGTCAGCTCCTCGGAGAGCTGCATCATGTTCGCGTTGGCTTTGAGCTCGGGGTAGGCCTCCGAGACCACCATCAGCCGCGAGAGCGTACCGCCGAGCGACGACTCTGCAGACTGCAGCTGCCGCATGGCCTGCGCATCGCCGGGTGCCCCGTTGGCGCGGGAGGCGGCAGCGACGGCCTGATTGCGGGCCGCGATGACAGCCTCCAGCGTCTCACGCTCGTGGCTCATGTAGCCCTTTGCCGTCTCGACCAGGTTGGGAATGAGGTCGTATCTGCGACGGAGCTGAACATCGATCTGGCTGAAGCCGTTCCGGAACCGGTTCCGGCGCTCGACGAGGCCGTTGTAGATCCCGATGGCGACCATCGCGAGCAGCACGAAGCAGACGGCGGCGACAACAAGGACAATGACGGCGGTGCTCATGACGGGCTTCCTGATGAAGGTGGTGGCGGCAACTCTAGGCCCTTTCGCGGCACGCGCAACTTGCACCCAGCCTAGCCGCCAAAACAAGAAATCTGTGGGGGTCGCCAGCCAACGGAGCGGGTCGGTGCCGTGGATCTGCAGAGCGCGGAACTGATGTCGAAGGTGCCTTGCCTACACCTCGCTGTGCGCTGTTTGTCACATAGGCGCGGTACTGACGCGGCAGATACAAATGGATTGGTTGCCGCTGAGACGGCGCCAGCCAACTGGGTACTGGTGGAATTCATGAGTGAAACTTCACGCGTTCGTTCGATGGGCTCGTCCTATCGACCCATGCAGGAAGAACGATCCTCGCGGCGCTCGGTGCTCTGGGTTCTGGTGTTCGTTGCCTCGGTTGCACTGCACGCCCTCATCTTCGGCGCGGGGCAGTTTGCGACAACGGGGAGACTGACGCGTGCGGTTGAGTTCATCGCCTTCGACTCGACCTTCACTGATCCGCCCGACGCGCCGGTCAAGGAGGAGGCCAAGAAGGAGCCCGAACCGGAACCGCCGCCGCCAGAGCCTGTTGCTGCAAAGGAGGCGGAACCCGAGCCCGAGCCAGAGCCTGCCGCAGAAGTACCCCCGGACTCGGGGCCAGACATGGGCGCCGTGGAGGGAGGGAGCGGCCCTGGGATGGCGAGCGGCAACGGGCAGGGTGTAGCGCCCCCCTCCCCGCCCCCGCCGAAACTTGCGACCACTGCTCCCAAGCCGGCGGCAAAGGTCCGTCGCGGCCCCGTGCGCCTCGACCAAGCTGGAACGCCGCCGAAGGCCGTCAAACAGGATCCCAAGATGGGTTACCCGCGTGCCTTCCGAGAGAAGGCGATCAGCGGCCTCGTCGTGGTTCAGTGCATCGTCACGGAGAAGGGCAAAGTGCGCGGCTGCCGCGCCAAAGACGGCCCACCGGAGTTGGCCGACTATGCCATCTCGATCATCCGCGACTGGGAGTATGAGCCGGCCAAAGACCACGGTGGAAAGCCCATCGCCGTAGCCTTCACATGGCGCTTTCCCTTCCGGCTCGCCTGAGTACTCGTTTTGGCTGAGGGTCACTGATGTTCAACGTGGGTCGCGTTTGGAGTACGTTGCCTTTTGTGGCTCTCCTGTTGCTCACGGGAGTCCCGACCGGGGCGCTGATGGCCCAACCAGCCCCTTCCGAAGAGGGCTCTGGCGCGACTGCGCCGCCTGAGGGTTCGGGGGGCCTCGAAGAGGAGGTCGTCCCTTCGTTCGAAGAGGAGATCGCGCCTGTCCTCGAAGAGGAGGTTGCTCCGTCGTTCGAAGAGGAGATTGCGCCGGCTCTCGAAGAGGAGATTGCTCCCTCGTTTGAGGAGGAGATTGCGCCGGCCCTCGAAGAAGAGATTGCTCCCTCGTTCGAGGATGAGGTGGTTCCGTTGCTCGAGGAGGAGATCGCGCCAGTACCCGGGGACGAGCTCCCTGCGCCGCTGACGCCCGACGCCGAGGACTCCTACTACGGCCAGTTCTGGGACGACCTCGACAAGAGCGAGCCGGTCGCTCCGGCTCCGCCGGCTGTCGTCCCCTCCGGCAAGGTCCGCATCACGGGCAAGTTGGTCGATCGTGAGTTCGGTACGCCGCTCGACGGCGTTGCCGTGGAGATTGAGGGGAGCGCGGCCACGGCTCGAACGGGTGCAGACGGCACCTTCTTCTTCGACCTCGATCCGGGTGTCTTTGTTCTCCGGGCGAAGCTCTTTTCCTATGCCACAGAGGCCTTCGAAGTTGAGGTCCTGGCCGACCAGCCAGCCGACCTCGGCATGCTCTCGATGGGTGTGGATGAGAAGAACTCGGAGACCTTTGTGGTCGAAGGCCGCGCCATCAAGGAGAACGCCGCGACGCAGCTGATGGAGCGGCGTGAGTCGGCTGCTGTCTCCGATGCGGTGAGCGCCCAGGAGATGTCCAAGGCGCCCGACTCGGCTGCTAGCGATGCCGTCAAGCGGGTGGTCGGCGCGAGCATCGTAGATGACCAGTTCCTCTACATTCGCGGGCTCGGCGGCCGGTACACCTGTGTGACGATGAACGGCGTGATTGTGCGGGGAACCGACCCGGACTTCCCCGGCGTGCAGCTCGATATCTTCCCCTCCGACCTCCTCTCCAACCTCACGGTCTACAAGAGCTTCACGCCGAACCTCAGTGGCGGCTGCGCTGCGGGCCAGATGGACATCGGTACGCGCGACTACCCGGAGGAGTGGAAGCTCTCGCTCGGTGCTTCGCTCTCCGTCACCCCGGGCACCACCTTCGGCAACCATGCCACCTACCAGGGCGGGAGTCTCGATTGGCTCGGATTCGACGACGGCAGCCGCGCGCTGCCCGACGGCTTCCCCGACCAGCGCATCGAGCTCGGTCGTGGCCTCTCGCGCGAACAGGTGGCAGAGGCAGGCCGGTCGTTGAACAACGTCTGGAACACCGAGCAGTCGACCGCGCTCCCGGGCATGGGCCTCAAGGCGACCATCGGCGACTCGGGCGGCCCGGAGGGGAATGTCTGGGGCTATCTTCTGACCGCCAACTACAACCGGAGCTACAGCGTCGACGAGCGCACCATCCGGTCCATCTCGCTCGACGGCGCCGGCGACCTCTCCGTCTCGGAGACGCTCGCGGAGCGCACCGACAAGCGCAAGGCGCGCTGGGGATTGTTGGGAACCGCGACCAAGAACTGGGGCGATGCCAACCAGATCACCTTCGCCGAACTCTTCAGCCAGTCCGGCAGCGATCAGGTGAATGATGTCACGACCGATGTGTCGGCCGACAAGGGCCGGCCCTACGAGAGTCGCAGGTTGCAATGGGTAGAGCGCAGCTTCTCCTTCACGCAGCTCGTGGGCCGGCACCGCAACCTCTTTGCCGACAGCGAAGTGAAGTGGAACGCCAACATGCTGTGGGCTGCTCGCAACGAGCCCGACACCCGCTACCTCAAGCGGGACGGGCTCGACGGCATCTTCCGCTGGCGGCAGGATCCTGGCTCGGGTGAGCGCTTCTTCTCCGAACTCGACCAGCTCGACCTTGCCGGTGGCCTCGACTGGAAGATGCCGCTCGGCCTTGAGTCGAGCCTCAGCTCCGGTATCGACCTGCTCAAGGGCCATCGCGCCTTCGACTCGCGTCGGTTTCGCTTCGCATGCGCAGACTGCAGCACGGGCGACCCCCGCGCGCTCGACCCCGAGGTGCTCTTCGGCGACGACAACATCGGCAGCGTGCTTTCGTTCGGCGAAGAGACGGGCGGCAACGACCGGTATGAGGTCGACCAGGTCATGATGGCCGGCTACCTGATGAGTGACTTCAAGCCGCTCGAGTGGCTCCGGGTTGTGGGTGGAGCGCGCGCCGAGAACTACGACCAGACCGTGGTGTCGGGTTCGCCCTTCCTGGGACAGCGGGTCTTCACGCGGGAGACGGTGGAGCGCGGCGAGTTCGACATTCTTCCCTCCGCGGGTCTTGTCTTCGAGGTCGAGCAGGGGATGTTCGTTCGGGCAAACTATGGTGCGAGCGTGGCCCGTCCGCAGGGTCGCGAGGTGGCACCGTTTGCCTTCCAGGACTACGTGCGCCGCAAGACCATCACGGGCAACCCCGACCTCCTTCGCACCTATGTGCACAGCAGCGATCTGCGCTGGGAGTGGTTCCCGAGCAACACGGAGGTGCTCGCCGCGAGCCTGTTCTACAAGGTGCCGCTGCACCCGATCGAGCAGAGCCTCACCCAGGCGGGCGAGGTCACCTACGGCAATGCTGAGAGCGCGGAGAGCTACGGCGCGGAGCTGGAGTTCCGCACGGGGTTGAGCGGGCTCGCGAAGTCGCTCGCGGCCCTCTCGGTGGGCGCGAATGCCTCGTTCATCACCTCGAGCGTGACGGTGGGCGAGGAGCAGCAGCGGGCCGCGACTTCGTCCGAGCGGCCGCTTCAGGGACAGGCCTCCTACATGGTCAACGGCTCGCTCTCGTACGAGCCGGAGGCCTCTCCGATCTCGGCGACAGTGCTCTACAACGTCATGGGCCGGGAGCTCGTGACGGTGGGTCTGCTCGGGCTTCCCGATGTCTACGCGGAGCCCTTTCACAAGGTCGATCTGACGGTGTCGTATGAGCTCAGCGAAGGGCTGAAGTGGAAGGGTGGTGCGCG
>CANMDT010000040.1 GCA_947496715.1 Myxococcales bacterium
GGCCACGCCCGTGCAGGCGCCCGCCTGGCAGCTGTCGCCGCTCGTGCAGAGATTCGCGTCATCGCAGAAGGTACCATCGAGGCGGGGGTAGAGGTCACAGATGCCCGTCGACGGATTGCAGACCGCTGCCTGGCATGCACCCTCGAGCGCCGTGCAGCTCACGCCGCGGCAGAGGTCGACTACGCAGACCGAGGGCGAACCCGAGCAGGCAAAGCCGGCCTCCAGATTGCAGCGCACCGTGCAGCCATCGCCGCTGGTGGTGTTGCCATCGTCGCAGACCTCACCGGCCTCCATCACGCTGTTGCCGCAGACCGGCGCAAGGTCGGTCGCCGTGCAGATGCTCGGCTCGCCAACGCAGCCAAAGTTGGGCTCCACAAAGCAGGCCGAGTTGCAGCCGTCGCTGTTGTCGGTGTTGCCGTCGTCGCAGCGCTCGCCGGGGCGGACGAGGCCGTCGCCACAGCGGGGTGGGCCGGGGTCGGTCGTGTCGGCGGTCGTGTCGGTCGCGTCGCCCGAGCCGCTCGAATCCTCGATGACATCGGCGTCGCCCGAGCCGCCTGTGTCGGTCACCGTCGTGTCACCCGAGCCGCCCGTGTCTTCAATCGTGCCTGTGTCGCCCGAGCCGCCCGTGTCTTCGATCGTGCCCGTGTCTTCCGCAGCAGCCGTGCAGACGCTCGGCTCGCCAACGCAGGCGTAGCCAGCCTCAATCTCACAGGACGAGGAGCAGCCATCACGGCCGCGGCTGTTGTTGTCATCGCAGGCTTCGCCCTCATCGATGGCTCCATCGCCGCACTCCGGTGCTGACGCAGCGCGGAGCGTCTCTTCGCCGCAGGCTGCGAGGAGCCAGGCGGTCAGTGCAAGCAGGAGCAAGCCGCTGGGACGGAGCGCGGCAGCAGAGGCGGAGGTCGGGCGATGGTTCATCGGAGGTCCAGCAGCAGAGGTGCGTGGGGGTGCCGACAGCGCAGGGCGCCGCCAGAAGACCGCCCCCTACACTACCAGATCGGGCCCGCGCTGCCAGATTCGAACAGAAAACTCAGCCCAGCGGCTCCAGCACCGCGAGCAGCTGCCCGCCCTCCACCTGCTGCCCTTCGACCGCAGAGAGGACCACCACACGGCCCGCCTCCGGCGCCGAGATGGTCTGCTCCATCTTCATCGCCTCCATGACCAGCAGCGCCTGTCCGCGCAGCACCGTGTCGCCCACCGCGACCGCCACCTTGACCACCTTGCCTGGCATGGGCGCGACACATCCACCCTCCACCTTGCGCGAGGCAGGGTCGATGAAGCGGGGCACCTCACGGAGCATCACCTCTTCGCGGCCCAGATGGACAAACACCTGCTCGCCCCGCTGCACGACGCGCAGCGAGCGGCGCCAGCCCTCGGCCGACTCCACCACCAGCCGGGCACCGTCGCGCGAGACCAGCCGCCAGCTCCCCGAGACATCGCCAACCGTCCAGACGAAACGCCCGTCGCGCTCGAGGGTGTAGACCAGCGTGAGCTCCTGCTCGCCCACCGTGTAGGCCTGCCGATGACCCGTGCCGCGCAGCAGCCGGAAGCCCGCCTGCAGCCCCGGAACCGGCATCTCAGCAGCCCGCTCCAGCGTCCCCGCAAACCCCGCCGCTGCAACCGCCCGCGCGAGCGTCTCGGCAGAGCCACCCTGCCCCAGCAGCTCCGCCTCGTGCTGCGTGATGAAGTGGGTGTGGATGGCCCCTTCGCGGTAGGCAGGATGCTCGAGCACCCGCAGCAGGAAGGCGCGGTTGTTGGCCGTGCCCATCGCCGACATCTGCTCCAGCGAGCGGACCATGCGGCGGCGGGCCTCTTCGCGGTCGCGGCCCCAAGTGATGACCTTGGCAATCATCGGGTCGTAGTCGTTCGGGATCTGCGAGCCGCCCTGCACGCCGGTGTCGACGCGGAGCCCCTCGACCTCGGGCAGGAACCAGTCCACCACGGGCCCACCGCCCGGCAGGAAGCCCTTCTCCGGGTCTTCGGCGTAGAGCCGGCACTCGAGCGCCGCGCCCGTCGAGACCAGGTCGCTCTGTGCAAAGGGGAGCGGCGACCCCTCGGCGATGCGAAGCTGCAGTTCGACCAGGTCGAGGCCGGTCACCAGCTCGGTGACGGGGTGCTCCACCTGCAGACGGGTATTGACCTCGAGGAAGTAGAAGGCGCCATCGGGGGCCGTGATGAACTCCACCGTACCGGCATTGAAGTAGCCGATGGCCTTGCCCGCAGCGACCGCAGCCGCGCCCATCTTCTCGCGCAGCTCCGGCGTGAGGAAGACCGAGGGCGACTCCTCGATGACCTTCTGGTGGCGGCGCTGGATGGAGCACTCGCGCTCAAACAGGTGCACCAGGTTTCCGTGCCGGTCGCCGAGGATCTGGATCTCGATGTGGCGGGGCTCGTCCACATACCGCTCGATGAGCAGCGTATCGTCACCGAACGAGCTCAGCGCTTCGCGCTTCGCACCGGCCACCGCCTCGGCCAGCGCACCGGCCTCGCGCACCACCCGCATCCCCTTGCCGCCACCACCTGCGCTGGCCTTCACCAGCACGGGGAAGCCGAGGTCGAGCGCCTTCGCGCAGAGCGTCGCGTCGGACTGGTCGGCGCCCGCATAGCCCGGCACAACCGGCACGCCATGCATCGAGACCAGCTCCTTCGCCGCCTTCTTGCTCCCCATCGCGGCAATCGAGGCCGAGCTCGGCCCTACGAAGGTGATGCCGGCCTCTTCGCAGGCCGCCGCAAACTCGGCACGCTCCGAGAGGAAGCCGTAGCCCGGATGGATGGCGTCGGCACCCGTCAGCTTCGCCGCGGCGATGAGCTTCTCGATGACCAGGTAGGATTCGCGCGACGGCGCAGGACCGATGCGGACGGCCTCGTCGCAGGCCGCCACGTGGGGCATGTCGGCATCGGCGTCGGAGAAGACCGCGACGGTCGCGATTCCGAGCCGGCGCGCGGTGCGGGCAATGCGGACCGCGATCTCGCCCCGGTTGGCAATCAGCAGTTTCTGAATCGGTGCAGCGTTCATGAAGTGACCTCGTTTGCAGCGCCGGCTCACAGCCCGCGCAGTGCAGCGGTTAGTGACGGAAGACACCCCAGCTCATCGTCCCCTCGACCGGCGCCGAGTAGGCGGCGGAGAGCGAGAGGGCGACAACGGTGCGGGTGTCGCGCGGGTCGATGATGCCATCATCCCAGAGGCGGGCCGTCGCGAAGAGCGGACCCGACTCCGACTCCACCTGGTGCTCGATCATCATCTTGATGAGCTTCAGGTTGTCTTCGTCCACCGCCTCGCCCTTCTTCTCGGCCGCCTCGCGCTTGATGATCTCCATCACGCCGGCGAGCTGACGACCGCCCATGACGCTGATGCGATGGTTGGGCCAGGTGAAGAGGAAGCGGGGCTCGTAGGCGCGGCCGCTCATCGCGTAGTTTCCTGCGCCAAAGCTGCCGCCCATCATGATGGTGATCGCCGGCACGGTGCTGTTCGAGACCGCGTTGATGAGCTTGGCACCATGCTTGATGATGCCCTCCTGCTCCACCTTCTTGCCGACCATGAAGCCGGTGATGTTCTGCAGGAAGAGGAGCGGGATGTTGCTCTGGTTGCAGAGCTGGATGAACTGGGCGCCCTTGTTGGCCGACTCGGAGTAGAGCACGCCATTGTTCGCGAGGATGCCGACGGGGTAGCCGTGGATGTGGGCCCAGCCGCAGACCAGCGTGCTGCCGTAGAGCGGCTTGAACTCGCTGAAGCGGGAGCCGTCGACGATGCGGGCGATGACCTCGCGCGCCTCGAAGGGGACGCGGAGATCGGTGGAGGCGATGCCAAGCAGCTCCTCTGCGCTGTAGCGGGGCTCCTCGACCGCACGCTCGAGCGGACGGGCCGCCTTGCGCCAGTCGAGGTGGGCCATGATCTCACGACCGAGCCGAATCGCGTCGGCCTCGTCCACCGCGAGGTAGTCGCTCACGCCCGAGACCTTGCTGTGCATCTCGGCGCCGCCGAGCTCCTCGTGGGTCGAGACCTCGCCCGTCGCCATCTTCACCAGCGGCGGACCTGCCAGATAGACCTGCGCCTGCTCCTTCACCATGACCGTGTAGTCACTCATGCCGGGGATGTAGGCGCCGCCGGCCGTCGAGGAGCCAAAGACCAGACAGACCGTCGGGACCGCCTCGCGCGAACGGCGGGTGATGTCGCGGAAGCCGCGGCCGCCGGGCACGAAGATTTTGCTCTGGTTCGGAAGGTCGGCGCCGGCCGACTCAATCAGGCTCACGGAGGGCAGCCGGTTCTGCTCGGCGATCTGCCCGAGCCGGTTGCTCTTCTGCACGCCGAGCTCCGAGACGGCGCCGCCCTTCTGCGTGGCATCGCTCGCGACCACCACACACTCCACGCCGGAGATGACGCCCACACCACCGATGATGCCGGCGCCGCTGCTGTGGTCCTTCACCTCGTGGCCTGCGAGCGCGCAGATCTCGAGGAAGGGTGCATCGCGGTCGAGCAGCAGCTCGATGCGCTCGCGCGGAAGCAGCTTGCCTGCAGCCTTGTGCCGCTCCTGGTAGCGGGCGCCGCCACCGGCCAGCGCGAGCCGCTGCGCGGCTGCCACCGTCTCGAGCGCGGCCAAGTTGCCCGCCTCGTTGGTGCGATAGGTCTCGCCCGTCACATCCACCTGACTCTGCAGCACCGGGTAGGCCTGCAACAATCCTCGGCTCTTCTCATGCATCGCAGACTCCTCGCAACGACCCGATTCTCCGACCTACTCCGCCTGCAGCGCCGCACGCACCTCGGCGGGCGACGCGGGCTCACGACCCACCTCGCGCGCCATCTTCACCATCGCCTCGATGAGCGCGCCGTTGCCGGTCGTCTTGCTCCCGTCCGGCAGGTAGAAGGTGTCTTCGACGCCGGTCCGGAGGTTGCCGCCCAGCTCCGCGGTGGCGCGGTGCAGCTTCCAGACCTCTTCGCGACCAATGCCGATGGTCTGCCACTGCGTGCCGGGCTCCAGCTCCGCGAGCAGCAGCGGCAGCCACTCCGCCTTGCCCGGCATGCCGCTCTCCACCCCCATCACGAAAGAGACGTGGGCCGGCGCACGGAGCAACCCGGCCCGCTGCAGCAGCCCCACGCTCCGCACGATGCCGGTGTCGAAACACTCGCACTCGGGCACGATGTTGTTTGCATACATGTGGGCCAAGAAGGCCTCGATCTTGGCGATCGGGTTGTCGAAGAGCATGGGCGGCCAGGCCCACTTCCCGTCCGACTTCAGCTTCAGATAGTTGAGCGTGCCGGCGTTCATCGCGGCCATCTCGGGGCGGGTCGCATCGAGGCAGGCGAGCGGGCCGGCGATGTCGGCGCCAACCACGCCGGTCGTGTTGTTGATGATGACGCCAGGGCAGGCCTCACGGATGGCCTCCACGATGGCCGAGGCCACCTCGGGCTCCCAGGTGGGCAGGAAGCCCATGCCGGGCTCCTGCCGGCGGAAGTGCACATGCATGATGGAGGCACCGGCATCGAAGGCCTCCTTGGCCGACGCAGCCATCTCGGCCGGCGTCACCGGCACCGGGTGCTGCGCTGGGTTGGTGAGCACGCCCGTGAGTGAGCAGGTGACTACGACCTTGTTCTTGTCCATCTCATGCCTCCGCTAGGCGGTTTGCTCTCATCGGACGGGTATTGCTGCGCCGTTCGACCGTCAACGAAGCCGTCAGGGCTTCGACCGCCGGCGCGGCCCCTGATCGGCCCCATCCTTCGGCGCCAGCACAGCGCGCATCACATCACGCAGGCCACACTCCGACAGGAAGTTCTCGGCCTGGGTCTGCCCCTCACGCGTCTGCAGCATCTGGGCCACGCTGAGCGCCAGCCCCCGCACCCGCGCCACCTGCAGCTCGGAGCGACCGCCGCGAAGCGCCAGGGCCACCACCTGGTCGGCCGACACCTCTACCAGCCGCGCTGCTGCGTCCCCCGTTGCGGGTGCCAGCTTGTGCCCCTGCTCGATCCAGTAGCCCCAGGAGCGCGGCGCACGACCAAGCTCCGCAGGAAGCCGCGGCTTGCGGGTCCAGAGCTGCTCCAGCTCGAGCGCGCTCCGGTGCGGCAGCCGCGCCTGCCGCTGCGACGCGGTCGCCACCGTGTAGGTGACCAGCGCTGCCGCCATCGACGGCTCGCCCTGCCAGCCATCCAGCCCGAGCGAGTGCACCAGCTCCGCCGCCGTCGCGTGACGACCCGCCAGCAGCAGCGCCAGCAGCAGCGCCACATCGGGCGTATCGCCCCGCTGGATCAAACCTGCGAGCGCAAGCTCCGTCTCTGCCGCAACGGCACCCATATGGCCCGCGGCCTCCGCGGCCTCGAGCAGCAGCGCAAGCCGCTCCTCGGTCGCAGCCCCGCGCCAAGCCTGGCAGGCCGCGTCCCAGCCCAGGCGGGCCTCACCCGAGGCCAGCGCACGGCAGATGCGCGACTCCACGCTCCCCGCCACCTCGCCGCGGCGAACAACCGAGGGCCCCGCAGCGACCGCACCCTTCGAAACCACGCCCGGAGCGGGCGCCGACTGCACACGGCGGATGAGCACCGCAGGCTCGCGGCGCGGCGCCTCTGTGCGCACCTCCGCAGGCTCCGACAGGCCACGCCCGGGCCGCTTCTGCACCGTCGGCAACGAGGTCGGCATCATCTGCGCCGCAGGGCCGCGCACCAGCGGCCGCACCGTCACGGTAGGCGGACGGAGCGACGGAATCGACATGAAGCCGGGCGCGCCCGTCGGAGGCATGAAGGCGGGAATCGCGCCACCGCTGAGCGAGGGCCCGAGCGAGCGCAGGCTCTCACCCGGCGCCATCAGCGAACCGCCTGTTCCCTCCGACTCATCCTCTTCGAAATCGTCTGTATCGGGCGCGGCGACCGCCTCGGGGAGCTCCTCGTCGTCGAAGTCCAGCTCGGCCTGTGACCGCGGCAACATCGTTGCCTCGTCGTCCTCGTCGTCCTCGCCCTCATCCTCGTCGTCCTCGCCCTCATCGTCCTCGTCGTCGTCTTCCATGCCGAGGAAGGGATCGTCGAAGTCGAGCTCCTCCTCCTCGTCCCACTCCTCGACCTCGAGGCCCGATTCGGCCGTGAAGCTCGCCACATCGTTGGCCAGCCGGACGGCCACCGCGACGGCCTCTTCGTAGACCGGCCCGAACAGCGTCGCCGTCTCCATCGGGAGCCGCCACGAGGGTGGCTGCGCAAGCCGCTGCAGGATGAAGAGCGGCTGCTCTGCCGGCTTCACCGAGAAGGAGATCGACTCGATGCCCTGCATGGCCCGGTTGAACCGGTCCGGCACCATCTCGCTCACGGGCATGCCGCGCTGCTCCTGCGCCGCGACGTTGGCAGAGGCCTCGACCGAACGTGCGCCCTCCTCGCCGAACCAGACGCGCCGGAAGGCACCGATGAGCGACTTCCGCTCGATGCCGCGGAGCTGCCAGATGAGGAAAGGATCGCTCTCCAACGCCTCGGCGAAGGCATAGTGGACCGCCGCGATGTGCTTGCAGGGACGCGCCTTGTCCGGGCAGTTGCAGGAGCCGAGCATCTCCGAGTTCCGCGCGGGGAAGAGGCTCAGCGAGAAGGCACGGAAGGCCTCCTCCATGCCGGGCGGCATCGTCCCTGCGAGCAGGAAGGCCGGGTAGTAGGCCCGCTCGCCGAGCGCGAGCAGCAGCCGCTCCGAATCTGACTCGCGGAAGGGCGGGATCTCAATCGAGGTCGAGTAGGGCTTCGCCCGCGAACCCTGCACCCGCGCCGTGATCTTCCCCGCGTGCACCTGCAGCTGCATCACATGGCCCTTCTCCGCGTAGTCTTTGCCGCGCGGGAGCCGGTTCTGCCAAGCGGTCGAGAGACGCTCGAGCGCCGCGATCCAGGCCGTTCCCCAGCCCGTGTTGCCATACCGTCCGAGCGTCATTGGCCGGCCTCCGTAAGGTCATCCACCGCGGCCGTCGCCTGCAGCGAGAAGATCTCGCTCAGCTCGTCGTCCGACATCTCCGTGATCCAGGCCTCGCCCTCGCCGATAACCGATTCGGCCAGCGACCGCTTCGACTCCAGAATCTCATCAATCTTCTCTTCGACCGTCCCGGTCACGATCATCTTGTGTACCTGCACATCACGCGTCTGACCCAACCGGAAGGCCCGATCTGTCGCCTGGTTCTCGACCGCGGGATTCCACCAGCGATCGAAGTGGAAGACATGGTTGGCCCGCGTCAGATTGAGACCCGTACCGCCCGCCTTGATCGACAGAATGAGAATAGGCGACGCGTCGGGATCGGTCTGGAATGTTGCCACCATCTCGTCCCGCTTCTCCGCCACCACGCCACCGTGCAGGAAGGGCACCGCCACCTTGAGCTGCGACCGGAAGTGCTCCACCAGCAGGTCGCCCATCTCACGATACTGCGTGAAGACCAGCGCGTGATCGCCCTCCGCGATCACCTCCTCCAGCATCTCGGTCAGACGGGCCATCTTGCCCGAGCGGCCGCTCAGCTTGCCATCCCGCTCCTTGAGGTAGTGGTCGGGGTGGTTGCAGATCTGCTTGAGCGCCGTCAGCAGCGCCAGGATGTTGCCCCGGCGCTTGAGCCCGCTCGTGCCGCTGATGCGCGCCATCGCCATGTCGACGGTCGCCTGGTAGAGCGTCGCCTGCTCCCGCGTGAGCGTGCAGTAGACCTTGTACTCCTGCTTCTCGGGCAGGTCCTGGATGACGTTCGGGTCGGTCTTGAGCCGCCGCAGCACAAAGGGGCCGACCATCTTCTTGAGCGTCTCGCGGGCCTTGGCATCGCCGAACCGCTCGATGGGCACAGCGAACTTGCGGCGGAACTCGCCCAGGCTGCCGAGCAGGCCGGGGTTGGCGAACTCGAGGATGGACCAGAGCTCGGCCAGCCGGTTCTCGACGGGCGTACCGGTGAGCGCGATGCGATGGTCGGCGGGAATCGACCGCACTGCCACAGCCTGCTGCGCCACCGGGTTCTTGATGTTCTGCGCCTCGTCCACCACCAGGTGGGACCACTGCTTGGTGCCGAGCAGCTCGGCATCCATGCGGGCCATCACGTAGGTTGTGAGGACCACCGATGCGCCCTTGCAGAGCCGCTCGAGCTCCGTCGCAGAGCCGGCCCGCGTGCGACCATGGTGGCGCACCACACGGAGGCCCGGCGCAAACCGCCGCAGCTCGTGCTCCCAGTTGCCCAGCACCGAGGTCGGACAGATAAGCAGCGCAGGTGCGCCATCGCCGCCTGTCTTGGCGCGGTGATGGAGCAGCAGCGCGATGATCTGGATGGTCTTGCCCAAGCCCATGTCGTCGGCGAGGCAGGCGCCGAAGCCCGACTCTGCTGTCTGCGCGAGCCAGGTGAGGCCACGCTGCTGGTAGGGACGGAGCTCGCCCACAAAGCCGGCCGGAGCATCCACGAGCGAGCTCGCCTCGCGGTCGCGGAGCGAGTCGATGAGCGACTTGATGTTGCCGCTCGCCACCACATCGATGACCCCCTGGTCGGTCGCAAACTCGCCGGCGAGCGCCACCGAGATGGCCGCCGCACGGTCCATCGTCCCGGTGTCCTTCTTGCCGTGGAAGAGGTTCTCCATCATCGCGAGCTCGGCCGGGTCTACCGCCAGCCACTCGCCACGCCACTGCACGAGCGGCTGCTTCATCGCCGCGATCTCGCGGAACTCTTCTGCGGTCAGCTGGTGATCGCCGACGGCCACCTGCCACTGGAAGGCGACCACCGCATTCATGCCAACCTTGGAGGGGCCGCGGTTCCAGCGCTCCTCCATGTCGCCCACCTGGAGCTTCAGCTTGAGCCGCTGCTGCCCCTCGTTGCGGAGCTCCTTGGGGACGCGCACCGAGGCGCCCAGCTGCGACAGCATCGGGCCGGCCTGCGAGAAGAACTCCCAGGCCTCTTCGGTAGAGAGCACCACGCCGCGCGGGCAGCGCTCATGCAGCGATCGCCCGATGGGGCCGAAGACCCGGGCGCTCTCGCCCAGCGAGATGAGCAGGCTCTCGTGCGGCTGCACAAACCGCTTGTCGCCCACCATCATCTCGAAGGCCGCCGTCTGCCAGACCGTGCCTGCGTCGATGCGACAGTTCGGGTCCTCGTTCGACTCCAGCATGAAGCGGAGGAACCAGGCGTCGCGCGCCCCGTCGGTCTCTGCCGACATCCCCGGCACCTCCAGATGGTAGGCCACCGCGTAGCTGTCGCCCGGCGTGCCGCGCGGACGCACAGGCGCCGTCCAGCGGGCCAGCTCTGCAGCCAGCGGCTGCTCGACGAGTCCCGCGGTCTCCATCACAGGGTCGACCGCGGTCAGACCATACCGCCAGCGGAGCTCCCAGGGCGCGAGCTCGCGGTTGTCCTTGCGAGGCCGGTCCTTGGAGGTCGAGGGCATCGCCTCGCGGCACATCGCATCGGCAGCAGCATCGAGGAAGGCCCGCAGCAGCGCCTCGGGCTGCCAGACGGTCGACATCGGCGTGACCGACTTCCTCCGGCGCCGACGGCGGTTGCCCCGCTTCTTCCGCTTGCGCGCCGTGTCGTGCGCCTGCCCATCGTTCATCACCACCGCGTGGCCCGCCAGCGGGAGCGACCGCTCCAGCATCGCAAGCCGCTCGCGCGACGCGGGGCTCAGCACCGTCATGCCCCAGCGCGCCACCAGCTGGCCCTTGTCGCTCGTCTCGATCAGCGGAACCATCTCGCCCGCCGCGACCATCTCTACCGCCAGCTTCGCCGCCATCGCCCAGATGCGCACCGAGTCCGACACCTTGCGCTGCGCCGCCTCTGCCAGGTCCATCCGAACCAGCGTCCGGATGGTCTCATACATGGGAAGCCGGATGCCCCAGATCTCCGCGATCTCCCAGTCTTCCGTCTTGTTCCGCTGCGGCGTCGGGATGACCAGATCGGCCTTCTCCGGACGCTGCTGCGACTTGCCGCGGCGCAAGAGCCGCAGCGCCGACATCGCTCGTCGCGCCTGCTCCTCGCCCCGAGGCGGCATGCACCAGAACATCAGACGCCCCGTATGCGAACCTTCGTATCGGGGAATGAAGGTCGCCTGCAGCGACCGCAGATCAGCACTAGACATCCCACCTCGCATCACGCTTCGCACCGGCTGCTGCCGAACGTCGCCGAATTCGAACCACATAGGCCTCCAGCCAGGCCGTCGTATCGACGCCCGCGCGGAGTACCACCACACCCTCGCTGCTGACCTCCAGCACCGCCGTGCCAAGAACATGATCACGCCGCACCGCGGCGGCCTCCTCGGGCCCCGCCAGCCGCACCCAGGCCGAGGCTGCGCGCACCGTCACAGAGCCCTCCGGCAGCACCGGCGCGCGACGGAACTCAGGCTCCGCCGCCTGCGCCAACCGAAAGACCATCTGCGGAGCCTGCTGAAAGTGCATCTGCGGAGCATCGAACACCTCGGCACCTCGCCGCGCGCGCCGGAGCACCGGCGTCTGCACCGGCGCAGATGCCGGCGCCTCCGCGAAGAAGGCATTGATGGGCGCATCGGAGCTCCACTCCGAGGCAGGCTCCGAACGACGCGGGGTGCTCCGCTCCGATGAGGGCTCCGAACGGCGCGGCGAACGACGCGCCACGGCCGATGTAGCCGCCGGCAGCCGCTCCAGCACCGCCCCGATCTGCGCCACCAACTCCAGCGGCACCACCAGCCGGCCTGCGCCATCCTTGGGCGTCAGCGCCACCCGGAAGACCAGCCCCTGCTCCCCCGCGGCGCCCTCTGCCAGCGTCACCACCGGCAGCGGCGCCTCTGCAGGATTCCGCACCTTCGACGCGGGCAGCGGCGCCGCTTCGAGCGCCTCCTGCAGCAGCGCCCGATCGGCCGGCCGTAGCCGTGCAACCCGCGCCTCGAGCTCCTCCGGCGCGCGCAGCCGCGCAGCTGCGTCGAGCACCCACTCCACCTGCGTCGTCCGCGGCCCCACCTCCAAGCTCCGGCCCAGCGTGTGCGAGGCCTCCAGCGTGAGTCGCGACAGCAGCGTCAGCAGGCAGCCACGCTCGCCCGGCAGGTTGGGCGCCAGCGCTACCGCCAGCTCCTCCTGCACCTCGTAGCCCGACGCAGATGGCCAGAGCAGGCCGAGCTCCACAAAAGTGAGCGGATCCGAAAGCTCCTCCTCGTCCATCTCCTCCATCGGCGATGCGCAGATGCGCACCAGATCCCGCTGCAGCTTCTGCGTCGCGCAGGCTTCCAGCACACGGGTCGCAACACGCAGCGAACGCATCCCCTCGGCAAGCGAACGCACCTCCGCAGAGGGCGCCTCAAGCCGCGAGGCGAGCGCCGAAAGCGCGGTCGGCGACAGCCGCTGAAGCAGCGCTAGCGCACGCATGCAGCACCCCTAGCCATGCACCACCTCAATGCCGTCCAGCAGCTCGTTCAAGAGCGCCTCCAACTCCTCCACCGCCACCTCTGCGGGAACCACAAAGCGGCGCTGGTCGAGCCGCTCCGACAGGTAGCCCGCAAGCCGCGGCTCCTGCGCCATCCGCTCTGCAAGCGGCCGTGTCGTCACCGTCACCACTGCGCTCACCGCGCCATGTGCGGGGAACTCGAACGGCGACACACGCTCCACCACCGCCCGCTTGGCGCGCGCGGGCCGCTTGCCCACCGCCAACGCCACCTCCCGCGCCGCAACCTCATGCAGCCCCTGCCGCGTCGAAAGCAGGAACTTCGCACCACCGGCGAAGGGCTCCACGGAGACCCCCGTCAGCTCCCGAACCGGCAACGGCAACCGCTTCTGCGACACCGCACCGAGCTCCTCCATCCCCGCCGTCGGCGCGGCCAGCAGCCACGCGTGCAGCGACAGCACCAGCTCCACGCGACGGCTCCGCTGCGGCAGCCCCACAGCCTCCGCCAGCAGGCGAAGCGAACCTTCGTCACACCGCGACAGGAGCGTCAGCGACCAGCCCCGCTCCACCTCCGCGCGACCCTGCTCCAGCACCACCAGCTCCGCCGGCAGTGAGACGCCACCGGCCGCCGCCACCAGCAGGCTCCGAGAGGCCAGCCAGCTCGCCATCTCCTCCATCCCAAGCTCCGGCAAGAGCGGCACACAACCCTCCTCCAACAACCGCACATAGAGCGGCGCAGCGCCGTCGGCGCAGATCCGCTCGTAGAGCTGATCGCGTACAGCAGCCGAAAAGAGAGACTCGGCCAAAACGCGCGGTGAGCCGGAAGGCACACCCCAGCGCAAGGCACTGAGCTCTCTCATCGCCGCTGAAAGGCTGGAGAGGTGCTCGATGATTCGCATGCAGTGAATAAGAGATTGCTCGATCGGTTGTCGGACGAGTCACCCCCGGGCCGACTCACTCCGTCTTCAGGACCCCAGCCCGCCTCCGGATATCCCATCGGCGGCCCGAAGGCCCAACAGCGTTGCCATTTGCAGCAACCAGAGGCCTTGTCAACGGACTTTGCGCCCTACGACGCCTCGCCGCTCCCAGCCAGGTGGGTCCGGTAGAGCTTCGCGTAGGCCCCGTTGTCGTCCAAGAGCTGCTCGTGGCGACCTCGCTCCAGCACCGCGCCATGACCGAGGACAAGAATCTCGTCGGCCTCCCGGATGGTGCTCAGACGGTGCGCGATCGCAATCGTGGTGCGGCCCCGTGTGAGGTTCCGCAGCGCCTCCTGGATCACCATCTCGGTGCTCGTATCGACGTTGGCGGTCGCCTCATCGAGGATGAGCACAGGCGGGTTCCCGACCAGCGCCCGCGCGAAGCTGAGCAGCTGCCGCTCGCCCGTCGAAAGTGTCCGGCCGCCCTCGTCGAGCGACCCGTCCAGACCGCCCAAACGCTCCACAATGGCGCGCGCCGATACAGCCTCCACACACTTCCACACCGTCGCATCATCCACCGCACGGCCGAGCGTGATGTTGTCTCGCACGCTGCCTGCAAAGACCACCACATCCTGCGGCACAATCGCGATGGAGCTCCGCAGCGCATTCAGCCGGTATTGGCGCACATCCACGCCATCCACCAGCACCTCGCCGCCGCTCACATCGTAGAAGCGCGAGATGAGATGGGCCACCGTCGACTTGCCCGCGCCCGTATCGCCCACCAGCGCCACCATCTGCCCAACCTGCGCCGTGAAGGTGATGCCCTTGAGCACCTCCTCTTCGCGTCCCGCATACCGGAACCGCACCGCCTCAAAGCGAACCTCGCCGCGGCTCGGCGCGACCGTCACAGCACCCTCGGAAGGACCGTCGTTCATGCCGACCTTCTCATCCAGAATCTCCATGATCCGCTCACCCGAGGTCAGCGACTGCTGCACCAGATTGAACTTCTCCGTCAGGTTCCGGATGGGCACCCAGAGGCGCGCTGTGTATTGGATGAAGGTCAGCAGGACGCCCACCGTGATGATGCCCTCCAACACCCGCTGGTAGCCGAGCCAGAGCACCGCAGCCGTCGCGAGCGAGCTCGTCAGCATCATCGCAGGGCGGACCCAGGCCCAGGGCCGGACCATGCCCACCTGCGCAGTCTGGTGCGCCTCGGTCAGCGAGCGATACTCCGCAGCACGCCGCGGCTCCCGCCGGTAGAGCTGGTTCTCCCGCATGCCCGCCAGGTTCTCAGCAAGCCACCCGTTCATCCGTGAGACAACCGCCGAGTTCGCGCGCAGCGCAGGACGAACCATGCGCTGGTAGAGGCGCGAGATCAGCACAAGCGCCGGCACCACGAGGAGTAGCATCGTGCCGAGCAGCGGGTCGATCGTGAACATCACGCTGTAGAGCACCAGCACAAAGAGGATGTCCCGCATGCCCTGCGCAAAAGCATCCGAGAAGAGCTCCGAGAGGGACGCCACATCGAAGGTAGTCCGGTTCACCAGACGGCCCACCGGATTCTTATGAAAGAAGCCCATGTCCATCGAGGTGATGTGGGCGAAGATGTCGACCCGCAGGTCGTGCAGGATCAGCTGGCTCAGCTTCTGCACCCAGTAGGAGGTGGCCACCGCCACGCCGAAGCGGAGCAGCCAGAAGAGCAGCGACATCACGCCGAAGTAGGTGATGAGCGCCGCCGTATCGGTCGGCACCCGGTCCACCGCCGAGAGCGCCACTTCTCCGATGGCGTCCAACAGGTGATCGAATCCGCGCGGCGTGCGGCCCGTGACGCCCGAGGCCCGGTCCATCGCCAGCCCCACAATGTAGGGCGGGATGGTCATCGCCAGCGCCTCGATCACCGCCATGAAGACGCAGACAGACGCCAGCAGCAGGTGCGGGCGCAGGTAGCCGAGCAGCCGCTTGAGCAGCTGCAGATCGCGGCCTGCAACCTCCACCTTCTCCTCCGCCAGCATGTGGGCCAGCACGGGGTCGCGAGAGACCGCGATGGCCTCCGCTTCGAGCTTCGAGACTGCCGGCTTCTGCGCGCTCATTCCGACACCGCCTCTTTCGTCTGCTCATGCGCAATCTCGGCGTAGTGTCCGCCCTGCGCCAGCAGCGCCGCGTGGGTGCCACGCTCGATGACCCTGCCCGCCTCCAGCACGAGGATCTCGTCGCACTGCTCGAGCGCCCGCACCCGGTGCGAAATGATGATGCCAGAGCGCCCCTCGAAGACCGTCCGGAGCTGCTCCAAGATGCGGGCCTCGGTGCGCGCATCGACCGCGCTCAGGCAGTCGTCCAGCACCAGCATGCGCGGGTCGGCGCCGATGGCGCGCGCAATCGCCAGCCGCTGCCGCTGACCGCCGGAGAGGTTCACGCCCCGCTCGCCGAGCAGCGTGCCGTAGCGCTTCGGAAGCTCCTCAATCTCCTCTGCGAGCGAGGCCAGTCCGGCGAGCCGCGCAGCCTCCGAAGCGCGCGAATCCGAGCCGCCTGCCGTCTCTGCGTCGAGCCCCATCAGCAGGTTGTTCTCGATGGTGTCGCTGAACAGAAAGGTGTCTTGCGGCGCGACCACAATCGACCGCCGGAGCGACGACAGCGTGTAGTCCCGCACATCGCGACCATTCACAAAGATGGTGCCGGCCGGCGGCTCGTAGATGCGGGTCAGCAGCATGGCCAGCGTGCTCTTGCCGGAGCCCACGCGACCCGTGACGCCGAGCAGCTTGCCGGGGGCCAGCACGAAGCTCACGCCGTCGAGCGCTGCGGCCTGTTCGGGAGCCGCAACAGCAACCTCCCGCTCCTCGGTTCCGATCTCTGCCGCGCCGCGTGCCGCATAGCCGAAGGTCAGCCCGCGCACCTCGATCGCGACCGTGCCGTCGAGCGCGATGGCTCCCTCCACATCGCCCACCTCGGGCTGCTCCGACATCACCTTGTCGAGCCGCTTCAGCGACGCTCTGCCGCGCTGCCAGAGCGAGACAGCCCAGCCAAACCCGACCATCGGCCCGCTCAAGAAGTTGATGAGGAAGAGGAAGGCCGTGAAGCTCCCCAGGCTCATCTCGCCGCGCACTACCGCGGGGCCGCCCACGGCCAGCACGATGGAGGTGGAGGAGCCGAGGAAAAAGTCGAGCGCAGGGTCAAAGACGGAGCGCACGCGCCCCAGGTCGAGCGACTTGCCGTAGTGGCGGAAGGAGGCCAGCCGGAACCGCTCTCGGTCGTAGCCCTCACGCGCATATCCCTGCAGAATGCGGATGCCCGCGTAGCTCTCGCGAACCTGCTCGGTCAGCCGGCCGATGTCGTTCTGCACCGCCTCGCTCCGCTGGTACTCCGCATGCGAAAGCTTGTTCGTCACGATGGCGATCAGCGGCATCGGGATGAGCGCCAGCAGCGCCAGCTTCCACGACAGCGCGAACATCACCACGATGACCAGGCTCACCAGCATCAGCGTATCGACGCCCACCAAGATGCCCGGCCCGAGCATCATCCGAACCGCGATGATGTCGTTGGTCTGAAGCGCCATCAGGTCGCCCGACTTCGACCGGTCGAAGAAGCCGCGAGAGAGCGAAAGCAGCCGGCCGACCAGCTCGTTGCGAACCCGCTGGCCCACCCGGTGCGACGGGATCGAGGTCATCACCAGCATCGGGTAGCGGGCGATGTTTGCCGTCAGCTGCAGGCCAAAGAAGCAGGCGATCGCCGTTTCCAGATTGAACTGCGCCGGCGTGAGCCCCACATACCCCATGATCGCAGGCAGCTTCGGTGGCGCGCCACCGAGCGACGATGCCATCAGGTCTACCGCGACCGCCAAAAAAAGAGGCGCCATCACGTCCGAGAAGTTCACCACCCAGAGCGCCAGGAGACCGAGCCCGTAGTTGGCCCGCTCCCCCTTCAACAGCCGCACGACCCGCGGAACATCACTCCAGAACGACATGCACCCTCGCTTTCGGGCGTCGGGTTAGTGCTGGCACCCCCGCCGGTCAACCAACCCAGACCACCGCCACACCGTTGACGCTCGCGCAGCCACACCGTTGACGCTCGCGCAGCCAGATGCGAGGGAGCCGCCTCCACGGCGACCTCCAAAGAAGGCCCTCCGAACCATGGCTGCAAACCCGCCCGGACTCTCCATCATCTTCCTCATGTTCAATGAGGAGGGCTCCATCGCGGCGGTGCTCGACGAGGCCATCGCCTTCGCCGACCGGACCCTCCCCGACTGCGAACTGCTCGTCATCGACGACGGAAGCACCGACAGCAGCGCCGCCATCGTCGCCTCCTACGCCGCCCGCGACCCCCGCATCCGGCTCATTCAACACGAGCGCAACGGCGGCATGGGCGCCGGCATGCGCACCGGCATCCAGCATGCCTCAAAGCCCTACTTCATCTTCAACGCTGCAGATGGCCAGGTGCCCTGCGAAGAGATCGGCAAGATGCTCCCGCTGCTCCGCGACGGCGGCATCGTCCTCTCCACCTACATCCGCCGCGCCGACACGCTCAGCCGCATCGTCATGAGCCGCGCCTTCCGCCTCTTCCTCTTCCTCGCCGCCAACATCCGCTTCGAGCTCGAGGGGCTCTACCTCTACCCCACCGACCTCGCCCGCGAGCTGCTCCCCCGCATCAGTTCCAGCTCCTTCGTCTTCTCCTTCGAGCTCATCCAGCGCGCAGCCGAACGCGGACTCCCCATCGCCACCACCCGCATCCGCTGCCTGCCCCGCATGGCCGGCCACTCCAAGGTCACCGGCACCCGCCGTATCCTCTTCGTCGCCGGCGAGGTGCTCGCCTACCGAAAGCGCCGCGCCGCAGAACCAAAGGAGCTCGCATGAGAGCATGGCAGGTCACAGACAGCTTCGGCCTCGACAACCTCCGCCTCGTTGACCGGCCCTCGCTCCCGCTCGGTCCAGGCGAGGTGCGCCTCCGCATGGCCGCCACCTCGCTCAACTATCGCGACCTGCTCATGGTCCGCGGCCAGTATGACCCCCGCCAGCCGCTCCCGCTCATCCCCTGCTCCGACGGCGCCGGCACCGTCGTAGAAACCGGCGGCGGCGTTACCGACCTCGCCATCGGCGACCGGGTCACACCCCTCTTCGCCACCCGCTGGCTCACCACCGAGCCCTCCCGCCAGACCATCCGCTCCACGCTCGGCGGCCCCCTCGACGGCACCCTCTGCGAAGAGATGGTCCTGCCCGCCTCCGCCCTCGTGAAGGTGCCCGACCACCTCACCCTCGACGAGGCCGCCACCCTCCCCTGCGCCGCCCTCACCGCCTGGTCCTCGCTCGTCACGCTCGGCAACCTCCGCGCAGGCCAGACCGTCCTTCTGCTCGGCACGGGCGGCGTCTCCATCTTCGCCCTCCAGTTCGCCAAGGCGCTCGGCGCCCGCGTCATCATCACCTCCTCCGACGATGCCAAACTCGAGCGGGCCCGCGCGCTCGGCGCCGACGTGACCATCAACTATCGGTCCGAGCCGCAGTGGTCCAAGCCGGTCCGCGCCGCAACCGACGGCGAGGGTGTTGACCTGGTCGTCGAGGTGGGCGGCGCAGGCACCTTCGATGAGTCGGTCAAGTCCACCCGGGTCGGCGGCATCGTCAGCCTCATCGGCGTCCTGGCAGGCGCGCAAAAAGATCTCCGCCTGCTGCCGATCGTGATGAATCAAATCAGGGTTCAGGGAGTCCTCGTGGGGTCCAGAGAAGGCTTCGAGGAGATGAACCATGCCATCACCAAACACCACCTACGACCGGTCGTCGACCGCACCCTTTGCTTTGAAGAGGCACCTGCTGCCTTCACGCTCCTGGCCTCGCAGGGCCACTTCGGAAAGCTTGTGGTCAGCCACGCCTGCTGAAGATCGGCACCGCTTGTCTCACCCGCCCTCAATTGGTAACTTCCCCCTTCTGAACCCTGCTGCGGCGAGTCTCGTGAAGCAACTCCTCTCATCGATCGTGCTCGTCTGCCTCGTCCTCCTCGGCGCACTGCCGGCGAAGGCCGAGACACCCGCTCCGCGGCCGCTGACCGAAGCCAACATCAAGAAGCTCGAGGCGGGCGGGGAAATCGTCCAGGTCACCTCAGAAGGTGGCAATCGCGGCGAGGTCGTCGGCGTGATCAACGCCCCCACCGCCCAGGTCTGGCGCCTGCTCATGAACTACGACGACTTCGTCCGCTGGTTCCCCGATCAGCAGGAGTCCAAGACCGTCAGCCGCCAGGGCAGCACCTCCATCCTGCAGGGCGTCGTCGACCTGCCGTGGCCCTTAACAAACCGCTCTTTCCGCATCCGCGACACCAACGTCACCAAGACCGTTGGGGGCGAGACCCACTACCACAACGGCTGGACCTACGTGCCCAACAGCGGCAACATCGTCGACACCACCGGCTTCTTCTATGTCACTCCCTTCAAGGGCGACCCCAACCGCAGCCTGGTACGCATCGTCATCAAGGCCGACTTCGGCATCCCCGTCCCCGACTTCGTCCTCAACTGGGGCTCGCGCCGCATGTTTCCCCGCATCATCGCGGCCATTCGTCGCGCCTCGCCCGCGCCCAAGCCCACCGCTTCCGGCTCGGGGTTGCCCGGCTAACGCTTGTCGGGGTTGCCGATCTTGTGGGGCCGGCTCCGCTGGTACCGGTTCACCGCCCACAGAAAGACGATCGCGGCGAACAGATGCCAGTTCTGCACCGGCCCCAGGATGGGGCGACGCATGAACTCACCGAGCGCGATCCGCACCTCCGGTGGCACCTGCTCCCATAGCGATCGAAACCACTCCATCTCTCCTCCTCGCGCGAAACGCAGGCCTCGTCGACCCTCATGCACGAACTCTCCGACCTCAGCCTAGTCCACCTGCCTGCGCTGAGCCACATATCGGCAGCCGCGTGGGACCAACTCGTCGGACCCGACAGCCCCATGCTCAACCACGCATGGCTGAACGCGCTCGAAGAGACCGGCTGCGTGGGCGGCCGCACCGGCTGGCTGCCAAAGCACATCGCCGTCTTCCATGGCGACAGGCTGGTTGCTGCCATGCCCGTCTACCTCAAGTCGCACAGCATGGGTGAGCTGCTCTACGACTTCTCGTGGGCCTCCTCGCTCGAGGCGCAGGGCTACCCCTACTACCCCAAACTCATCGTCGCCAACCCCTTCACCCCCATCACCAGCGCCAAGTTCCTGACCCATCCGGAACTCACCGAGGCCGAGACCGACCTCTGCTACCGCAAACTCATCCTCGGACTGCACGAGTCGCTCGAACAGACGGGCGCCCGCTCGCTCCATCTCCACTTCCTGCCCGAGCAGGAGGTCGCCATCGCCAAGCGCTTCGGCTTCACGCACCACCTCTCCGCCCAGTATCACTGGATGCGCGGCGAGGCGCAGACCTTCGAAGATTTCCTCGGCACCGTCCGCTCCAAGACCCGCCGTGAAATCCGGCGCGAGCGAAAGAACCTCAAGGCCCGCGGCTACACCGTCGAGGCCATGGAGGGCACCGATGTCTCCGACGAGCTCATCTGCCGCATCTACGACTTCTACATCGCCACCTACGCCAAGTTCGGATGGGGCGCAGGCCACCTCAACCTCGCCTTCTTCCGACGCGTCCGCGAGCAGATGCCGCAGCACCTCAAGCTCTTCCTCGCCTACGACCCAGACAAGAACCTCATCGGAGGCACCTTCAACCTCCAGTCCGGAAACGCCCTCTACGGCCGCTACTGGGGCGTCACGGAGGAGGTCCCCTTCCTCCACTTCGAGACCTGTCTCTACACCATGATCGAGCATGCGCTCGCGAACGGGTTCGACCGCATCGAGCCGGGCCAAGGCGGCGAGCACAAACTGGCCCGCGGCTACCAGCCCCGCGAGATGCACTCTGCTCACTGGTTCAATCATCCCCATGTGCAAGCCGCCATGGACCGCGCCCTGGGCCGCGCGAGAGAGTCTCACCTTGAAGTGATGCAGGAGATGAGGCAGATGTCGCACATCACTGCGTTCGCAGCCGAGACCTCCTCTTCAGACGACGACTGACGCCGGCATGGCCACCCGATCCAAACGCAGCATGGGCCAAGCGAGCCTCTTCGATGCCCCCATGCCAGACCCGCTGGCCGAGCTAGAAGCAGACAGCAGCGCCGTCGTCCCGCCGCAGCTCGACCTCTTCGCCAGCCTCGCAGACGACCACACCGATCAGGCCGACGAGGGCGTCACCCAGCTCCTCTGGGCCGCTCCCCATCCTCCCGCCATGCTCCCCGCAGAGCCCGCGCCCAAGGCGGAGCCGGCCCTCGAGCCTGAGGCCACCGCGCCGCTCCGGCCCATCGCCGCGCCAGCGCCGCGAACCACCTTCGGCGCCATGTCCGAGCTCTTCACGCTCGCGCCGCCCCTGCCGGTCCGCGGAGCGCCGCGCGCCGCAGCACGCGCAGCCGTCGTAGGCTCAGCGACCATCCGAGACGAGGAGCGAGCCCTCGCCGCAGCCATCCCCGCTTCCATCCGCCTCGGCACCTCCTCCTGGTCCTTCCCCGGCTGGAACGGCCTCGTCTACGACGGCGCCTACTCCGAAGAGCGGCTCGCCAAGGAGGGCCTCGCCGCCTACGCGCAGCGCCCACTCTTCAGCACTGTCGCCCTCGACCGTGGCTACTACGCCCCCGTCCCCGAGGCAGCTCACCGCGACTACGCAGCGGCTGTCCCCGACGACTTCTCCTTCGTCATGAAGGGCTACGAAGACCTCCTCTTCGCCAACTTCCCGCTCCACACCCGCTACGGCGCGCGCGGCGGCAAGCCCAACCCCAACTTCCTCAACGCCGAGGTCGCAACCCGCGACGTCGTGCTCCCCGCCATGAACGGGCTCGGCAGCAAGCTCGGCCCCATCCTCTTCCAGTTCCCGCCCCAGAATGTGCTCGCCATGGGCGGCGTGAAGAAGACCCTCCTCAAGCTCCGCGACTTCCTCGGCGCGCTCCCCCAGGGACCCACCTACGCCGTCGAGTTCCGCAACCAGGACTTCCTCACCGCCGACCTCGGCGCCGTCCTGCGCGAGACCGGCGCGCTCCCCTGCCTCTCAGTCCACCCCAACCTGCCCAAGATCGGCATTCAGGCCCGCGCCGTCGGCGCCCTCGACTTCCCCGCGCTGCTCTGCCGCTGGCTGCTCCGCGCAGGCCTCTCCTACGGCGCCGCCGTGGAGCGCTACGCCCCCTTCTCGGCCATCCGCGACGACGACCCGGAGACCCGCACCTCCATCGCCCAGGCCGCCTTCAAGTTCTACGAGCAGGGCAAGCCGGCCCACATCATCGTCAACAACAAGGCCGAGGGCTCCTCGCCCATCTCCGTCGAGCAGCTCGCGGCCCGCATCGCAGAGCTGGTGCGCGAACACGGCCAGGCGCCGTGAGCGACCGCTTCCACGACCTCTGCCTGCCCGTCGACGCGCTCGACTTCCTCGCCGAGCTTGAGGCCCACAACCACCGGCCCTGGTTCCAGAGCCAGCGCGACCGCTTCGACGCCAGCATCCTCGAGCCCTCACGCGCCTTCGTCACCGCGCTCGGCGAGACGCTCCGGCCTGTCGCGCCCGGGCTCATCGCAGACCCGCGGACAGACAAGTCCATCTTCCGCATGCACCGCGACACACGGTTCGCCAAAGACAAGGCACCCTTCAAGACCCACATCGGCCTCTTCCTCTGGGAGGGCGACCGGCCCAAGGCCGAGTGTTCAGGCTTCTATCTCCACATCGAGCAGGGCAGCTACCAGATCGGCGCCGGGCACTACCTCTTCGCCAAAGACCAGATCGCCCCGTGGCGCGAGCTCCTCCGCGACGACGCTGCCGCGACCGCAGCGCTCGTGGAGGCCTGCGACCGCGCAGAGGCCGCCGGCTTCTCCCTCGAAGGCGCCACCGCCAAGCGGGTGCCCCGCGGCTGGCCTGCAGAGCTGCCCCACAGCCACCTCTTCCGCCACTCCGGCCTCTACGCCTCCTCCAAGCAGCGGCCAGTCGAAGAGCTCCTCCAGCCCGGCGCGATCGGCATCCTGACCGAGGCCTTCACCAGCCTCGCACCGCTCCACCGCTGGCTCGTCGAAGAGATGCCCTAGCGGGCGAGCAGCCGCGGAAGTTCGGCGCGCAACATGCCATGCTCCGCCTCCAGGCAGCGCGCAGCAAGCGACTCCGCCGTGTCGCCCGCCTCCACCGCCACCAGCCGCTGCGCCACCACGCCGCCTGCATCGTATTCCGCGGTCACCCGACGCAGCGTCACGCCTGTCTCTTTCGCACCGCTTGCGAGCACCGCCTCGTGGACGCGGAGGCCATACATGCCGGCGCCACCAAAGGCAGGGAGCAGCGACGGATGGGTGTTGAGCAGCCGGCCCTCGTAGCGGGCGAGCACCCGAGGCCCGAGCCGGCGCAGATAGCCGAGCAGCAGCACCCAGTCCGCACCGGCCGCCGCGAGCGCGGCGACCATCGCCTCGTCGCGCGCCTCCTCCGTCAGCGCCGCACCACCCACCACGGTCGACGCCACGCCAAAGCGCCCAGCCCGTTGCAGCACCTCGGCGCCCGCGTTGTTGGTCAAGACCAGCGCCACCGTCGCCGCGAGTGCGCCCGACGCGCAGGCCTCCATCACCACCTCGGCGCTCGTGCCCCGGTGCGACGCAAGCAGCGCGATGCGCGGCCTCACAGCCATGCGTGATAGACCTGCACCACCTCGCGCACCGCGTAGCCGCACCGCTCGTAGAGCGCGCAGGCCGCCCGGTTGTGCCCCTGCGTCACCACCGTTGCATCGGCAAGCCCCGCGCTCCGGCCCCAGGCCAGCGCAGCCGCCACCAGCGCGCCACCAACGCCGCCGCCGCGCGCCGCCTCGTCCACCGCGATCAGCCCGATGTCGGCGGCGCCCGCACGCTCACCCACCGTCACCATGCCGACCACAGCGCCTGCGCGCACCGCCACCAGCACCTTCGCCGCCAGTGTGCCCGTCAGCGAGTTGTCCATCCACCGCTCATACAGCTCCGCAGCCTTGCCCGCAGGCAGTCGCTCCTCCCGCATGAAGCGCGACAACCCCCCACTTTCCCC
>CANMDT010000041.1 GCA_947496715.1 Myxococcales bacterium
TTGTTGAGCTCGAGCAGCAACAGGGTGGGGGTATCGAGCTCGTAGGTGTCGTTGTCCGAGCCTCCGATGATGATGCGGCCCGCAGGCGTGCTGTAGTTGAAGGAGACGGCCGCGAGATCGCCGGCGAAGGCAAAGTTGGACTCCGCGGTCAGACGGGCAACCGAGTCGGCACCCGCGTGCAGGGTGGAGAGGATGCGACTGGTCCGGACCGCGTCGACCAGCGCCGGAGCGAAGGGATCGACGGCGGTGGTACCGTCGAGGAAGGCGGTGTGGAGGCCGTCGGCTGCCGCGGCCAAGAGGGGGCCGGTGGCGCCACCAAACAGGGCACGCTGCTGCGCAACAACAACCGCAGCGACGGAGACATAGCGGGCGGCAGCGCGCTGCACTTCGAGCGGCACCGAGGCGACCGCATCGGCGAGCGTGGCATCGGCCGGCGCACCGGTCGCGACGAGGAGCTGCGCGATGGCGGTAGCGAGCGGTGTGGCATCGCCGCCTGCGGGAGGCAGCGGTGCGGTGCCGTAGGTGACGCCGAAGATGGTGGCAGCGGCGCGGATGGCTACCTGGGGCTGCTGCACGGTGAGGGCCGCAAGCGCACGCTTTTCTGCGTCGAGAAGCGCCTGGGCCCGCGCGGGCTCACCGCTCAGCGGAGCCGTCTTTGCGAGCCGGTAGGCATCGTGGACCTCGCTGAAGGGGAGCGCGGCGCGGCGCTCTGCCAGCGTCCAACCAAGCGTGCAGCGGGTGACGTCCGCGGCGATGAGCGCGTCGCCGAAGATGTCATCCTCGCGGGAGCCGATCGGCGGGTCGCCAGCGCAGTCGCAGGCCGACGGGAGGCAGAAGTTGGCCCCGCCGACGCTCGCGCAGTGGGCACGGAGCGGCGCACAGTCGCTATCCAGTGTGCAGGTTGTGGTGCAGAGGGGCTCGGAAGAGGGATCAGGCAGAATGCAGGTCAGCCCCGGGTCGCCGCCACAGACGGAAGGGTCGAGCGACACGTCGCCCTCGCAGGGCTGGCCGATGCGAAGCGGCGAGCCTGTGACGGCGTCGGTAGACCGTCCCAGCCTTCCACAGACATCGGCAGCGCCCTCGGGGGTGTCGGTGCACATGCCGAAGATGAGTCCCTTGTAGTTCACGCAGAAGGGTCGGTCGTCGGGGCACTCCGCGTCGCTGCTGCAGTCCTGCTCACAGCCGCCGTCGCGTCCCGCGGCGCCAGCGGTGCAGACGGTCGTACCGAAGCCGCACGAGGAGAAGCGCGACTCAAAGTCGCAGGCGCTGCCGATGGGCTCGCACCGGAACTCACTGCCGCGGCAGATTGCACCCGCATCGCAGACCGGTGTGGCGTCGGAACAGGCAACAGGGTCGGGCTCGCATCGCTCCGAGATGGGCGAGCAGGTCTGGCCGTCCGGACAGGAGAGCACATCGCAGCTCCCGCAATCGAAGGTGGCGTTGGCAGGCAGACAGGCGCGCAGCGTGGTGGAGACGAAGAGGCAGTTGTAGCCGACGCCGCAGGGCCGGCTCGCATCGCAGCCGGGCAGACAGATGGCCGGACCACCCGTCACGACCGGGGAGCAGACGCTGTCCTCGCCGCCGCAGGAGGCGCTGGTGTCGCAGGCCTGGCAGGCCTCCGAGGTGGAGCGGATGCAGTTGCCCGTGGTCTGCTCGCAGTTGAAGCCCTCGCCGCAATCGACCGCCGCACAAAGGTCTTCGCAGGCGAGGAAGAAGGGGAGGCACTGCGAGATGCCGACGCCGACATTGAAGCAGTTGTAGTCTGGGGGGCAGGGGCCGGGCGTACCGAACTCGTCGGGCGAGCAGTCCACGCCGCAGCGGGCCATCACGCAGCTACCGTCGCGGCAGAAGTCGCCGGCAGGGCAGTCGGTATCGTCGGCGCAGTCCGGTCCCGGCAGCGCGAGGCAGAGGTCGGCGTCGCCGCCACACTCGAAGTCGAGTGAACAGGGATCGCAGGCCGCGCCTTGAGCCTGGCAGCCGCCCGTGCGTGGATCGCAGTACTGCGTCGCATCACAGGTCACGCCCACGCAGCGGTCGGTGCAGGTGAGGATGTTGGGGACGCACTGCTTCGGCGCATCGGTGCCCGTTCCCACGGTGGCACAGAAGTAGCCCTCGGGGCAGACCGTCGCATCTGCTGCGCAGTCGATGGTGCAGACCCGCTCGGTGCCCGCGTCGTCGAACTGCAGGCAGAGGTCGGCAGGTCCGCCACAATGCTCATTGTTGGTGCAGGGCTCACAGAGGCCGCGCGGCGGCAGGCAGGCGCCGTCGGCGTCCGGGTCGCAGACAAAGCCCGGGTCGCAGACGAGGCCCGCGCAGGGGTTGTTGCAGCGGAGGTCTGCGGGGAAACACTGGAAGAGTACGGTGTCGGCGGTCACCGAAAGACAGATGGTCCCGCTCGGGCAGGATGCATCGTCTAGGCCAGCACAGCTCTGCCCGCAGAAGGTCTCGGCTGTAGCACCGTTGATGCAAAGATTGTCGCCGCCGCAGTCTTCGTTTGTCACGCATGGGCGGCAGACAACATCCTCTTCGGGAACGTCGCCCGAGCCTGAGCCATCGGCACTGCCCGAACCATCGACGGTTGTGTCGGAAGTTGTATCGGCAGCAGAGCCATCAGCGGTGTCGGTTACACCGGTGTCGTCGGCGCTTCCCGCCGAATCGGATGTGTCGGTGGTCTTGGCGTCGCTACTGCATCCCAGCGCCGGAAGCGCCAGCGTGAGCAGGAGAAGAACCAGGGGGCGAAGTCGCAGCTGCGTCGTCCACATTGAGCAATCCGGGCGGGGGGTTGAGGGTCAAATCTCTACCCGCCGCAGCCCCTGATGCCAAGCCGTCTTTCCGCGACCGGCGCTATCCGATGCCGCGAAGCGCAGCCAGCGTCGCGTAGTACTCGCGCTTCATCTCGGCGATGACCTCGGCCGCCGGACGGATCTCGTTGAGCCGGCCGACAATCTGGCCAACCGGTGCCGCCACAAGGTCGACATTGCCGGTCTCTTTCGCGTGCCGGTGAATGCGCTCGACCGCCTCGGCCGTCAGCAGGAACTGCATCGGCATGGGGAGCGGATTGGGGTTAGCAGGGTTCTCCCACGCCTCGGTCCACTTGGTCCGGAGCTGGCGCGCATACTTGCCCGTGATGGCCTTGCTCCGGATGGTGTCCGACGAGCCAGCCTTGATGAGCTTGGAGGTGACGGCTGCGTCGATCTGCCCCTCGAAGGTGGTGAGCCACATCGAGCCGGTCCAGACAGCCTGCGCACCGAGCGCCAGCGCAGCCACCACCTGACGGCCACAGGCGATGCCGCCAGCTGCCACTACCGGCGTCGAGCCAATGGCATCCACGACCTCGGGAACCAGCACCATCGAGGCAATCTCACCCGTGTGGCCGCCCGCCTCGGTGCCTTGCGCAACGACGATGTCGACGCCACCCGCAACATGACGGCGAGCATGCTCTGCTGTGCCGACGAGCGCAGCCACCTTCACGCCGCGGCGATGGCACTCCTCCACGACATCTGCGGGCGGCGTGCCGAGCGCGTTTGCGATGACGGCGGGGCCATACTCAAGACCAATCGCAACCTGCTTGCGGCTCACAGCATCGGTCCACTCCGCCATCGCGTTCTGCACCGTGGTGCCAGGCGGCAGCGCCGGAACACCGTACTGCACGAGCAGGTTGTCGAGGAACTCGATGTGCTCCTTGGGTAGCATCTTGCGGTAGTCCGATGCAGCAGCCATGCCGCCGCCGGAGGTCTTGTCGCCGTCGGGCGTGGAGAAGCCGGACGGCATCACAACATCGAGGCCCCAGGGCTGGCCGTCCAGGCGTGTCGCGATGCGGTCGAGCGCCCGCTTGAGGTCGTCAGGCGAGAAGCCGATTGCAGCCTGAATACCAATTCCGCCCGCCAGCGAGACCTCCGCGACGGCATCCGGCCCGCGGGTGAAGGCCATCATGGGAAAGGAAATCTTGAGGTCTCGGCAGAGCTGCGTGGGCATAGGGCACTCGGTGGCAAGTGGGCGGGGAGGTCAGCAAACTAGAACGCGTTCTAGTCTTGCAGCCCGCCGGTGGCCAGAGGCAATCTTACAGCCGTGGCAGCGTGGCCACTTCTTCTCGGCGCCAGGCCTCCAGCAGACCCTCCCCGTAGGAGCGAAAGGCGGGTGCCCAGCCGAGCATGGTCAACGTCGAGGCCCTGCAGCGCTTGCTGCCCTGCCAGAAGTCGCGGACGGGAGGGGGGCAGTCCTGCATCGGCGCAGTTGGCGGTGACGGGAGCCCATGCTGCGCGCAGCTGAAGGCGACGACCTCGGTGATGGGCGAAGGTGTGAGGTCGCAGGCGATGACCGCGCCCGTCAGCCCCTCTGTTGCAAGCCCGAAAAGTGTCGCAGAGGCGATGTCGTCCACGAAAATCCGGTTGCTCCAGAGCTCTGCGTTGTAGAGGCGATAGGAGCCATCGCGAAGGCGGGGCAGCGTGGTCCGGTCGGGGCCGTAGATGCCGGGCAGTCGTAGCGAGAGTGTGTCTACGCCGTGCGCCTCTCCCCATGCCGCGACGCACCCCTCGGCCTGCAGCCGGAGCTGGCCACGGGTCGTGTTGGGCGCCGCCACCGTCGCATCGTCCACCCAGTCGCCGCCACCGCCGCCAAAGACACTCGTCGCCGACAGGTAGACCACCTTTCGGACGGGTCGTTCGCCGAGCCAGGAGAGCGCCCGTTCGAGCAGCGCGTGGGGCCGCTGCGTAGGCTCCGGTGCAAGGGAGACGACCACATCCCATGCAACCGCGTCAGGAAGTGCGGGCAGGTGCGCGTCACGCTCAAAGTCGACGAGCACGGGCTCGATTCCAAGTGCGGCGAGCCGGAGAGCCTTGGCAGCATCGCGGGTCGTACCCCATACCGCTCGGCGCTCGCGCAGCGCGGCTTGAGCGATGGCCTCGCCAGAAAAGCCGCACCCCACGATCAGCAGCGGATGCTTCGACACTTTTGGGGCGCGCGCGGTAGCGCCAAGCACCGCTGCTTCCGGCGCAGCGGTCGATACAGGCACCTCGGGCGCCGCCTCGGTCTTCAATGTGGCGATCGAGAGCTGCGTCAGCGCGCCCTGCTCCACCGAGCCCGTGCCGACGATCGCAAACCGTCCGGAGCGTGCGACGAAGGCGTCGACCTCCTCCTGCCGTCTCGGGTCGAAGGCATGGGTAACAGCGAGGGGAGCGCGCTCCTTCCGCTCGAGCGCTCGCCCTCCGACCATCGCTGCAAGACGACCCGGGTCGGGTACGGGTGCGGTGTAGACAAAGGTCTCTTCGGGTCGGGAGTGGACGAGAGCGCGCGGCGCGAGCAGTTCGAGATCGCCAAAGGCGAGGTGGAGCCTGACACTGGGGTTCGCATACTGCGCCACGCCAACCTGCCGCCGGGCGCGCAGCGCGAAGAGGCCGAGCGCTTTGCTCCGGGTGCCCAGATGGAGCCCACGACCGAGGGAGAAGAGCGAGACCCCGACCACGGTTCCAGGTTCGAGCGAAGGCAGCCCCATGTATTCGCTGACCCCAAGCCAGGCGAGGCCGCCGTCCGGGTCGAGCCGCCGCGCGAGATCCTCCGGCAGAGATTCCCGGCGGGCGGAAAATCCCACCATGGCGCTGGGCAGCGTACAGCAGTCGAGGAAGACCCAGAGGGGCATGCCGAGCGCGGCGGCAGCAGCGGCGGGCTGATCGCTGCCGTCATAGGCGATGCAGTTCCCGCGGTTCATTGCGAGGCAGAAGGCGGCATCGCCCGCCACGGTCGGGTCGTAAAAGTCCACGGCCAACCCCTCGGGCCAGACCAGCGAGGGGCGGACAAAGCGACTGCTGATGCAGAAGGCCCGGAGCGGAGTGTCTGCCGAAAGCGTGAACATCGGGTGCCACCCTTACGCGATGGCTGTCGTGTTGCAACCCGTCGTCTGCGGAACCTTGACCCGAGGCGGCGCATTTGCGAGAGGGCGCCCGCCGTTTCACCCGAGGCTACCATGGCAAACGAAGACGATTTCGATCAAGACGAGAAGTACGAAGACGAAGAGTGGGGCAACGAGGACATCCAAGACGAGCTCGGTTATTCTGCCTACGACTGGTCCCTGCTTCCGGCAGGCGAGGAGTTGCGCCACGACGAGATTATCGTCGCGACCGCTGATGACCTCAAGGAGATGGACCAGACGACCTTCACCGATCTGCACAAATGGGCCGCCGCACAGGTGCTCTACGACCATGAAGATCCGGCCGGCTACGCCCGCATCTGCCACGAGCTGGTGATGGGTTCCGCGAGCCACCCCGCGCTCGACTACGGCGAGATTGCCCTTGAGCTCGTCAACGACCTCTTCATCGAAGAGCGATACGCCGAAGCGCGGGCGCTGCTTCCGACCGTCGAGCGGCTCAACCCCACGGATGACACCGTTCGCCCCCGGTTCGAGGCTTCGCTCTGCATCATGGAGGGTCAGGTGGACGAAGGTCTTCGCCGCTTCCAGGAGATGATCGACGCCAACGAGGAAGACCCTGCCTTCATCCTCACCATCGGCCTCGACCTTATCTCCTGCGCCCGCTTTGCCGACGCGCTCGAGGTGCTCGAGAAGGCGCACGAGACGGCGCTGCGCGAGTACGCCGACGAAGCGGAGATGCTGGACGAGATTGCCCGCGCCCGTGAGTATGCCCGCGAGATGCTGCAGGCGCGCAACTAGGCACCACGGTCGTCCGGCGGAAACATCGCTCGGACCTTGAACAGACAAAACCCGCCTCGGCATTGCCGGGCGGGTTTGTTCTTTCAGGGGGCGCCTGCGGAGGCGCGGCGGCCTAGAGCCGGGTGGCCACGATAAGGCGGTAGCCGTGGCGCGTCTCTTTGAGGCCCGGCGCGTTGGCTGCGGTGGTGTCGGCGGCGATGGAGGCCTCCATCTTGGTCTTCGCATCGGCGGGGAACTTGTCGACGAAGAGGAGCGTCGCAGCGATCTCCGAGCGGGCCTCCATGTTGTCGATGTTCAGGTTGTCGAGGAGGGCCGAGATGGCGGCCTCGTTTGCGCCGAGGCGGATGGCGAGCTGCCAGATGCCGGCGGCGCGGATGTTGGAGGTGGCGGTCGACATGAAGGAGTCCTTCTTGGCCTCCTCGATGCCCGACAGGACGGAGGCGAAGGCCGGATCCTGCAGCGTCGCAGCCGGGTCCTTGAAGGCAGCCGTGTAGCAGGCGACGTCGTCCTGGCACTTGTCGGCGAGCAAGAAGTAGACCTCGTCGGGCGCGAAGCTGGACTTGAACTTGGTCTGCGCCGCGAGGACCTTGGCGAAGTTGGCTCGCTCACCCGGCCGCGCCGTACGGCCGAGGTAGTGGAGCGCGTTGGTGCGCAACAGCCCGGCCGTGTTGTCGCCGCCGCGACCGACGGCGCCAGCGGTGGCGCGGTCCCAGAGGAGTTTGCGGTCCGAGGCGTCGCCGATGACCGCGAGGCCCTCGTGCACAGACTGCCGGAGGCCCACCTCAGCGCCGTCGGAGAGGGAGAACCACTCCGAGAAGTTGGCGAGGAAGCTGCCCGCGCCAGCGTTCTCGAGTTTGCGAAGCGTTGCGAGGTTCTCGGGGCCGCCGGCTGCGCCTAGCGCCTTGGCTGCCTGGTCGAACATCTGGCCGCTGTTGGCGTAGAAGTTCTGCTGGTCTGCAACAGCCATGGCGGCGAGTTCGGCGGTCGGGATGGGATGAGGCGTCGAGACGAACTGGGTGATGGCCTTGATGGCCGCGGGGTTCTGGCTGTGGGCGAGCACGGCAGCAGCGCGGAGCTGGCCGGTGACGGCGGGATAGCTGATTGCCTTGAGGTGGTCGTTCACCTTGACGTTCTTGCCCTCGAAGAGCTCCACCAACTTGGGGATGCCAGCGTCCTTCATCTTGAGGATGGCGAGCTCGCAGTCGGGCATCGGATCCTTGAAGGGGGCGGGCACGAAATTCACCAGGCCGAAGACCAGAGCATCGAGGATGACATCGGTGGGCGCGGAGGCCTCGGCCAGCGCCTTGCAGCCGAGACGGACCGAGCCGGCGCCGCCAATCTTCGCGGCGGGGCGCATGAGCACAGCGGAGAGTGCATCGGCTGCCGCGTCGATGGGCAGCTTGGAGAGCGCCTCGAAGAAGGCGGGATAGGCCTCATCTGTGGTGACCTCGCCGAGCCGTTTGGCGATCGAAGCAGCGCTGCCCTTGTCGCCGATGTTGCCGAGGCCGCGCGCAGCGAGGCCGGCAAGCATGTCGTCGGACTGGGTGAGAGCGGCGCCGAATGCCTCCTTCGCAGCGGGGTCGCCGATGCTGGCAAGCGCCTCGATCGCTCGCTGGGGCTTCTTGCCGGCGTTGTAGGCTTCGATGAGTACCGGCACGAGGGCCTTCTGCTGCTCGGGTGTCAGGCGCGTAAGCTCTGCGAAGGCGCGCTCGTCACCCTCCTTCAAGCGAACGGAAATGTACTCGGGGCTGGTCCAGTCCCTCGCAGGGGCACAGCCGTCCGAAAGGGTCAACACCGAGAGAAGGCCGAGGCTCGAAATCCAACGAGAGAGTCGCATGGGGTCTCCGTACAAAGTGGCGCCAGCCTCACAGACCAGCCTCGCGGCTATACGGCGGGCTCCCGCGCGCTGTCAACGCGGGCGGGCATGGCCGCCTGCGCGCTTCCTGCTTGCGCGCCAACCTTGTGCGGAATAGAAGCGGGAGCGTTCGCGTTTGGGCCGCCTCACTGAGGCCGCTTCTTTCAATCTTGGAGAGTTGAAACATGGGATGGAATCGCTTTGGCAAGAGTGCGTTGATCGCGACGCTCGTCGTCTCGACGGCAGGTCTGGAAATGCTCGCGTGCGGCAAGAAGACGACCGACGCCACCACGGAGGGATCGGGCTCCGGCGCCGCTTCGGCTGGCGGCTCGGGTGCCGCCGCCACGGCAGCAGCCTGTGCCACCATCGACGGCAAGGTCGTCTTCACCCGCGCTCAGCTCGACACCGAAATGGCGGAAATTCTCGAGCGCTACGCGAAGATGCCTGAGCAGCGCGCGACCAGCGAGCGTTGGCGCAACCAGCGCCGTCGGCGCATCGTGCAGAAGGCGGTTCAGGACGCACTGGTCGCCCAGCATGTCGGCACCCAGAAGGCTGAAGTCACCGACGCCGAGGTCGAGGCGGCCATCAAGAAGGAGCTGGGCATCGTCTTCGAGAACGAGCAGCAGTTCGGCCACTTCCTCACCAGCCACAAGCAGACGAAAGAAGAGTACTACGCCGAGAAGCGTCAGGAGCTCCTCGTAGACAAGGTGCTCGCGATGCGCGGCACGCTCGAGCCCGACGACAAGGAGCTCGGAGAGTTCTACGAGCAGAACAAGGAGCGCTGGAACGAGGGTGAGCGCGTGCTGGCTAGCCGCATCACCATCCGTCTGAAGAACAGCGCCGACCCGGCCTCCGACAAAGAGGGCCTCGCCCGCATCACCCAGATCCGCACCCGCGTCACCTCGGGCAAGGAAGAGTTCGCCAAGGTTGCGCAGGAGGTCAGCGAGATGGCCGACAAGTCGCGCGGCGGAGACCTTGGCTGGGTGGTCAAGGGCCGCCGTCAGCAGTTCGTCAACGATGGCGTCGAAGCCGCCATCTTCAAGGCCGCCAAGAACACGGTCACTGCGCCCATCAAGACGCAGCTTGGCTACGAAATCTTCCAGGTGCGCGACCACCGCCAGGCCGGCGTGCGCGACATGGATGAAGTTCGCGACATCATCTACGAGCCCCTCCGCCGCCGCCGCCGGGACCGCCTCCGCATGGAGCTCGTGAACGAGCTCCAGCAGAAGGCCAAGGTCGAGTATACTGAGGCAGCGTGGGGTCTTGAGACCGAGCCCGCCGTTGAGCCCGCCGGCTCGGGCGCCGCAGCCCCCAAGCCCATGGGCCTACCCCCGGGCGTGAAGCTGCAGGCCAACCCGCAGGCCGTACTGCCAGGCGTCAAGGTGGTACCCGCTACCGCACCCGCGGCGCCCGCAGCGCCGAAGGCTCCCTAACGGGGAGCTCGGCCAGACCGACTGACGAGGCCCGCGGTTCGCCGCGGGCCTCTTCGTTTTTGGCCTCGCGCAGCCAAAAAGCGGAAGCGCCGCGCCCCCTCTCGGGTGGTGCGGCGCCACGGTCCTCGAAGGAGGATTAGTTGTCGAGGGTCTTGGTAACGGCGACCGTCGGCGTCTTGCCGAGGGCCTCCTTGCGCGAAAGGCGGATCTTGCCGTTGCGCTCCACGCCCATGCACTTGACGACGATCTCATCGCCCTCCTGGCAGATGTCCTCGGTGCGCTCGACGCGCTGGTCTGAGAGCTCCGAGATGTGGCAGAGGCCGTCGACGCCCGGGAGGATGGTCACGAAGGCGCCGAACTCGGCGACCTTTGCAACCGTGCCGAGGTAGATCTCGCCGACCACAGCCTCAGCCGTGAGCGCCTTGATGATCTCGATGGCCTCGGCCGTTGCCTTCTCGGAGGTGGAGGCGATCTTGACGGTGCCGTTGTCCTGCACCTCGATGGTGACGCCCGCCTTCTCCTGGATGGCACGGATGGTCTTGCCGCCCGAACCGATGACGTCGCGGATGCGGTCGACCGCAATCTTGATGGTCGTGATGCGCGGCGCGTAGGGCGAGAGCTCCTCGTTGGGCGACGAGAGGACGGCGTTCATCTTGCCGAGGATGTGGAGACGACCCTCGCGGGCCTGCAGCATGGCCTCGCTCATGACGCTACGGCTGATGCCGTTGATCTTGATGTCCATCTGGAGGCCGGTGATGCCACGCTCGGTGCCAGCCACCTTGAAGTCCATGTCGCCGAGGTGGTCCTCGTCGCCGAGGATGTCGGAGAGGATGACGTAGTCGTCGCCCTCTTTGATGAGACCCATCGCGATGCCTGCGACGGCAGCCTTGATGGGGACGCCGGCATGCATGAGGGCGAGCGAGCCGCCACAGACGGAGGCCATGGAGGAGGAGCCGTTCGACTCGAGAACCTCGGAGACGACGCGGATGGTGTAGGGGAACTTGTCGTGCGAGGGGACGACCTTCTCGACCGAGCGGCGGGCGAGGAAGCCGTGGCCCACTTCGCGACGGCCGGGCGAACCCATGCGCTTGACCTCACCCACAGAGAAGGGGGGGAAGTTGTAGTGGAGCATGAAGTGCTCGTCGCGCTTGCCATGCAGGTCTTCGTTGAGCTTGGCGTCGCGATCGGTTCCGAGCGTGACGGTGACCAGGGTCTGGGTCTCGCCGCGGGTGAAGAGCGACGAGCCGTGGGGGCGGGGAAGGACGCCAACCTCGACCGTGATGGGACGGACGTCGCGGGGGCCGCGGCCGTCGATGCGCTTGCGCTGCTTGATGACAACGTCGCGCAGCGTGTTGCTCTCGAGCTCCTCGAAGCAGGCTCCGACCTCGCGCTCACGGCCCGGGTGGGTCTCGGTGAACTTGGCGCCGAGCTCAGCGCGGATCTCGTGGATGGCGGCGTAGCGGCTGAGCTTCTCCGAGATGGCCATGGCCTTGGAGAGCTTGGTGCCGATAAACTTGGCGACGGCCTTGAGGAGGGCTGCGTCAAGCTTGGGCGAGACGAAGGTCATCTTCTCCTTGCCGGCCTCTTTGGCGAGCTTGATCTGGAGCTTAATGAGGGGCTGAACCGCCTCGAAGCCGAAGTTCAGCGCGTCGAGCATGTCGTCTTCGCTCGCCTCATCGGCCTCGCCCTCGACCATGACGATGGCGTCCTTGGTGCAGGCGATGACGACGTCGATGTCGCAGAGGGGGCGCTGCGACCAGGTCGGGTTAGCAACGAACTTGCCCTCGATGCGACCGACGCGGACGGCGGCGATGGGGCCCGAGAAGGGGGCGTTGCTAAGCATCAGCGCGGCGGAGGCGCCGGTGATGGAGAGGACATCGGCGTCGTTCTCACTGTCGTGGGAGATGACCTGCGCGATGACCTGCACTTCGCCCTTGAAGCCCTCGGGGAAGAGGGGGCGGAGGGGGCGGTCAGACAGGCGGCAGGTAAGGATTTCGGCCTCGGAGAGCTGACCCTCACGACGCTTGAATCCGCCGGGGATGCGACCGCTGGCGTAGAACTTCTCGATATACTCCACGCTGAGCGGGAAGAAGCCGGCGGTCTCCTTGTGGGGACCAACGCAGGCGGTGACGAGAACAGAGGTCTCACCGGTACTGACGATGACGGAGCCGCCGGCCTGTTTGGCCATGCGACCCGTCTCGATCGTGACGGTGTGAGCTCCGAGAGGGGCAGACTTACGAATCATTGCACACATGAAGGCTCCTTGGGTTGAGCGTTCACCCGGGCCGCCTTCAGGGGCCACACATGGTTGCATGTGCGTTGCTCGCGAAGCATGAACTGCAGGACAGGGACCGCGGCCCCTGCACTCCAGATCAGGCTACCCGGCGGCTACGCCAAGATCCCGTGGGGTGAAGCTGGATTGAGAAAGAACGGTTGGGGGCTCTTCTGCACCCGCAGATCGCAGGAGTCAAAAGAAGCGAAGCCCTCCCGCGCGGGGCGGGAGGGCTTCGTTCGTGGCTACTTACGCAGCCCGAGCTCTAGAATCAGCTGGCGATAGCGATTGATGTCGCAACGCTTGAGGTAGTCGAGGAGGCGGCGCCGCTGGCCGACCAGCATGAGCAGACCACGACGGCTGTGGTGGTCCTGCTTGTGCACCTTGAAGTGCTCGGTGAGGTACTCGATGCGATTGGTGAGGATGGCAACCTGAACTTCGCTCGAACCGGTGTCGGTATCGGTGAGGTTAAACTTTGCCTGAATGCGCGCGATAATTTCGGCCTTGCCGGCCTTGTCCAATGCCATGGGGGACTCCTTGAGAAACAACCCTGACCCGCCCATGGTGAGTCGAGGGTCCAATGAAACGGGCGCTCAGTTAGCCGCAGCGTGGCCGCGGGTCAAGGGAGCTCGGCTCATGAAGGTGGGCGCCGACCAGAGAACGGAGAGGCACAGAGGGAGGTGGACGCCGGAGCACGCCGTCGCCAAGATGCAGTCTCTCTCGACAGGAGGCAGCGATGGCGATGGTCAACATGGTCTGCATTGGGGACGAGCTCCTCGACGGGCGGACGCGCGAAGGCAACGGGTTCTGGCTGGGCGGCTGGCTCAGGCGGGCCGGCCACAGGCTCGGCAGCGTGACACTGGTCGCGGACGATCGCGCCAACATTGTCGCGGCACTGCGCCGCGCCACCAGCGGCGCTGCGCTCGTCGTTGTCAGTGGTGGCCTGGGACCAACGCTCGACGACATCACCCGCGATGCTATCGCCGACCTGCTCGGCGACGAACTGAGGGCGGACGCAGGTTCCGAGGAGCGGCTCCGTGCCAAGTTTGGCCGCTTTGGCCGGCCGATGCCCGACAACAACCTCCGCCAGACCCTCTTCCCCGCCTCGTCGCGCGTCGTCCCTAACCCCGTCGGCACGGCAGACTGCTTCGTCGCGACCTTCGAAGGAATCCCTCTCCTGGTGCTGCCCGGGGTTCCGTACGAGTTCGAGACGGTGGCAAAGCTGGAGCTCCCCGAACTGCTCCCCGCCGCCGCGCCGCGCAGGTTCATCACCCGCCGCACCGCTGGCATCGGCGAGAGCGACCTGGCCCGCCGGATGGAGGCTGTGCCCTGCCCTGACGGCCTCCATGTGACCTGGTGCGCGAGCCATCCCTATGTTGAGGTGGAGATCTCTGCAGCTGCCACGGACGACGAGGCGCTGACCGCCTATGCCTCCGCTGCACTCGCCCCGCTGGCGCCGTGGCTTCTGCCTGTCGACGCAGAGGGAGCGGCGCTCTCCGCCGCCGCTGCAGTGCTCGCGGCGCTGCGTCAGAAGGGGCTGCGGATTGCGACGGCCGAGAGCTGCACAGGGGGCGGGATCGCGAAGGAGCTGACGGAAATCGCCGGCAGCAGCGATGGCTTCGCCTGCGGTGTGGTGACCTACTCCAACCGCTCCAAGTCGGAACTTCTCGGTGTGCCCGCTGCGCTCATCAAGGCCGAGGGTGCGGTGAGCTCCGCGGTAGCGAGCGCGATGGCGGAGGGGGCGCGGGCCCGGCTCGGCGCTGAGGTTGCGGTGGCGGTTACGGGCGTCGCCGGGCCAGGCGGAGGTAGCGAGGCGAAGCCGGTCGGTACGGTCTATGTAGCCGTCTCGGTCGCAGCGTCGGGCTGGGTGATGAAGCTGTCGCTGGGCCGTTCGCGCTCGCGCCGGCAGATTCGCGAGACGTCGACCGTGGCTGCGTTGCGGCTGGTGGAGCGGCTTCTGGCGGGGCGGCCGGAGGAGCTCGAACATTTTGGTGGTGTCGCATCGCTTCGGTGCTATCGGAGCGGCACATTCAGATAGGGCTAGGCTCAAGGCCGCAGCGGGAGTTGTATATGCACTGGAGCATCGTCGTAGATCTGGCCATCCCCGTAGCGGAGCGTGCCGCGCTGAGCGTGGAGCAGCTCGGTGAGCCGATGCGCCACATGGGCATCGGGTTCGCGGCAGTTCCGACCGACCGCGTGCGGCTGATTCTGGCAGCGGGACGGCTGACCGCCGAAGGGGAGATGGAGCGCATCGATGTTGCGCTGACGGAGATTGCGGCGGCGACGCGGCGGTTCACCTACCGGTTGGCGGCTCCGTCGTGGCACCCGAGCGAGGAGGAGGCGCGGGCGCTGGTTGCGCGCGTGAACGAGGGCGAAGAGCAGCTCGCGCAGGTTCGGCTCCGTCTGACCGAGGAGCTTGGCAGCGAGCTCTGCCTGACAGGCGCAGAGGATGCGGGCGGCGGCGCGGTGGTGCTGCTCGGTACGCTTGACGAGGCGGAGCATCACGAGCTGCGCGGGCTTCTGCCGTCGAGCGCGGCCGACCTCGGCAGCTCGGTGGTGAGCGATTTGGCGGTGGTTCGTTGGACGGAGACGGCGGGTGGCCCGAAGTGGCGCGTGTCGAAACGATATTTTTTGCAGAGCTGACGCAACACTCGCTCGCGAACGCCGATAAGTATCAATGCGGAAGGCTTGCACCCTGCCTATTCGCGTGATACTGAACGGGTGTTCCGTAACCTTGAGGAGAGACGACAATGAATGCAGGCGAAAAGAAGAAGGCTTTGGACTTGGTGTTGAAGGGCGTTGAGAAGCAGTTCGGCAAGGGAGCGATCATGCGCCTTGGCGGCGAGGACTCGACGCTCCGCGCGATAGAGACGGTCTCGACGGGCTCGATCAGCATCGACGTTGCGCTTGGCGTGGGCGGTTACCCGCGTGGTCGCGTGGTGGAGATCTACGGCCCTGAGTCCTCGGGTAAGACGACGCTGACGCTGCATGCGATCGCGGAGATTCAGCGGACGGGCGGAATCGCGGCTTTCATCGACGCCGAGCATGCGCTGGATGTGAACTACGCACGGGCGCTGGGCGTGAAGGTGGAGGATCTGCTGATCAGCCAGCCGGACACAGGGGAGCAGGCACTGGAGATCGCCGACATGTTGGTGAAGTCGGGTGCGGTTGACATGATCATCATCGACTCGGTCGCGGCGCTGACGCCGAAGGCCGAGATCGAGGGCGAGATGGGCGACTCACACGTTGGCCTTCAGGCCCGTCTGATGAGCCAGGCCATGCGCAAGATCACGGGCACACTCTCTCGCTCGAACACGATCCTGGTCTTCATCAACCAGATTCGTATGAAGATTGGCGTGATGTTTGGCAGCCCGGAGACGACGACGGGCGGCAACGCGCTGAAGTTCTACGCCTCGGTCCGTCTCGACATCCGCCGCATCGGCGCGCTTAAGGATGGCGACAATGTCATCGGCAACCGGACGCGGGTGAAGGTGGTGAAGAACAAGGTGGCTCCGCCCTTCAAGGAGGCCGAGTTCGACATCATCTACGGCAAGGGCATCTCGAAGGAGGGCGATCTGGTCGACCTCGCGACCGACCTGGGCATCATCGAGAAGTCCGGTTCGTGGTACTCGTTCAAGGGCGAGCGTCTGGGCCAGGGTCGCGAGAACGCCAAGGCGACGCTGCTGGAGAACAAGGTGATCTGCGACACGGTCGAGACGCTGGTTCGCACCCACTTCGGGCTGCTGAACGAGGCGAAGCCGGCATCGTAGGCTCCGGCTCCCCTCCTGCCGAATTCAGCGGGAGGGGAACTGCGCGATTGTTGCGAGCGCCTCTGCCGTGGTAGGCCTAGGCAGAGGCGCAGGGCAACGAGGCGGACGATGGACCTGAACAGCGTGTTGGCAGTGGCGGTCAAAGGGGGGGCTAGCGATATCCACCTCAGAGTCGGACTGCCTCCGATGTTCCGCGTCAACGGCGCGCTGCTTCCCCTCAAGGATGCAGAGCGGCTCTCGGTCGACGAACTTAACCGCACGCTGGCTGATATCGTGCCTAGCCATCTGCAGCAGGTGCTCAGGGAGCGGCTCGACTGCGACTTCGGCTACGGCGTGAGCGGCGTCGGCCGCTTTCGGGTCAACGCCTTCATGCAGCGGAGCACCGTCGGCATGGTGCTGCGGGTTATTCCCTTCAAGATCCTCTCCATCGATGCGCTGTTGCTCCCGCCCGTGGTGAAGACAATCGCCGAAAACCACCGCGGGCTCGTTCTCGTGACCGGCACAACCGGTTCGGGAAAGTCGACCACGCTCGCGGCCATCGTCGACCACATCAACCAGCACCGCAACGGCCACATCGTCACCGTGGAGGACCCTGTGGAGTTCCTGATGCGGGACAAGCGCTCCATCATCACCCAGCGCGAGGTCGGCACAGATTGCCTCTCTTTCGCCTCTGCGTTGCGGGCTGCATTGCGCCAAGATCCCGACGTCATCCTGATGGGTGAGATGCGCGATTTGGAGACCATCGAGATTGGGCTGACGGCGGCCGAGACGGGTCACCTCGTCCTGTCGACGCTGCACACCTCTGATGCCGCCGAGACCATCACGCGGCTGGTGACGGCCTTCCCGCCCCACATGCGCGGACAGGTCCGACTGCAACTGGCGGGGATGCTTAAAGCGGTCATCTCGCAGCGGCTCGTGCCGCGCAAGGACGGCAAGGGGCGCGTGGCGGCGGTTGAGGTCATGGTGTCGACGGCCCGGATTCGAGAGCTGATTCTGGACGAAACCAAGTTCCGCGAGCTTCGCGAGACGATCGGCAAGGGCCACGATAGCTACGGGATGCAGACCTTTGACCAGTCGCTGATGTCGCTGTTGCAGCAGGGGCTCATCACCTATGACGAGGCGCTGTTGCAAGCCACCAACCGCGACGATTTTGCGCTTCGTGTCTCGGGCATCGAAGATGCGGGCCCCTCGTGGGAGTCCGGCTCAAGTGTTCGAACGGGCGGCCAGCCGCCAGCAGGAAATGACTTTGATTTCTAGAACCGCAGTTGGGTTGGCGCTGTTCTGTTTGGGGCTTGCGATCGGTGCTTCGGAGGCCTCGGCGCAGGGCTGGTGGGAGGAGCCCAACGCTCCTGCTGTGCCGAACTCTTGGCGCGGGCTGGGCGGGTCGGAGATCGACGGCCTGCGGCTCCTCGTAGAGGTGGAGGCGGTGCGCCGGGAGTTGAAGGTCGCGGGGTCTTCGGAACCGGTCATCTACGACGCTCCCTTCTACCCTGGGCTGAACATTCGGATGGAGCTCATGCCCTTCGCCTGGTTCCGGCCCGGCTCTGCGCTGGCGCCAATGCAGGTTGGATTTGTGACCGGAAAGCACAAAGTCCGAACGAGCGCGCTGCTGGCGAGCACGGATGGATCCAACGAGGTGAAGATCCCGACGCGCCACGATGGGACGGCCTTGGGCCTCTCCTATCCGTGGCGCGCCGAGTCGGGTCTCACTGTGAAGCCAATGGCGGGGTGGCGGGCGGTCGAGTTCGCGCTTGGCGGGAACCCCATCTACACCTCATCCTACTACGAGGCTTTCGAGTTCGGGACCGGCCTCGGGTTTGCGCCGCAGGGGAGGCCTTGGCGCGCTCAGGCAGAGGTTCTGATTCGGCCGAGCGTCGATATGGGGAGCACCGCAGCAGCTTTTGGCAGTGACGAGAGCGTCTGGAGTTGGGCTGCGAAGGCGGAGGCCGAATACAGGATTTCGCCGCAATGGCTGGTTCGGGGCTCGGCAGGGTATGACCGCTACGCAGGCACCTTTCAGATTGGTGAGAGCGCGGCATCGGGGAAGGCCGAATTGACCGATTCCTTTGCAACCTTCCTTGTGGCGCTCGGCTGGGCTTACTAGGGTCGAGCGTCTTCAATCATCCTTGGCGCGCCATGACTGGCAGCTGTGACTCTCTCCCGTGATGTTGTGCCGAAAGCCAGCGAAGCGACACGCCCTGCGATGCTGACCATCCGGCTGGACCAGTTCTCCAGCCTGGAAGAGTTTGCGCGTGGCTATCGGCAGCATGTGACCCGGACCACTGTCTACCTGCCCACGCGGCTGAAGCGGCCCGAGGCGAGCCTGCTGCTCTTCCGGATTGAGCTCGCCGATGGCAGCTGCGCCTTCCGCGGGGAGGGGACCATCGAGTCCTACCGCCTCACGCCGGGCGGAGAACAGCTCGGCATGATGCTGCGGCTGCGCAGGCTCGACAAGCCAAGCAAGGAGCTTCACAGTGTTGCCTTCGCAGGGGTGCAGGAGGCTGCGGCTCCTACTGCGGAGCGGTTCGATGCGGCAGCCGACATCGGTTCGCTGATGGCAGCGGTCGGCGCGGCCGCGGACGCCGCGTTCGACGCAATCGCGGCGGAGCCCTCGGCGGTCGGCGCGGTACCAGAGCCGGTGGCGATTTCGCGCAACGAGGGCGATGCCCCCACCCAGATTCGCGACGACCTTCGCGCGCCCTCGCGTTCGGCGCACGAGGCGGTGACCCGTCCGCTCGATGCGGCGGCGCTAGCACTGGTGGAGGCCGAGGGCGGCGAGCAGCCCCAGTCGGTCGGGCGGATGGCAGTCTCGCGGATGTCGGTCGATGAGTATGAGGCCCGTAAGCTCGCGATGGCGCGGGTTGCGGCGCCGCCGCCGGTGGCTTCGCTGGTGTCCTATTCAGAGTCGTCGGCTGCCTGGAGCGAGGCGGACGACGCGCTCGACTTTGAGGGCATCGGCTCTGATCTTCGGCCGAGTCTTTCGGTGGCGGTAGAGCCTGCGCCCGTGCGGGCTGCGCCCGTGGAGGAGGTGCTGCTGCCTCCTTCGCCGACGCTTCCGCCCCTCGAAGGGATTGTGGTGGCGCCGCCGCAGGATGCGATCGGAGGCGGCGTGACGCTCGACGAGGTAACCTTCTCGGGCACGTCGGCCTACGAGATGCCAAGCGCTACGCCACTGGAGCCGTCGATCGACCTCGACCTCGACTTTGACTTCACGGCCGTGACCTTCGCTGCCGGTCCGCCAGCGTCGCTGAGCGGGAGCCGCGCCGCGCTGCCGAGCGGCGCGGTTGCACAGGTTGCGCCGGTGCCAGTTGCTCCCGTCGTGACGGCGCCTCCAGCGAGCCTCGCTCCCGAAGCCGTGCCGGCCCCGCAGCGGGCCGCAGCTGTGACCTCCCCCGCAGTAGCTGCCGGTCCGAGCCGGTTACCGCCCGCGCCTCCGCCGAAAGGCGGCGCGTCCGTCGGAGCGGTGGCGGGTGCCGCTGCCACGCGCCAGCCCGTGCAGATGAGCAAGCCGATTCCCAAGCCGACGCCGGCCGAGACAGACGACAAGCCGAGCCTCTTCGGTTGGCTGCGCGGCAAGAAGTAAGGGCGCGGCCTCAGGGCTCGTTGAGCGCCTTGCCGATGTCGGTGCGGTACTGCATACTGGGCCAGTGGATGCAGGCCGCGGCGAGGTAGGCCGCGGAGACGGCCTCATCGGGCGTGTTGCCGTGCGCAGCGACGCCGAGCACCCGACCGCCGTTCACACGGAGGCCGCGGTCGAGCCGGGTACCTGCATGGAAAACCTTTGCGGTGGAGACCACCTCGGCCTCTTCAACGCCCACGATGAGCGCGTCTTTGACCGGGTCGAGCGGGTAGCCCTCGGCAGCAAGCACAATGACCGCCGCAGGGGTGGAGGGGGGCGGCGTGGTGGCTGAGAGATCGCCGGCCGCGCAGGCCAAGAGCATGGGGAGGATGTCGCCGCGAAATGCGAGCAAGAGGGCCTGCGCTTCGGGGTCGCCGAGCCGGGTGTTGAACTCCAGCACGCGGGGGCCGTCGGGGGTGAGCATGAGGCCGGCGTAGAGGAAGCCGCGGAAGGGGATGCCGCGCGCACGGAGCGCGGCGAGGGTGGGCTCGATGACGGAGGCGTGGATGGTTGCTGCGAGTTCGTCCGTCACGAAGGGGACGGGGGAGTAGGCGCCCATGCCGCCCGTGTTGGGCCCAAGGTCGCCGTCAAGCAGCCGCTTGTGGTCCTGCGCCGTGGGCATGGGGAGGAAGTGGGTGCCATCGGTGAGGACGATGTAGCTGAGCTCCGGGCCGGTGAGGCGCTCTTCGAGCACGAGGGTGCTGCAGGCGTCGCCGAAGGGGCGGTCGCGGAGCATGGCGAGGGCTTCGGTGCGGGCCTGGTCGAGGGTGTCGCAGACGACGACGCCCTTCCCTGCCGCGAGGCCGTCGGCCTTCACGACGAGGCCGCCTGCGGGGCGCGCGTCGATGAAGCGGAGTGCCTCTTCTTCGGTGGTCACCTGCGCGAAGGCAGCGGTGGGCACACCAGCGTCGACCATGAGCTGCTTGGAGAAGGCCTTGGAGGCTTCGAGCATGGCGCCTGCTGCGCCGGGCCCAACGGTCGGGATGCCCTGTTCGCGCATCGCATCTGCAACGCCCGCCACAAGCGCCGACTCAGGCCCGATCACGACCAGCCCCACCTGATGCTGCGTGGCCGCTGCGACGAGAGCCGCGACGTCGTTGTCGCGAATGGCGAGGTTCTCGCACTTGGGCTCACCGGCTGTTCCGGCGTTGCCCGGCGCGACGAGCACCCGTTCGATGCTGCTGCTCTGGGCGAGCTTCCAGGCGAGCGCGTGCTCGCGTCCTCCGCCGCCGATGACCATGACCTTCATTGCAGTCTCCCGTTAGTGTCTGAAGTGGCGGCGGCCGACGAGGACCATGGCGAGTCCATGCTCGTTGGCGGCCTCGATGACCTCTTGGTCTCGCTTGCTGCCGCCAGGCTGAATGATGGCGGTTACGCCGCCGGCCGCAGCAACATCAACGCCGTCGCGGAAGGGGAAGAAGGCGTCGCTCGCGAGCGCCAGGGGCTGCTGTCCGGCCGCCTTGGAGATGGCAATCCGGACCGACTCCACACGCGACATCTGCCCTGCTCCGACACCGGCGGTCGAGGTCGGTCCGCCGACGACGATGGCGTTGGACTTCACATGTTTGCAGACGCGCCAGAGGAAGCGGAGGGCCGTCACCTCGTCGTCCGTGGGCTGTCGGCTGGAGACCACCTCCCATTGCTCGAAGTCGGCATCGACCCGGGGGTCGAGGGTCTGAGCGAGCGTTCCGAAGGCGGTGGTGCGCAGGCGGAGTTGGTTCTGCGGCGCGGTGTCGACAACGAGCAGGCGGAGCGCCTTCTTGGCTGCGAGCGTCTCGAGCGCCTCGGCAGCAAACGACGGCGCGATCACGACCTCGAGGAAGAGCTCGGCGAGGCGCTTTGCAAGCGCGGGCGAGACCTCCCGGTTGGCTGCAACGATGCCGCCAAAGGCCGAGACGGGGTCTGCAGCGAGGGCGCGCTCGTAGGCCTCTTCGATGGTGGCGCCTCGGCCGACACCGCAGGGGTTGGTGTGCTTGACGATGACGACAGCGGGTTCGTCGTGCTCGCGCACAGCCTCGAGCGCTGCATCGGCGTCGAGGAGGTTGTTGTAGGAGAGCTCCTTGCCCTGCATGAACCGAGCACCGCCGAAGGAGGGTGCCGAGCTGGCGCGAAAGAGGGCGGCGGCCTGGTGCGGATTCTCGCCGTAACGGAGCGCTGCATCCTGCTCGAGCGGGACAAAGAGTCGCTGCGGGATAACGGCCTCAGGCGCGCAGCGGCCGCCGAGGTAGGTGGCGATGGCGGAGTCGTAGGCGGCGGTGTGGGCGAAGGCCTCGAGCGCCAGCTCACGCCGCAACTCGATGGTGTTGGCGCCCTTCTCAATGGCGTCGGCGACGCGGTCGTAGTCGGCCGGCCGAACGACGACGGTCACATCGCGGAAGTTCTTTGCTGCAGCGCGGAGCATGGCCGGCCCACCGATGTCGATCTGCTCGATGGCCTCCGGCTCCGTCACCCCAGCCTTCGCGATGGTCTCTGCGAAGGGGTAGAGATTCACAACAACGACATCGACCGGGACGATGCGGTTGTCTGCGAGTTGCACAGCATGTTCCGCAAGGTCTCTTCGGAAGAGGATGCCACCGTGGACGGCCGGGTGGAGCGTCTTGACGCGGCCGTCGAGGATCTCCGGAAAACCCGTAATCTCAGAGACGTAGGTAACGGGGATTCCTGCAGCCTGTAGCGCCTTGAAGGTGCCGCCGGTGGAGACCAGCTGGTAACCTGCAGCGGCGAGGCGGGCTGCGAGTGGGGCGAGGCCCTGCTTGTCGGAGACCGACAGCAGAGCGCGTGGTTGGACGCGTTCAGTCGAGGGCATGGACCTTCCCAGGTTCGGTGCCGACTCTCTGCGACGGCTAGTCGTCGCCGAGGAGGTCGGAGTATTCGATCTTGAGCTTCTCGAGTCCGAAGACCTCGACCTGACGGATCCGTTCGCGGGTCAGGTTGAGGATTTCGCCGACCTCTTCGAGCGTGATGCCACCGCGGTCGGCGACATCGAGCGCACAGGTCTCTTTCATTTCCCACGGCTCGAGGTCGGGGAAGTTGAGTTTGATGGTCCCAGTTTCGGGGTTCACATCGAGGTAGAGGTGGAACTTGCAGGCCACCCAGGGGCAGGGTCGCGGGCCGTTGGCGCACTGGCCGCGGTGGGCCGGTCTCACGTGGCCAGAGGCGGCGATAATCCCGTCGGTCTCCGCGACCTCATCCTTGGAGAGGCGGCGCGCGTTGAGGGTCTTGGAGCGACGGAGACCCTTTCGGCCCTGGCGCTTTGCGACCCCTGAGGGCGTGATGCTCTTGCTCTTGTCGGCCATGCGCTTGAACGGGAGGGGGTCGGGCTGCAGGACTTGGCTACCGATTGCGACGATCTTTTGTCAAGCGTGCCGGTTGCCGGAGATTCAACGAATCGACGGGTCCTTGCGACCGAGGTTGTGGCGGGCCTCTACGAAGCGGACGGTGCCGGTCTTTGCGCGCATGACGATGGAGTGGGTCTCGCAGACACCGCCCGACTCAAAGCGGACGCCCTTGAGCATATCGCCGCTGGTGACGCCGGTGGCCGCGAAGAGGATGTCTCCGTAGGCGAGGTCGTTGATGGAGAGGACGCGGTGGACATCCTGGCCAGGCATCATGGTCTGGGCCCGCTCGATCTGCTGGTCGTTCTTGAAGAGGAGGCGGCCCTCCATCTCGCCGCCCAAGCACTGCAGGGCTGCGGCAGCAAGGACGCCTTCGGGTGCGCCGCCCGTGCCGAGGAGGAGGTCGATGCCGGTCTCCTGGTGGCAGGTGGCGATGGCGGCATGCACGTCGCCGTCCTGGATAAGGCGGATACGGGCGCCGGCGGCGCGGACCTCACGGATGATATCCTCGTGACGGGTGCGGTCGAGGATGATGACGGTGAGGTCTTCGACGGGAACGCCCTTCTTTGCCGCGAGCTCGATGAGGTTCTGCGTGGGCGACTTGCGGACGCTGATGACGCCACGGCCGAGCGGGCCGGAGGCGACCTTCTCCATGTAGACATCGGGGGCGTGGAGGAAGCAGCCGCTGGGGCCTGCCGCGAGCACCGCAAGACCGCCGGCCCGGCCATAGGCGCAGAGGCTGGTGCCTTCGAGCGGGTCGAGTGCGATGTCGAGCGCAGGCGCACCCGCGCTGGCGCGGCCGACCCGCTCTCCGATGTAGAGCATGGGCGCCTCGTCGCGCTCCCCTTCACCGATGACGACGGTGCCGTCGATGTCGAGACCCGAGAAGGCGGTCCGCATGGCGGTTACGGCAGCGTCGTCGCTGAGGTCGGCGTCGCCCCGTCCCATGGTGCGGGCCGCGGCAATGGCAGCAGCTTCGGTAACGCGGATGAACTCAAGCGCCAGATTGCGATC
>CANMDT010000042.1 GCA_947496715.1 Myxococcales bacterium
TGATGACCGTGGAGGGGCAGGTCTGTGCCTGCGCCCAGGGCGTCTCTAGGGCGCGGTGGCGAGGGGGCCGAAGTCGGCGGTCAGGACGCCGATGATGACGCCGTCCTTCACGACCGGTGCCGCGTAGGTGACCATGTTGATCTCGCCGCCACCGGCGTCGAAGTAGGGCTCCGACCAGACAGCTGCCATGGTCTGCACGGGCGCGGTGAACCAGGGCTGGTTCGCGTAGTCGTAGCCATTCAGGGTGAGGTCTTTGCGCAGCAGCCCGGTGGCGCCGCGGTAGACGTAGGGGGCGAGCGGGCGGGTCGCGAAGGTGGGGTCGAAGGCCAGCGTCGTGCCGAAGACCTCGGGGTGGTCGGTCAGAATCTGCTCGAGGAAGGTGTAGATCGCCGCATCCTCAAGCGGCAGGGCGGCCGCCGCAGTGAGTTTCGCAGCGGTCGCCGCCTCATAGGCCGCCTTTTCGGCGTCGGTGGGCAGCACAAAGCTGCCTGAGCCGTCGCTCGTGTCTGCGCTGCCGGAGGTGTCGGCGGCGCCGCCATCGTCGTTCTCCTCCGCGTCCTCGCAACCGGTCGCGGCGAGGGAGAGCGAGACGGCAAGGAGGCGAAGCGAGAGCGATGAGAGAGAGAACTTCGGCATGGAAATGGATCCTGTTTGGGGGAACTTCGGACACTACCCTCTTTGTGTCAGGCTGCCAACGCACGCCGCTCAAAGGGATGACAGGGCGCGAGGCGCCAGACCGTCTGGAGCCGCCGCGGTTTGGCGCTGGAGAGGGTGTGAGCGTGAGCCTGCTCATGTTCCGCTGGTCGCGGAACAGGTATTTTTCTGAGACAGTCTCTTGACACGCGTTTCGGCCGTATGCATGTTCCGCGTCATGAGGAACAATGTAAAATCTGGAACGGTGCTCCGTGATGCTATGGTGCTCATGCAAAGCAGGCTGCCGGAAGACTGGCTCGCGTCGCCAGGGGGAAGCTCTCTGCAGCCCACCCTGACGCTGCGAGGGCCGAACGGCAGCCAGGTGACGCTGGGTGTGGAGGTTCGCGCATCGTTGGAGCCCCGCGACGTGGCAGCCATTATGGTTCGGCCGGTGCCGCCGCAGATGGTCATGGCTCCCTACTTGGGTCCGCGCACGCGTGACCTGCTCGAGCAATCCGGCGTGGGCTTTGTGGACCTGACCGGCAATCTGCGCCTGGTTGTGAGCGAGCCCTGCATCTTTCTTTCTGCGGCCGGCGCGGCGCGTGATCCCGTTCCAACGCCGCGTGCACTGCAGAGCCTCCGTGGCGCCGCCGCTGGCCGCGTTGTGCGCGCCTTGGTCGAACTCGCGTTGCCGGTTGGCGTACGGGGGTTGGCGATCGCTGCCGAGACCCCGCTCGCCACGGTATCGCGGGTTGTCTCGTTTCTGGAGACGGAGGCGATCGTCATGCGGGATGCAGAGAAGCGTGTCGTAGAGGTGGACTGGCAGGCGCTCCTCGTGCGCTGGTCGACCGACTATGCGATCACCCGCTCGAATGAACTCCAAACCTACCTTGAGCCGCGCGGGCTCGCTTCGCTCTATCCCAAGCTCTCACGGCTCTCGCGCTATGCGGCGACGGGCTCGCTTGCCGGCCCGGGCATCGCACCTCCGCGCATCGCGATGCTCTACGTAGACGAACCGAACGAGGCTGCAGAAGCACTTGGTCTCGTCCCGGCGGAAGCCGGTGCGAATGTCTGGTTGCTTCGGCCCTACGACGATGTGGTGTTCGTCCGCACCCAGCAGCGCTTGATTCGTGGTGGTGTGGCAGGGGTGACCATCGTGACGGTGTCTGACGCGCAGGCTGTGGTGGATCTGGCGTCGTGTCCGGGGCGTGGTCCCCAGGAGTCTGAGGCCCTTGTCGAACGCATGAAGGAGCAGAGAGATGTTGCGGGTGTATGAGTTTGAATATGTGGAGGCGCGTCGTGTTTTGCTCGATGCGCTCGAGGCGTTGGGAGCGCAGCGGCGGGCCGTGTGCTCGTCGGTGCGCAGGCGATTTACCATCGCGTGGGCGAGGGCACGCTGCAGGTTGCGCCATTTACCAGCGACGGCGATTTGGCGCTGCATCCCGCGCTCCTGGAAGACGAGCCGCTGCTCGCCGAGGCCTTCATAAACGCTGGCTTCGCGCTAGTGGTGAGGCCGGGCACGTGGGCCCGGAACGAGGTCCAGATCGATCTCATGGTGCCGGCAACCCTAGGTGGGAGCGGTCGCCGTGGGGCGAGGCAGGCGCCCGCATTCCCGTGCGTCCCGGCAGCTACGATCTGACCGCCTCCGCGGAGGGTTACCGCTCTGCGAAGGGCACGGTCACCGTGGCCAAGGACGGGAGCGCAACGCTCACGCTCGACATGCTCCCCTCCAAGGCCGACCTGAGCGGCAGCCGGATCGACATCAAGGACTCGGTCTACTTCGAAACCAGCAAGGCCATCATCAAGCCAGAGTCCTTCGGGCTCCTCGATGAGGTGGCCGAGATCCTCGCCAACCACCCCGAGCTCAGCCGCGTGCGCATTGAGGGTCACACCGACGATCGCGGCGGCGCCGACGACAACCAGAAGCTGTCGCAGGCCCGGGCGGAGTCGGTCCGAGCCTACCTCATCGGCAAGGGCATCGCGGAGAGCCGTCTGGAGGCGGCCGGCTTCGGCGAGAGCCGTCCGCTGGTGAAGGGAAGCGGCGAGCCGGTCTGGAGCAAGAACCGTCGCGTCGACTTCTTCATTGTGGAGCGCTCCGACGGCGCCAAATAGAGCGGGGGAAGCCCCTCCCCAAGTTTGACCACCCTCCGCTGCTCTGGTAAACTCTCCCTCTGCGAGGCTAGGTTGGGGTCGCAAGGAGGCGGTGTGGCGCGTTGGACGGTGAAGAGCGGCGATGAGGCGGCCCGTGGCTGAGCTCATCTTCACACCGTCGGGGGCCGATGGCTTCGTGAACGCCTTTGAGCGCGAGGTGGTTGAACTGCTCTGCGAACGGTTACCCGCCCACTGGAAGGTTGCGCCCAACTTCACCTTCAAGCCGCGGCACGGGTATGCGCTCGAGGTAGATGCGCTCGTCTTTGCCGAGTGCTCTGTTTTCGTGGTCGAGGCCAAGCAGTATACGGGCCGGCTGACGGGCGACGATCAGGGCTGGGAGTTGGGCGGTCGGTCGGTTCCGTCCCCTGTTCGCGCCACCAACAACAAGTCGCGGGCGCTGGCGACTGTGCTGGATGACAACAAGGCCAAGCTGAACACCGAGCCCGTGGTCGTCGTCCCCGACGCCTCGCTGCTCTTCATCACGGGCGAATGGGCGGGCAACGCGGTCCATCTTTGCGACCTCGCAAGTTGGCTCCTGACGCACGATGCAGAGGCGCGAAAGAAGGCCGACACGCCGGAGGCACTCCGGTTGAAGATGGAGCGGGCGATCGCGCTGGTGCAGGGCCGCTGGGGAGAGCGGCACCGGTCGGCACGCCGACAGATCGGGTCGTATCAAGTGCTGGAAACGCTCGAACATGATGAGGTCGGAGGCGTCTTTCTGGCGCGACACGGGCAGTTTGCCGACGACAGCAGCCGCTACCGGCTGCGCACCTGGAGCGTCTCTCCGAGCGCGGCTGTGACGGGCACAGACCGGCAACTCCGCTGGATGTTCCGCTCCATCGAGGCGCGCAAGCGCATTGGGCCCCACCCGAACCTGCTCGAGGTGCTCTACTATGAGCACGATCGGCAGGAGTCGGAGTTTGTGGAACTTACCCACTGGCCGGAAGGGGGCAGCCTTGCGCAGTTCCTGTCGGGCGACGAGGCGCGGGCCTCGAGTCTGACGGCTCGACTCGCCATTGCGACGGGCATCGCGGAGGCGCTCAAGGCCTGCCACGCTGCCGGGGTTGTGCATCGCAACCTGCAGCCGGAGGCCATCCTCCTGGACCGCGACCGGGTGCCGAAGCTGACCGACTTTGAGCGGGCCCACATGGATGGCGAGACTACCATCTACAGCGACTCGCGCGGCCGGACGGAGAGTGCCTACCTGGCACCCGAACTGCTGACGCCCGCGGCGCACGCCGCCTCGCCCACGGCGGACTGCTACGCACTCGGCGTGCTCCTCTACCAACTCATCACCGGTCGCCTGCCCTTCTCGGGGCCAGCGGAGGCAGCTGCGCTGGCAGGCAGGCCCTCTCTCCTGCCTTCGGAATGTGTGGTCGGCCTCGATGTCCGCCTCGATGAGCTCGTGTTGGACCTGCTCTCCTGTGGGGCGCAGCGCCACCGTTCGACCGCAGATGAGGCTGTCCGGCGCCTGCGGGGGTTGTCGCTGCCGCAGTCGATGGCGCCGGTTCGGGTGCCCGAGCGATCGGCGGCGTTTCCTGCGACTCCTGCTCCCGAACCCTTTGCGCCCGGCCTGGTGCTCGAGGGGAAGTGGCGGCTCGAGGAGCAGCTCGGCGCGGGCACCTTCGCGGTGGTCTGGCGGGTGCACCATCTGGCGCAGGGTACAGACTACGCCATGAAGATCTTCACCGGCGTGGCGGACCAGGAGTTGGCGCTGCACGAGTTCAACCAGATCCGGCCTCGGATGCCGCTGCACGAACACCTGCGGCAGGTCTACTGGCTCGACCGGCTCCCGCCACCCTACGGCAATCTCTACATGGTGGCTGAGTTGGTGCGCGGTCTGCCGCTTGAGGCCTGGACGAAGGGCGAGCGCCGCATGAGCTGGCCGGAGCAGCGTCGGGTGGCCGAGGGGCTGCTGGCGGCGCTGGGAGCTGTACATGGCGCTGGGGTGATTCATCGCGACGTCAAGCCAGCCAATGTGCTCGTGGAGGAGGGGACGGGCCGGGTGCTGCTGATCGACTTCAATGTGGCGAGTGTCGAGCAGGCCTTCGCAGGTGAGCAGGGGAGCCGAATGTATCGGGCGCCCGACGTGGGGCAGGTGGGTTGGACCTCCCATGCCGACCTCTTCGCGCTCGGCATTGTGCTCTTTGAACTCTTCTTCGGAGGTCATCCATTCGTCGACCTGCCCTTGGGTGGAGCAGCGCGGAGTCCGCGCTCCATGGTGGGGTTTGCGGCGGTGTCGGATGCGACGGTTGCCTTCTTTGCCAAGGCGCTGCAGCCGCGTGCGGAGCATCGATTTGTCTGGGCCTCCGAGATGCTCACAGCGCTGCCGCAGGAGCTGTTTGGAGAACCGGTTGCGCCGGCGGCGGTTGCGCCAGGTCTGTCGGTTTCGGCTGCTCCAAATCTGCCGGTGATGGTGGCCTCGCCAGCGGCGGTTGCGGTGGCTCCCCCCGCTGAGATTCCGAGGCGCGCCCCTCTGTCGCGGGGCCTGGTCGCAGGGCTCTCACTGCTGCTTCTAGGCGGAGCTGGCTGGGCTGTATGGGCCGGTCTGAGCGACCGCGCGGAGGCGCCGCCGGTTGCCCCTGCGCCCCTGCCTGTGCCCGAATCGGCCGACGCGAAGTTCGACCATCGCGGCTGCCCGGAGGGCTTTGTCCGCATCCCCGCAGGGAGCTTCCGCATGGGGCGCGAGGTCTGGGAAAAGCCGGGCTACAAGGACGAGTCACCGGTCCACACGGTCGTGCTCACGCGCGACCTCTGCATGCAGCAGCGCGAGACCGACCAGCGGGCCTGGTCGGCGCTGATGGGGAGCAACCCATCGGTGCACTCCGGCTGCGGCGAGAGCTGCCCCGTGGACAGCGTCACCTGGCGCGACGCGGTCGCCTTTGCCAACGCGCGCAGCGGCGCGGAGGGCCGGCCGCTCTGTTACGAGGGAGACCGTCTGCTCGGCTTCACCTGCGGCGGCTACCGGCTGCCGACCGAGGCGGAGTGGGAGTATGCAGGGCGGGCGGGCGAAGACCGGACGAAGGCTGTCGCGCTGCCGGAGATGGCCTGGCACAAGGGGAACGCGCGTGATGTGCCGCACCCGACCGGTGCGCTCCAACCCAACGCCTGGGGTCTCTACGACATGCTCGGCAATGTCTGGGAGTGGACCAACGACCGTTACGCGCCCTACGAGGCGGCGGAGCAGGTCGATCCGACGGGTCCGCTGCAGGGGGCGATCCGGGTGCGGCGGGGCGGTGCCTGGAACTCCTTTCCGATGATCGCGCGGGTGGGGAACCGGGGCAACTCGCTGAGCCAGACGCAGCGGTCGGACTCGACGGGCCTGCGGCTCGTGGTGCTGCCGCGGGAGTAGGGCGGCACCGTTCGTTTGCCCTTTTGCCCGTGGGTGCTACCTAGTCGGCCGCATCTGCCCTGTCGGGCAGGAGGAGGCTCCGTGGGCGTCATTTCGGGAAGTGTCAGTTACACCACCTATCATGTGCAGGGCTCCATCGAGACCGTTGGCGTGGATGCGGCCTTTGAGGCTGTGACCAAGTACTGGTTCCGACCGCTGCTGCCCGATGCCGAGGAGGAGACCAGCGTAGGCTGGTGCGACGTGGACGACCTGCTCGCCGAGGCGCCCAACTTCTCCGGCATCTTCCGCGATGGCTACCTCTGCCTGAGCATTCGGGCAGACAAGTGGGCCATCCCCGCGACGCTGCTCAAGGCCCATGTGGCGCGCCGCGAGCGGGCGCTGCTGACCGAGCAGAGCCGCGCCAAACTCTTCCGCAGCGAGAAGGATTCCCTCCGCGCCGAGGTGCTCCGCGAGCTCCGCCACCGGGCGCTGGCCTCGGCGAGCGTGGTCGACATGGTCTGGAACCTCGAAGACAACCGGCTCCGGCTCTGGTCGCAGTCGTCGCGGGCCAACGAGCGGTTCGCAGAACTCTTTACCAAGACCTTCGACCTGCGTGCCATCCCCGACACACCCTACGTGGCGGCGCTGCAGTGCGGACTCGAGGAGAGTGTGGTGGGCATGATGGCCGACGCCCAGCCGGCGCGCTTTTTGACGCAGCAAGGGTAGGTGACGGCCATGATTGATACCGTGACAGGCAAAGAGTTTCTGTCGTCGGAGCTGCTCATGTGGCTCTGGTTCAAGACCGACCGTGGCGGGGCCCGCTTCTTCATCGACCAGTCGCCCGTGGAGGTGACTTTTGATGATGCGATGGTGCTCGAGGCCTCGCTGGCCGAGACCGAGCAGAGCAAACTCAAGGGTGGCGCGCCGTCGCAGTCGCCGGAGGCCTACATGGCGCTGCAGTTCGGCAAGCGGGTGAGCCGGGCCAAGCTGATGTTGGTGAAGGGCGACCGCGAGTGGGTCTTCACCTTCACGGCGCAGAGCTTCACCAAGTCGGGGGTCAAGCTCCCCGCGCTGACCACCCGTGAAGAGGATAGCCGGCTGGCGGAGCGGATGATGCTCATCGAAGAGCTCGATGCCACATGGGCTGCCATCTACAAGCACTTCCTCGAGATCCGCCTGACGCCGGGCTGGGAGAAGGTGCGGCAGGAGATGCAGGCTTGGATTGCTGCGCCGACCGCCGGACAGGAGCCCTGACGATGGTGGCTGTGATGACCCTCTTCGACAGCATCGTGCTCGGTGTGGTGCAGGGCGTGACGGAGTTTCTGCCCGTCAGCTCCGACGGCCACCTGCGGTTGGCGCACGACCTGCTGGGCGTGGCTGGCGAGGGTTCGCCGCTCTTCGACCTGATGCTCCACCTGGGCACGCTGGTCGCGGTCTTCCTCTTCTATCGACAGGAGATTGGCGTTATTCTGCGCGACCTTGTGCCCGCGGTGACGGAGTTTCCGACACGGGGCTGGGCGGCGGTGAACGACCGCGAGGGTGCGCGGCTGGCGCTGGTGACGGTCGTAGCCACGGTGCCCACGGGCATCATCGGGCTGCTGATGAAGGATCTGGTGCAGTCAGAGGCGATCCCCATGTGGGGCGTATCGGCGCTTCTTATCGTCAATGGCTTCGTGCTCTGGTCGAGCCTCTACGCAAAAGAGCGGCCGCTGGCCGTCTCCGGAGGTAAGGGCCTTGGCGCCATCAATTACCGCGGCGTCACCTTGACGCGGGCGGCGCTGATCGGTGTCGCGCAGGGGATTGCAGTTCTGCCCGGCATCTCGCGGAGCTGTCTGACCATCGTCTCTTCGCTCTGGCTCGGCGTGCGACGCGAAGATGCGGCACGGGTCTCCTTCCTGATGTCGATCCCTGCCATCCTTGGTGCGGTTACGGTCTCGTTCGACGCCGAGACCCTGGCGAAGGCTGGGGGTTTGACAGGCCCGGTCCTAGCAGGCGTGTTGGCGGCGCTCGTGGTGGGCCTTGGCGCGATCAACCTGCTGACGCGGGTGCTGCGTGCCGCACAGTTCCACCGGTTCGCCTGGTACTGCTGGGCGCTTGGCGGCATCTCGCTCGCGATGTATCTGGCGAGCCGCTAGGTGAGGCTCTAGTTTCGCCACGTTCGGCCCCTGGGGCCCTCTTTTGGTTCGAAGTTCTCCATGCATGCAGTCATCATGGCCGGCGGCGCCGGCACCCGTTTCTGGCCACTGAGCCGCCGCCACCGTCCCAAGCAGCTGCTCTGCCTCTTTGGCGACAAGCCCATGGTCACCGAGACGGTCGACCGCTTTGAGGGGCTGGTCTCGAAGGATGAGATGGTGGTGGTGACCTCAGAGAACCTCGGCGATGCCATCGCAGAGGCCGTGACCGGGCTGCCTGCTGCCAACATCCTCCGAGAGCCGGAGGGCCGGAACACGGCGCCCTGCATCGGGATGGCGGCGGTCTTTGTGCGCGAGAAGCTGGGGCGGACCGATGAGGTGCTCGCGGTCTTTCCTGCCGACCACTACATCCGCGACATGGCAACCTTCCGTCGCCTCGTCTCGCAGGCTGCAGAGGAGGCGAAGAAGGGGGCCATCGTGACGCTGGGCATCGAGCCGACCAAGCCCGAGACCGGCTTCGGCTACATCCAACACGGCGCCTTCGACGCCCAGGGTGTGGCGAGCGTCGACAAGTTCGTCGAGAAGCCGAACCGCGAGACGGCCATGCGCTACCTGGCGGATGGCAACTACCTCTGGAACGCCGGCATCTTCTTCTTCACGGTGCAGACGATCCTCGATGAGATGCGTCGCCAGCTGCCGACGCTGGCCGGCCAACTCGAAGAGATGGCGGAGCTGTTCCGCCGCGGCGGCGACCAGGCGGAGCTTGCTGCAATCTTCGAGCGGGTGGAGTCGATCTCCATCGACTACGGCATCATGGAGCGGGCACGCGAGGTGCGGGTGCTTTCGGCCAACTTCGGTTGGAGCGATGTGGGCGCCTGGGATGCGCTGCCCGATGTGGCCGAGACCGATGAGGCGGGCAATGTGACGATGGGCGATGTGGTGGCGATTGACTGCACCGACTCCATCCTGATGGGCCACGACAAGCGTGTGCTTGCGGCGGTCGGTCTGCGGAACATCGTCGTGGTCGACACCGAGGATGCGCTGCTGGTTGCGCCGCGCGATCGGGTGCAGGAGGTGCGCGCGATCGTGGAGTCGCTGCGCCACCGCGAAGGCAAAATCATTTAGCGCAGAGGAGAGAGCCATGAGCTTGAACGCCGAGATTTTTCGGGCCTACGACATCCGCGGCGTGGCCGACCGCGACCTCACGGACGATGTGGCGTTTGACCTCGGTCGCTCGCTCGGCACCGAGGCTGTGGCGACCGGTGCCACCACCTTCGCGGTGGGCCGAGACTGCCGGCTCTCCGGTCCGCGGATTCAGGCGGCGCTGGTCCGCGGCCTCTCGTCGACCGGCCTGCGCGTGCTTGATGTGGGCATGGTTCCGACGCCGGTCCTCTACTTTGCGGTCTTCTTCCACAACCTGGGCGGCGGCGTGCAGATCACCGGCTCGCACAACCCGCCGGAGTTCAACGGCTTCAAGATGCTCCTGGGCCGCGACGCGATGCACGGCGACGGCGTGCAGGGGCTCTACCGGCGCATGGTGGCGCAGGATTTCGTGACAGGTGCCGGTTCGCTGGAGCGGCTCGAGATTGAGGAGAGCTACCTGAACCATGTAGCCTCGGGCATCACGATGGGGCCTCGTCCGCTCAAGGTGCTCATCGACGGTGGCAACGGCATCGGTGGCCCGCTGGCGCTGCAGCTTGCTGCCCGTCTGGGCGTGGAGGCTGTGGGCCGGTTCATCGAGCCGGACGGCCGCTTCCCCAACCATCATCCCGACCCGACCACGGTCGAGACGGTGGAGATCATGGCGCACGATGTGAAGGCCTACGGCTGCGACTTCGCGGTGGGCCTCGATGGCGATGCCGACCGCGTGGGCGTGGTCGACGGCAACGGCGAGGTGCAGTGGGGCGACCGGCTGCTCGCACTCTTTGCGCGTGGCGTGCTCAAGGAGGCGCCCGGCGCGACGATCGTGGGCGAGGTGAAGTGCAGCAAGACGCTCTACGACGACATCGCCAAGCATGGCGGCGTGCCCGTGATGTGGAAGACGGGCCACAGCCTCATCAAGGCGAAGATGAAGGAGACCGGTGCGCTGCTCGCCGGCGAGATGTCGGGCCACATCTTCTTCAAGCACCGCTACTACGGCTATGACGACGGCCTCTACGCGATGGCGCGGCTGCTCGAACTCATGTCGCACAGCGAAGAGACCATCTCGCAGATGCTGTCGGACATCCCGACCACCTTTGTCACGCCGGAGCTCCGCGTGGACTGCCCCGACCACCTCAAGTTCGCGATCGTCGAGCGGGTTGTGGCGAGCCTCAAGGCGCAGGGGTTGGATGTGAACGACATCGACGGCGCGCGGGTCACCTACGCCGACGGCTGGGGGCTCATCCGTGCATCGAACACGCAGCCGGTGCTGGTGATGCGCACCGAGGCGACGACGCCGGAGCGGCGTGATGCCATCCGAGCCTTCCTCGATGCGACCATCGCCGCAGCGACGGTTGCCTGATGCGGCTGGTGCTCGGCGCCGACGTTGGCGGCACCCATCTTCGGCTCGGCCTGTTTGACGCGGACAGCTGGCAGCTGCTCTGGCAGGGCAAGCGGGGTTGGCGCGGGCAGGATGACAGCCCGGAGTCGTTGGCCGCAGTGCTGATGGCGACGCTGCGCGAGGCGGAGGCGGCGACCGGCCATGCGCTGACGGAGCTACCGTTGGGCATGGGGCTTGCGGCGCAGCTGTCGCCCGATGGCCGCACGGTGGTGAACGGGCCCAACCTGGGCTGGCGAGATGTTGCCTTCGCCGACCGCTTGGAGGCCGCCCTGGGCCAGCCGGCCGGGTCGGTGGCGGTCTGCAACGATCTTTCGGCGATTGTGATGGGCGAGCTGGCGGCGGGCGCTGCGGTGGGCGTGCGCTCACTTGTGGCGCTCTACGCGGGCACAGGGGTTGGCGGCGCGGCGGTCGTAGAGGGCCGGCTTGTGCGCGGCACGGGCGGTACGGCGGGCGAGGTGGGTCACATGAAGTTGCCTGGCGGCCAGGCACCCTGTGGCTGCGGCGAGGTTGGCTGCGTGGAGTCGGTGGCCGGTGGCGCCTCGCTTGGCCGAAGGCTTCAGGGGGTGCAGTTTGCGACCGACGTGGCGGGCGAACTCCCTGGTGATCCCGCACGCTTGGAGCGCGCGGCGGTTGCCGGAGATGCGGAGGCGGAGCGCATTGTTGCCGAGCTGGTCGAAGCGCTCGCCTACGCGGCGAGCGGGCTCTGCACCTTCCTCAATCCCGAGGTGCTGCTTGTGGGCGGCGGGCTGCTGGAGCGTGCGCCGGTGCTGGCCTCGCGGTTCGAGGCGCGGACGATGGAGCTGACGCTGGCGGTGGCGCGGGCGCGGCTGACGATCCGCCGCGGGTCTCTGGGCGACGAGGCGGGGCTGCTCGGGGCCGCACACCAGGCGCTGCAAAGATTGGTGTGACGGGTCGGTGCCAAATGTGCTAGAGGGCCGCCCTCACGCGACCGCCGCTCGGAGCACCGTTTGTCGAAGCCCATCCGCCGCCCAAAGGGGATTGAGAATCCCGCACGCCGCGCGCCGAGCGCGAAGCTGGATACCTTTGTGGCGGTCTGCTCGGGCTGGAAGCTGCTCCCGGGAACCGAGCCCTTCTTCTTGTCGCACCCGCCGCAGCCGCACCGGTTGCCACTGGCGCTGCCAGACGCGGCAGCGGAACAGGGGCGCGAGATGGCGCTTCGTTTCGCGGTCCGTAGCCACGTTGGGCTTGTGCGGGACGAGAACGAAGACAACTTCGTCGTGATGCCGGCCGATGGCCTCTGCGTCGTTGCCGACGGCATGGGCGGTCATGCTGCGGGGCAGGTGGCCTCTGAGATCTGCGTGAAGACCATCGCCGACTTCTATCAGGGGTCGAAGCGGCTTCAGCGCATTCCCTTCCCGACGACTTCGGGTGTAGGTGAGCCTACCAAGCTGCTCGAACAGTCGATGCTGATGGCCAACCGGGCCATCTACCAGGCGTCGCTTGAGGTGGGTTCGCGCCAGGGGATGGGGACCACGGTTGTGGGCCTCCAGTTCACCGGCGACACCGTCTCGATCTGCCATGCTGGCGATAGCCGAGCCTACCTGCTGCGCGGCGGACGCATCGCGCAGATCACGCCGGACCACAGCCTCTCGAACTTCCTCTTCGGCCTTGGCCGCGATGCAGAGGCGCGGCTCGCGGCAGCGACGATGTCGAATGTCATCATGCGCGCGCTCGGCCTCGAGGGCGACGTTGAGGTGGAGGCGCAGGAGCTTGCGGTAGAGCCGGGCGACCGGTTCCTGCTCTGCAGCGACGGCCTCTCCGACCTCGTCTCCGACACCCAACTGGAGTTCTATCTCGGCGACGCACATCTGTCGCTCGAGGACATGAGTGATCGGTTGGTGGAGCGGGCGCTGCAGGCGGGCGGCCGCGACAACATCACGGTGGTGATTGTGGAGGTGGCGCTCGCTGCGCAGGCCGACGCCATTGCCACCGAGAGCGTGAGCGAGCCGGCGAACGATCGGGACGGTTGGGATGAACCCACCTCTCCCCGTCACATGCGGACGCTGATGGACACCGACCCCAACGATCTGACGCCGGTTCCTGGCGACGAGTAGGCTGCGGCCTAACGGCCGAGCTTCTGCTGCAGCTCGCGGAGTTCGCCGGCGGAGAGCGTGTCTTCGAGTCGGGTCAGCACACTGTCGCGCTGCTCCGTCGAGAGCTCTGCGAGGACGGCAGCCCACTCGTGGCTGGAGAGGCGTGCGCCGTTCATCCAGTAGTCCTCAAAGGCCTCGAAACTCCACGGCGCGACCTGCTTGATGATGGTCGCCATGGCCTCGGCATAGACGCGGATCTCATACTGCGCGTGGTGGTCGAGCCGGAGCTGCAGGAAGCGGAAGACATTGAGCAGGTTGGCCTTCCAGTACCACTCGGTATAGGCGTTGACGGGCAGGACGGCGCGCGAGAGTTCGCGGGCCACCTCCTTGTCGAGCAGCCCCTGGTAGCTCGCGAAAGCGCCGGTGGCCTGGTCGCGGAGCACGGTGCGGGTCTCTTCGATGGTGGCCAGGTCGAGCAGCCCTTCGCTCCGGCCCTGACGGTTGGAGGTGGCTTGGGCGCCAACAGCCTCGGGCTCGGGGATGTAGAACTCTTCCGGCAGCACCGAGTAGCGGGCGGAGACCTCGTTGATGGAGGCGGTGCGGTGGCGCACCCACTGCCGCGCCACGAAGATGGGCATCTTGGTGTGGAACTTGAACTCCACCATCTCGAAGGGCGAGGTGTGGAAGTTGCGCATGAGGTAGCGGATGAGGCCGCGGTCGGTGCGCGAGGCCTTGGTGCCGGTCTGGTAGGAGACGCGGGCGGCGCGGACGATGGCGTGGTCTGCGGTCTCGCCCTCTTCGGCGAGGCGGGGCATGGCATCGACGAGCCGGACGAAGCCGTGATCGAGGACAGGGGTGGGTTCGAGCAGTCCGGTCAGCAGGTCACGCATGGGGCGTCCAATGGCATGGGGTGGGGCGCGATTACCCAAGCGAGGTCGCGGCTGCAACGCGCAAGAGCGGTGCGGAAGATCACGCGGTGTTTCGGCCAGTGAGCAGCCCGACGACGGGCCCGCGCAGCCCTTCGAGCAGGCCGGCGGCTCTGGCGGCCTCAACGACCGCTGCGCTGCCCTCGGCCTTCCAGCCGTGGAGCTCCCAGAGCCGGGTGCGGGCTGCGATGATCTGCGCCTCGGAGACGAGCAGGCAGCGGAGTCCGGCGTCGAGCGCGGCCGCCACAGCGACGGCGCCCGTGCCGCCTTCGAGCCCCTCTGCGACGCTCTCTGCGGGCGGCCAGGCGGTGTAGGCGTGACGGTCTCGGAGGCTTGCAAAGAAGGCCGGCGAGGCCTCGGACTGCACCGCAACGAGGTCGGGCCGTTTGGATTCCGGGAGCCGGGCGCACGCAGCGATCAGGCCGGAGAGCAGCCCGCCACCTCCGACGGGGACGATGATGGTGCCCGTCTCTGGGAGCTGCTCCATGAGTTCACGGAGGAGGGTGCCGCCGTTTCCGGCCATGACGAGCGGGTGGTCGAAGGGGCTGACGAAGGGGCGTTGTTCCTCTTCCGCGATCTGCCGCGCGAGCGCCTCCGCGGCGTCGTAGCCGGGCTGTTCACAGACGCGGATGGTGGCGTGGTCGAAGGCTGCGAGCTTGTTCCGTTTGACCTCAGGACATTCGCGCGGGACGACGATGGTCAGGGGTGTGCGGTCTGGCGCGGTTGCCCAGCAGAGGCCGAGCCCGTGGTTGCCGGCAGAGGCGGCTACGAGGCCGCGGTCGGAGGCGAGCGCAGCAGCGGCGACGGTGGCGCCTCGGACCTTGAAGGAGCCGGTGGGGAGCTCGGTCTCCAGCTTCCAGATGAGGCCGTCGCGTTCGACGATGGGCGAGGGCTCCATGCGGCCGCGGACTGCTGTCCAGGCGTCGTCGAGTTCTCCGGCAGTGGGGAGGCGGCTCATGCGGTCCTGCGGCGTCGAAGGGCTGCGACGGCGAGCAGGGCGAGCCATCCAGCGCCGGTGTTGGTGGCCGCGCTGCAGCCCGTTTCGCTGGCCTCGCTCTGCGTGTCGAGCGGCGCCTCTGCGTCGGGCTGTGCGTCGGTGGCGCTGCTGTCGGTGCGGGTGTCTGGCTGCGTGTCTGCGGCGGTATCCGGGCGTGTGTCTGCGGCGGTGTCGGCGGTCGTGTCCGGGGTCGTTTCTGTATCGGTTGTGCCTGTGTCTGCGTCGGGCGTGCCTGTGTCTGCGTCGGGCGTGCCGGTGTCTGCGTCGGGCGTGCCGGTGTCTGCGTCGGGCGTGCCGGTGTCTGCGTCGGGCGTGTCTGTGTCTGCGTCGGGCGTGCCTGTGTCTGCGTCGGGCGCCCGGTTGCAGTCACCTGCCTCGCAGACTGTGCCGGCGGGGCAGAGCTGCGGCGCACCCCAGGCGAGGCAGCCGTCAGCGGAGGGTTCGCAGCGGGTGAAGGTGGCGTCGCCGATGCAGGTGCGGAGGTCGACCGCGCTGCACCGGTCCACGCAGGTCGGGCAGTCGGGCTCGCATGTGGGTGCGATGGTCGCGTTGGCGAAGTTCTGCAGGTCGTCGAGCGTGCCGGCAAAGTAGTCGAGGTCCACTGGGCCTGCGATGCCGCTCACGGTGCCGCTGTCAGTGTACTGCCAGAGGGTCCAGCGGTCCCAGGAGTCGGAGGTCCAGGGGCAGGGGTTGGTGGTGTAGTTGGCGGTCCAGAGCGGCTGGGTGTTGAGGCTGTCTGGCAGCCCGTTGTCGTCCCAGAAGTAGGCGCCCGTGTAGATGATGGGCTCCTTGCCTGTCGCCTCGCGCATGGCGTCTACCCAGATGGTGGCCTCTGCTGCGACCTGCGCTGCGGTTCGTCCGTCGAGCGTCTCGATGTCGAGCACGGGGGGCAGGTCGCTGTTCTGGAATCCACCGGCTTCGGCCAGCCGATCGACGGCGAGCTGTGCCTGAGCAGCACCGCCCGCTGAGGCACGGAAGTATTGGTAGAAGCCGCGGATGAGGCCTGCGCGGCGGCTCTCCTGCCAGTTGCGCACGAACTGGCTGTCGCGGGTACCGACGCCGTCGGAGAGCCGGACGACAGCGAAGCGGATGTCGGTGGCCGCGACGGCAGGCCAGTCGATGGTGCCTTGGTAGTAGGAGACGTCGATGCCGCGCACGCGGAGCGGGTTTCCGCTCGCGTCCGCCGGGCCGCAGCGCCGGGTCGCGGCCTGTTCTGCGGAGCGGAGGGTTGCGCCCGCATGTGCGGCCTCGCCCTCCGGCGCGTTTGCGCAACGAGCCAGCGTGGCGGCGAGGAATGCGGCGACGAGCAGGCGGCGTTGAGCGGTGTGTGGACGCAGACGGAGCATGGTGCCAAGTGTAACCGCAGCGGGCTGCTACGCCTAGCCAGAATCGAAGGAGGTCCGATGCGCGCCAATCTTCCGAGCCGAACCGCGACCATCGTCAGCGCCGCACGCTACCTTTCGGGCGAGGGAGTCTCTCCCATCGGCAGTGATGTGGATGGCCTCGCGCCGCTGCTCTCGCCGCCCCACGCGGCGGGCTGGCTGTCGCGGATCGCGCGGATGACCCGGAGCAGTCCCGTGGCGGCCAAGCTGGTTCGAGCTGCGAGCGGCGGGTTGGTCGACCATGCTGGCCTTCGCACCCGTTACATCGATGGGGTGGCGCGCGAGGCAGCAGCAGCGGGCATCGGGCAGATGGTGGTGGTGGGTGCCGGTCTGGATGCTCGGGCCTATCGGCTGGAGGCGCTGTTGCACCTGCCGCTGTTTGAGGTGGATCATCCTGCGACGCAGGGTTGGAAGCAGCAGGCCTCGCGCCGCATCCACCGGACCGGCGGTGTGCGCCATGTGTCGGTCGACTTCCTCGTTGACCGGCTAAGCGAGCGGCTGGTGGCAGAGGGTTTTGATGTAGCCGTCCCGACGCTCTGGGTCTGGGAGGGTGTGACCCCCTACCTGACGGCGGCGGCGCGACAGGCAACGCTGGCTGAGATTGGCAGCCTGAGCGCGCCTGGAAGCTGGCTGGTGGAGAGCTACATCCTGCCTGCGCTGGCCTCGATTCCGTCGATCTTCCTGCCGCTGGTACGCGCAGCCTTTGGAGGGCTCGGCGAGCCGCTCCTCGGCGGCGTCACCACCGAGGAGCTCCACCGTGAGTTGGTGCAGGCCGGCTGGAAGGTGGGCGACGACGCCGGCACGATGGAGTGGGTGGCGAGCTTCGCAGGCGGCGACGGCCCCGCGGTCGCGCTGCTGGAGCGGGTCGTGGTCTGTCGCCGCTAAGGAAGTGGCTCAGGCCTTCTTGGCCCACGAGATGCAGTAGCCGTTGGGGTTGATGGGCCCCTTCACCACCGAGCAACCTCCGCAGGCGCCCTCGGCGGCGGGCAGATAGAGTGTGCAGCTGCTGCAGAGCTTGGTCGGGTCTGCGGAGGCGTCGACGTAGTTGAGGCTGGTGCGGGTCGCGAGGTCCTCGGGCTTCAGCGAGGCCGTGTCGGTGCAGACGAGCGCGCCGCCCTTGCCGCAGCCAACAAGCAGGCTGAGACCGGCGGCGGTTCCGCCAAGAAGTGCGGCGCGGGTGAGGAAGGTGCGGCGGTCGAGGAGGTTCGAAGACATGTTCATCCTTGCTGTCGGTTGGCGTCGACGACAGGCCGCCGGCGCGAATGTGGAGCCTAGCCTGCGCCCGTCAGGAGTCACACTTTTGACGCAGGGTGCGGAGTGGATAAGGTCTTCCGTCGACGGCGCAAGGAATGGGTTGTCGGATTGCTGGGATTGGTGAGCGAAATATGAAGCAGCGACCTGCAAATCCCTCCTCCGCGCCGCGCCGGTTCAGGCCCGGCGACCGGCTCGTCCTCACCTTCGAGGAGGTAGCCGAGGACGGCTCCTGCGTGGCCTACGAGGGGCCGCTCGAGGTGCGGGTGGCCGAGATGGTGCTGGGCTGCAAAGGCTACGTGGAGATCGACCATGTGAGCCCGCACCGGCCCATGGCCTGGGGGCGGGTGCTCGACACCCGCATCGTCCCCTCCGCCGCGCCGCCGCGCGAGCTCTGCCTCTCCGCGATGCAAGGGGCGGTGCGCTGCGGCGGCTGCCCGCTGCTGCCCATGCCGGAAGCCGATGGCATTGCGCTCAAGGTGCGCTGGCTCCACACCGCGCTGGCCTCCATCGGCGCGACCCCGGTGCTCGAGCGGCGCGGCCCCTCGCTCCGCTATCGCAACCGGAACATCTACCATGTCGTCGCCGATATCGACGGGCTGGCCATGCTTGCCAGCCGCGTCCCTGCGGGCGCAGAGCTCGCCGACATGGTTCCCTGCGTGGCGGTTCTTCCTTCCATCGACGCCGCGGCATCGCAGTTCATCCGGGCGCTCTCCGAGGCGCCGCAGACCGAGTGGCCTCGCTATCTTGCGCTGCGCGGAAACCGGGCGGGCGAGGTTGTCGGAGAGCTGATCTTCGGTCGTGCGATGACAGCGCCTCCGGCCTGGACGGAGCAGCTGGCGGAGCGGCTTGGCTGGGCCGGCTGGGGCTGGTCGGTGAATGAGGATGCGGGCGACGCGGTACGGCGCAGCGAGCCTGTCTGGGCCGCCGGCGCGGCCTCTGTGATGGAGCGCTACGGCCGGTTGGAGCTGCCGATCGGGACGGCTGGTTTTGCACAGCTGAACGCTGAGGCAGCAGGCGCCATGTATGAGCTTGCGGGCAGCTGGCTGGCCGGCGCCGAGACGGTGTGGGATCTCTACTGCGGCATGGGCGCCATCGGCCTGCACGGCGTGGTCGTGGGCGGTGTCTCGAAGCTGTTCGGTGCCGAGAGCGGCGCCTCGAGCATCGAGGCGGCGCGGGCGGTCGCGGCGACGCTACCGGTGCAGGCGAAGTTTGAGGTCATGACCGCGGCCGAGGCCTTTGCGGCCGGTTGGGAGCGGCCCGATGCGGTGGTGGTGAATCCGCCGCGCAAGGGGCTGGAGCCCGCAGTGCTGGCGGGGCTGCTGGCGCTCCGACCGGCGAAGCTCATCTACATGAGCTGCAACCCCGACAGCTTTGCACGGGACGCCAGCCGGCTGATGGCGGACGGTTACCGGCTCGATGAGGTGAGCGCCCACGACCTGCTGCCGCAGACGCGGCACGCGGAGCTGTTGGCGCGGTTCAGCCTCTGAGGCCGTCGAGTCGTCCCATGACGAACTTGAGGTAGGCGCCCTGCGGGAAGGCAGCGAGCGTGGGGTGGTCGATGCCTGCGCCCCGCACCTCAACAACGCGGTAGCTCCGCTCGGAGCGTTCGGCGGAGGCCGCGAGGAGGTCGAGGAAGCCCTCTGCGCGGAGGTGGCTCGAGCAGCTCGCCGAGACGAACCAGCCGCCCGGAATCGTGGCCCGCATGGCCAGCTCGTTGAGGCGGACGTAGGCCTTGCCGCCATCCTTGGCCGTCTTGGCGCTGGCGGCAAAAGAGGGCGGGTCGACGATGACGAGATCGAAGCGGGGCGGCCGCTTTACCTCGTCGGTGAGCCAGTCGAAGACATCGGCCTTCACGAAGCCGAACTTGCGCTCGTCGAGGCCGTTGAGCGCCACATTCTTCTTGGCCATCTCGAGCGCGGCGCCGGAGATGTCGACCGAGATGACCTCGTCTGCGCCGCCGAGCCCGGCCGCGATGGTGAAGCCGCCGGTGTAGCTGCAGAGGTTGAGGACCCGTCGGCCGCGTGCGAGCTGGGTGACCTTGTCGCGGTTGTCGCGCTGGTCGAGGAAGAAGCCGGTCTTCTGGCCCGTGAGCGGGTTCATGAGGAAGCGGCGGTCGCGCTCGCGGAACTGCATCTCGTCGGGCACGTCGCCGAAGAGCACGCGGGGCTTGCCGTTGTCGCGCTGCGGCTCACGCACGATGAGCGCTGCGGGCTGGAGTTCGGAGACGGCAGCGGAGACGTAGGCGTCGACCCATCGCTCTCCGAGCCGGCCGTCGATGCGGAGCGAGACGAGGTCGCCGTAGATGTCGCAGTGCAGGCCCGGCAGGCGGTCGTTCTCACCGTGAACGACGCGGAAGGCCTCGACGCTCTTGGGCAGCAGCGCGCGGCGGAGCTCGAGCGCGGAGGCGAAGCGGCGGGCAACAAAGGCCTCGTCCACCTCCTCGTCGAAGTCCCAGGTCCAGGCCCGGAAGCGGAGCTGCGAGGAGGGCTCGATGGTGCCGCGTGCGATGAACATGCCAGCGGTGGTGACGAGGTCGACGACCTCGCCGTCCTTCACGCCGTCGAGGGGCTCGACCGCGTCTGCGAAGACCCAGGGGTTTCCGCGGCGGACAGAGGCTTCGATGGGTTTGCTGAGGCGGAGGCGAGGGTGCATGGATACGCTACGGGCGTGAGGGGCGGGCGATAGGCGCCGGCGTTGGCGGCCCGAACCGGCCCGTCCCGAGGCCGCTAGCAGAGCGAGTGAGGATGGTCACATCTTCGAACATCGTTGCGCTTTTTGCCCGATGCGTGGAATGCTCATCTATACTTGTTCGTCTGAGAGAGGTCTCGCCGATGCGTCTGGCTCCCGTTTGGTTTTCGCGCCCGTTGGTCCTCCTCGGGCTGGTCTGTCTCATGCTCGCTGCGGCATGTTTCGGCTGGGCTTCGCCCGCCGCTGCGACCCCGATGTACTCCGTCAGCTCGGCCCATGCCTGCAACACCTGCCACGTGGAGCCCACGGGCTGGCTCAACCCAGACAAGGCCGACCGCCGCTGCACGCTCGACTGCCAGGGCTGCCACGTGAACCCGTCGGGCGGTGGCATGCGCACGCCGCTGGGCTCCTTCTACGGCGAAGAGGAGCTGCCCATGTTCGGGCCCCGTCCCGGCGAGCGCGCCAACCCGGCCCGCTTCCTCCGCGAGGGCGAGCCATCGGAGGGCGGGTTCGACATGTTCGGCGCCTGGAACGGCGGCTGGTGGCCCGGCGAGGTGCAGCACCGCGAGATCGCCGATCGGTATGGCGACATCGACCCTGCGCCTCGGTACCAGCTTGGCACCGACATCCGGATCATGAATGTGACCACGCAGGAGACGAAGCCGTCGGGCCTCGAGCGTGGGACCGTAGCGGAGTCGGCGACCTTCCCGATGGAGTTCGAGGTCTACGGCGCCTACCACCCCGCCTCCAATCTGACCGCCTATCTCGACCTCGGCGTGCAGGGCCAGAAGCTCCTCCCTGATGGTGAGACCTATGCGAGTGCCGCAGAGAAGCGGGCCTGGGTGCGCGAGACCTTCGTCATGCTCCACGACCTGCCGGGCAGCCAGTATGTGCGAGCCGGTCGCTTCTTCCAGCCCTACGGTTGGCGTATCCCCGACCACACCGCCTACACCCGCCGCGACACCGGCTTCGACCAGAACCGGCAGGCTTTCGGCGTGGAGTGGGGTCATGCCTACTACGAAAGCTGGAGCAATGTGATGCTCTGGCACGAGGGGGTGGAGAGCTGGCCGGGCGAGCTCAAAACCAACTTCGAGGCGAACGGCGTGACGGCGCAGGGCGGCTGGCGTGGCATGAACTACACGGCCGGCGGGACAGTGCACTACGGCAAGCGGAAGGCCGACGACACGACCGAGTTTGCCGCGGGGCCGATGTGGGCGCTCAGCCTCTTCCCGCTCATCTACATGGGCGAGCTCGACTACCGCAGCGACACGCGCAACCAGAGCGAGAGCGGCGCGACCGTGAAGCAGCTGGCGGCCTTCCACGAACTGCAGTGGCAGGGCTTCACCGGTCTGTCGCCCAAGGTCCGCTATGAGTGGGTAGACCCCGATCTGGCGCTCACGGAGAACGCAAAGAGCCGCGTGATGGCGGGTGTCGAGTTCAACCCCTACGCCGGACTGCAGTTCGACATCCTCTACCGTTACGAGACCTCGGAGAACCCGAAGGTGTCGGACAAGGGGCAGTGGCTGAGCCAGGTCCACATGTTCTACTGAGCGCGTTGCTCAGGGCGGCGCGCCACCTGCGATCCAGCGGCGCAGCAGGTCGATCTGGAGCTCGGTGAGCGGACTGCGGGCGAGTGGCATCGGTGCGCCGAGGCCGCCCGCTTCGAGGTGGCTGCCTTCGACCTTGCGCCAGAGGTAGGAGGCCTGCAGATCGCCGGGCGTCACAAGCGGCATCGGCGCGGCCTGAAGTGAGCTGGCGAGCAGCCTGTCGCGGAGCGCGGCGTTGGGTTGGAGCCAGAGGTCGCCCAGTGTCTGCGAGATGTGGCAGTCGCCGCAGGCAGGAACGAGCACCGTCGAAGCGACCTCGGCCAACGTCGGGGTAGGCAGATCTGGCTGGCCGCTGCCGGAGCCTGCGTCGGTGTCGTCAGAGCCGTCTGGCGGCGTGACGGTGCCGCCGGTGTCGAAGTCCACGCCGAGGTCGGCGAGCCCTACATCGAAGAGGGAGCCTGTGTCGGAGCCGCTGCCCGTCGGGATGGCGGGGAGACAGCCGGCGAGGGCGAGGCAGACTGGGGCGACCAGGCGGCCCGCGTGGAGGAGGCGCGCCATGGAATCGCCTAGTTGCAGGAGCCTTCGGGCATACCCTGGGCCTTCCATGCCTCGATGATGGCCAGCTGAAGAGCCGTCACCTTCGGATCTGGCCCACCCTGCGGCGGCATGGTGCCATCGTTGATGCGACTGAGCGAACGGTCGAGGTGGGTAGAGACGCTCCCAAGCCCCGCGTTTCGCTCGGCATGCACATCGAGGTCGGGGTACTGTCCGCCCTGCGGTCCAGCGCCGTGGCAGCGTGCGCAGGAGGCATCAAAGATGGGCTTGATGTCGGTGCAGTAGTCACAAGGAGGCGCGCCTGAGCCGGTTCCGCAGACAGCTTCGACGACAACGGGCGGATCGCCGAAGTCGGGGCAGCCCGCGAGCAGTGAGGCAGCGCAGAGCAGGAAGAGGGTGAGGGCGGAGGTGAACGAGGGGGTCGAAGTCTGGGCGTTCATGGGCATCCTCGAAGGGTCGTCGCGTCCGGTCGGATACCACAGTCGCCTCTGGAGGCCAAACCTCCTGTCGCGGCTTGCAACCGCAGCGCATCTGGTGCAGGAAGGCCCGCATGAGCACCGACGCGATTCTTCCTTCTCCGTCCCCTGCCGCGCCCTCCGACCGGCTCCCCTGGAGACGCGGCCTTCTCGGCCTGTTGCTCGGCGCGGGGCTGGTCTGGGGGCTGCTCGAGGTGTCGCAGCTCTACCCCTACTCGCTCAGCCACGGCCGTGTCGCGCTGCCTGCGATCCCGGCGGCGCCGAGCCAGCCGGTGGAGCTCTCGCTCTCCTTCATCGAGACAGCGGAGTCGCGGACCGTCGGTACCCACCTCGCGCAGGGGCTCGGCTGGGGAAGGCGGCGCGTGGCCTTCCGCGCGGCGCTCATCCGCCATCCGAAGGGGACGATTCTCTTCGGCACGGGGCTGTCGCCGGAGCACAATGAGCGTCACGTGGGCTGGAAGGTGGGGACGCCCTTTGCGGCCTCCGAGCCGCTCACATCGCTGGCGCAACTCTACCCGTCGCTGGGCGTCGACCGGATCATCCTTCCATCCATGCGCTGGTACAACACCGGCGGGCTGCTCTCGCTGCCCTCCACGGTGCGCGCCTTCGCCGGCTCGGGCGAGATCTCCAGCTCAACCGGCTCGTCCTGGCCCTACCGCTATGCCTACGATCTGCCCTCAGCGCAGGAGCTTCGGCCCCGCCTCTCGGCGATGTCTTTTGGCGGCGGCTCCTACCTCGGCGGTCGCAAATCGGACGACCTCTTTGACGATGGCTCGGTGGTCGCAGTGACCTATCGGGCCTCGGGTCCCGAGGAGGTCGCGCTGCTCGTCTCGCTGCCAAGCGGTCGCCGGCTCTTGTTGGTTGGCGACTCGGTCTTTGCCGATGAGCAGGTGAAGCTGGCGACACCGAGC
>CANMDT010000043.1 GCA_947496715.1 Myxococcales bacterium
ACCTGTTCTGGCAGGGAACCGGCATCTGGGGTCTCAACATCCCGGTCGCTTGGGGCTGGGCCATCGTCAACTTCGTCTTCTGGATCGGTATCGGTCACGCCGGCACGCTGATCTCGGCCGTTCTCTATCTGCTCCGGCAGAAGTGGCGGACCTCGATCAATCGGGCCGCAGAGGCGATGACGCTGTTCGCCGTCGTATGCGCGCTTCTCTTCCCGACCATCCACGTCGGTCGCGTCTGGCTGCTCTACTGGTTCGCGCCGCTGCCGAACCAGATGGCGATGTGGCCGAACTTCCGGAGCCCGTTGCTCTGGGACTTCTTCGCCGTCAGCACCTACGGAACAGTCTCGCTGCTCTTCTGGTACACTGGTCTTGTCCCCGACCTTGCGACGATGCGCGACCGCTCCAAGACAGCGCTGTCGAAGGCGCTCTACGGCTTCTTCTCGCTCGGCTGGCGCGGCTCCAACCGCCACTGGCAGCATTACGAGCGGGCCTACCTGCTGCTCGCCTCGCTCTCCATGCCGCTGGTCCTCTCGGTCCACTCGATCGTCTCGTTCGACTTCGCGGTCTCGCAGGTTCCGGGCTGGCACACGACCATCTTCCCGCCCTACTTCGTCGCCGGCGCCATCTTCTCCGGCTTCGGCATGGTGCTCACCCTGCTCATCCCCTGCCGCGTCATCTACAAGCTCGAGCACATCATCACGATCCGCCACCTTGAGAACATGGCGAAGGTCGTGCTGCTGACGGGTACGCTGGTTGGATACGCCTACGCGATGGAGTTCTTCATCGCCTGGTACTCGGGCAACACCTACGAGCAGTTCGCCTTCATCAACCGTGCCTTCGGTAACTACTGGTGGGCCTACTGGACGATGATCACCTGCAACGTCATCACGCCGCAGCTCTTCTGGTCGAAGAAGCTCCGCACGAACACGACGGTGCTCTTCATCGCCTCGATTTTCGTGAACATCGGCATGTGGTTCGAGCGCTTCGTTATCACGATAACCCTGTCGCGCGACTTCCTGCCCTCGAGCTGGGATACCTACTCGCCCACCTACTGGGACATCTCCACCTTCCTTGGCACCTTTGGTCTTTTCTTCACCCTCTTCGCCCTCTTCCTTCGCTTTGTGCCGCAGGTGGCCATCGCTGAGGTCAAGTCGGTGATGCCGATTGCCGACCCGCACCACCATGGCGACAACCATGGCGGCGAGTCCGCTCACGAAGGAGCGCACGCTCATGGCTAGCACTGCTACCACGACCTCTACTTGGGGCATCCTTGCCGAGTTCGACTCGGCAGCCGAAATCTTCCACGCCTGCGAGAAGGTGCGCGACGCCGGCTTCGCCAACTGGGACGCCCATACGCCCTTCCCGGTTCACGGTCTTGACGATGCGATGGGCCTCAAGGCCAGCAAGCTGCCCTGGGTGGTGCTTGTCGTCGGTCTGTCGGGCACCTTCACTGGCACTGCTCTTCAGTACTGGGTGCACAACTACGCCTACAAGCTGGTTATCTCGGGCAAGCCCTACTTCGCCTGGCCGGCCTACGTTCCGGTCATCTTCGAGATGTCGATCCTCTTTTCGGCCTTCGCGACGATCTTCAGCATCATGGGCTTCTGCCGGCTTCCGCGCTGGAACCACCCCATCTTCGGTTCGGCGCGCTTCGAGAAGGCGTCGGACGATAAGTTCTTTATCTCGATCGAGTCGGCCGACCCCAAGTTTGAGGCGACCCGCACTGCGGAGTTCCTCAAGGGCCTCGGCGCGAAACATGTGGAGCTGGTGGAGGAAGAAGCATGAATCGCATGACCCGTCTCTTCGTGGGCCTCACGGGCCTGCTGGCGGCTTCGGCGCTGACCGGATGCCGCGGTACTCCTTTCGCCGATCCGCCGATTCATCTTAACCCAAACATGGACAATGTGACCTACATCCAGGGCCAAGAGGGGAACCCCCACTTTGCCGATGGTCGTGGCATGCGTCCGCAGGTTACGGGCACTGTTGCTCACTCGGCGCAGGCCGACGACAACCACCTTCAGGAAGATGGCCACACCTACCGCGGCAAGGCGGGTGGTGGTTGGGCAACAACGCTCCCGATGCCGCTGACGGAAGAGGTTCTGGATCGTGGCGAGGAGCGCTACAACATCTACTGCCAGCCCTGCCACGGTCAGACCGGCCTCGAGAACGGGGGCATCGTCCCCGTCCGGGCAGGAAACTGGCTGGTTCCGTCGCTCCACGGCGACCGGCAGCGGAGCTACGCCGTTGGGCAGCTCTTCGACATTATCTCTAACGGCATCAACACCATGCCCTCCTATCGCAGCCAGATCCCGACGGAAGACCGTTGGGCGATCGCAGCCTATGTGCGGACGCTCCAGCTGAGCCACGCCACCACGATCGAGACGGTTCCGGCAGATGTGGCCAAGACGCAGCAGTGGGCAAAGTAATGTCGCACCCTACCGCTCCTACCCTGGACGCCCAGTCGGCCTCCCTCCCCGCCTCCTCCCTCTGGTCGAAGTCGCCCATCATCGGCGCGCTTATCGGCCTGCTGGGGCTCGGTGGCATGTTTGCCACAGGTGGCTTCCACGGCGAAGGGCTCTTTGCCTACCTGGTGGCCTACCTCTTCTTCTTCAGCCTCGCGATGGGCGCCCTCTTCTTCGTTGTCATCCAGCACGCCACGCGCGCCGGCTGGAGCGTGGTGGTTCGGCGTCTGGCTGAGATCCTGTCGATGGGCTTCCCCGCGCTGTTGGTGCTGTTTGCGCCTATCGCCTTCGGCGCCCACGACCTCTACCACTGGACCCACCTGGATGTTGTGGCAACGGACCCCATCCTGAAGGCGAAGTCGGGCTACCTGAACATGGGCTTCTGGCTTGGCCGCGCCATCTTCTACCTGGTTGCCTCGTCGGCCTACGCCTGGTTCTTCTACAGCAACTCGGTGAAGCAGGATGCGAACGGCGACCTCGCCTACTCGCATAAGACGCGTGGCGCGAGCTACCCCGCGCTGCCGGTGCTTGCGCTCTCTGTGACCTTCGCGGCCTTTGACTGGAGCATGTCGCTCGACCCGCACTGGTTCTCGACCATGTTCGGCGTCTGCTTCTTTGCTGGCGGCATGATCGCGCTCCTGGCGACGCTGGCCATCATGGGCCACAGCCTCAAGACGACGGGGCCGCTGGCCGTTGTGACGACCGAGCACTTCCACGACATCGGCAAGCTGCTGTTCGGCTTCACGGTCTTCTGGTCCTACGTGAACTTCTCGCAGTTCATGCTCATCTGGTATGCAAACATCCCCGAAGAGACGACGTGGTTCGCTCATCGCTGGATTGAGTTCGGTTGGGACAAGTTCAGCATCTTCCTTGCGATCGGTCACTTCGCGCTGCCCTTCTTCTTCCTGATGACGCGTCATACGAAGCGGAACAAGGTGACGCTGCTGATCGCCTCCTTCTGGATGCTCGCGATGCACTATCTGGACCTGTTCTGGCAGGTCATGCCGACGGAGCAGCACCATGGTCCCCACTTCTCGGCAGCGCACGGCCTGTCGATGCTGATGATTGGTGGCTTCTTCTTCGCGCTTGTCGGCGTCTTCCTCAAGAAGAGCTCGCTGGTGCCGGTCAAAGACCCGCGCCTCTCCGAGTCGCTCCGTTTTACCAACTACTAATCCAAGGACTGCGCTGTGAGCGAAACTACTCCAGAGAACGGTTCAACGGGCAGTGAGAACCAAGATGCGTCGCTGAAGATGGCCCATGTTTGGGGCGTCAGCACGGCTGAGGATGTGCGCGGTCTGCCCTCGTGGCGGGACGAGAAGCTATCCCCCGAGGCAGTCGCACAGGGCTTCGAGAACGACCCACCTCCGCCGCGCGGCCTCGTGATGGCCACGGTCATCGTCATCGGCCTGGTGCTGGTGTCGGCTTTGGGCGTTGCGCAGTACTTCCAAAAGACCGTCCACGACGTGTCTTTGGCGCGTGATTGGTCACAGGGCGATCCGCGTCTAGCGGAGCTGCATGCAAGTGCGGCAACCTACCTCAATGGCTACGGCAAAGCAGACAAGGGCGGCTACCAGGTGCCCGTTTCGGTCGCCAAGTCGATCCTGCTTGCCCATCCCGGCCTGCTTGCAAGTCACCCCCTTGCGCCCAAGCCTCCGGAGCCTGAGAAGGCTGCGAAGTGCGTGATGGCGGCCGACGGCAGCCTCTCGCTCGCGGCGGAGGGCTCTGGGCTCCCCGAGGGCGCTGCACTGATGGACTGCCCTGCAGGTTTTGTTGAGGGAAGCGGCGACGGCTCGGGCGTTGCAGCAAACGGTTCGGGCGAAGGCTCGGCACAGGCGACGCCCTAAAGAGGTCTAGGTGTTCGGAATCACGCGAAATATGCTGGCAGCAGCACTCACCATCTCCGGATGGATGGGCGCGGCAACAGCACAGGCCGAGAAGCTCCCGAAGGAGCTGGAGGGCGTGGGTATCACTGAACATCTGGGAGATTCGGTTGATCTCAACCTGACCTTCGCCGACCACACCGGGAAGATGGTTGCGCTGCGCGAGCTCGTCCGGGGCGACATCCCCGTGTTGCTCACGCTCAACTACTACGGTTGCCCCATGCTGTGCGGCATCCAGTTGAACTTCCTCCGCGAAGCGCTTGCCAACTTGGACTGGGTCCCGGGGAAGGAGTTCAGGATCATCACGGTGAGTTTCGACCCACGCGAGCGCTCGAGCCTTGCTTCGCAGAAGCGGGAGGCTCACCTCCAAGCGCTCGGCAAGGGCGATGTCGACTGGCAGTTCCTGACGGGCAGCGCAGAGAGCATCAAGGCGCTGACCTCACAGATGGGCTACAACTTCCATTTTGTGGAGTCGTCCCAGGAGTTTGCCCATCCGGCGGCCATCATGTTCCTGTCTCCGACGGGTCTGGTGTCACGGTACGTCTACGGGCTGAACTACTACCCGCGCGACATCAAGTTCGCGCTGATCGAGGCGTCAGAGGGCCGCGTTGGCTCGTCTGTCGACAAGCTGATCATGAGTTGTTTTCACTACGATCCGACGAAGGGCAGCTATGTGCCGTTCGCTTGGGGCGTGATGCGTCTGGGCGCCGCGTTTGCGGTGTTGGCCCTTGGTTCCATGATTTTTGTGCTGCGCCGTCGGGAAAAGCTTTCCGCCGCGCCTTCACTGTGAGGAAGAGAGACAATGAAGACCCCCTTGCTGGCAGATGGCTCCGCAGCGACCTTCTGGCTCCCTGAGGCAGCTTCCACTTTCGCTGCCGACCATGACTACCTCTACTACCTGATCTTCTGGATCAGCACCTTCTTCTTCATCGTGATGATGGGAGCGATGGCCTACTTCATGGTGAAGTATCGCCGCCGGAAGCAGGGTGAGACAACGTCGGACATCCACGGCAACACGAAGTTGGAGATCGCCTGGAGCGTGCTTCCGACACTGATCTTGGGCGTCTTCTTTGTGCTCGGCTTCCGTGGCTTTATCGACACGCTTACGCCGCCGGCCAACACGCTCAATATCAATGTGACGGCCCAGCAGTGGGCCTGGTCGTTCACCTACCCGAACGGCGGTAACGACTCGATTCTCGTGGTACCCGTGGGCAAGCCGGTGAAGCTGACGATGAGTTCGGTGGATGTCCTCCACAGCTTCTTCGTGCCGGCCTTCCGCGCCAAGCGCGACGTGGTCCCCGGGCGCTACACGGTGCTCTGGTTCCAGTCCGACAAGTTGGGCGAGTACGACGTGCTCTGCACAGAGTATTGCGGCACCAGCCACTCCCTGATGATGTCAAAGGTCAAGGTTGTCTCTCAGGAGGAGTATGATGCCCATCTCAAGGGGCTGACAGGCTGCCAGGATGGCCAGTCGCTCGCAGAGTGCGGCGGCGTGGCCTTCAAGCGGAACGGCTGCAACTCCTGCCACTCGGTGGACGGCAGCAAGCTTGTCGGCCCGTCGCTCAAGGGCGTGTATGGCACGGAGCAGCCCATCACGGGTGGCCCGGCGGTGATTGCGGACGAGCAGTACATCCGTGAGTCGGTGATGAACCCCATGGCCAAGATCGTCGCGGGCTACCCCGCCGCGATGCCGGCCTACGCGGGTCGCATCAACGAAGAGCAGATGGGCGCACTGGTCGAGTACATCCGCTCCATCAAGTAGGCACTTCACTTTTAAGATTCTGTTTTCTTTCGATTTCGGTATCAGGAATCACCATGTCGGCCACCTCGATTGACCATTCGCCCTCCCACGCAGCTGGTGAGCACGGGCATCATGACAACTACCTCGTAGCCAAGAAGGGGATCAGCTCCTGGATCTGGACGGTAGACCACAAGCGACTCGGTATCATGTACCTTGCCGCGGTCATCCTCTTCTTCATCGTCGGAGGCCTCGCGGCCGTCGCGGTGCGAACAGAGCTTATGAATCCTACGAAAGACTTCATGGATGCCAACGCCTACAACAGGATGTTCACGCTCCATGGCGCAGTGATGGTCTTCTTGGTCATCATCCCGTCGATCCCTGCGTCGCTCGGTAACTTCGTGCTACCGCTGATGCTGGGTGCGAAGGATGTTGCCTTCCCGAAGCTCAACCTCGCAAGCTTCTGGATCTATGTGCTGGGCGCGGCCTTCTTCATCGCCACGCTCGTCATGGGCGGCGTTGATACGGGTTGGACCTTCTACACCCCCTACTCGATCAAGACGGGTAGCTCGGCGACGACGGCCCTTCTCGGCGCCTTCATCCTTGGCTTCTCCTCCATCTTCACGGGCATCAACTTCCTTGTGACCATCCACAAGATGCGGGCTCCCGGCCTCACCTGGGACCGCCTCCCGCTCTTCGTCTGGGCGATCTACGCCACGGCGCTGATGCAGGTCCTGGCGACGCCGGTGCTCGCCATCACCTTGGGGCTGCTGGTGCTCGAGCGCACCGTCCACATCGGTATCTTTGACCCCGTCTATGGCGGCGACCCGGTCTTGTTCCAGCACTTCTTCTGGTTCTATTCACACCCCGCCGTCTACATCATGATCGTTCCGGGCTTCGGAATGATCAGCGAGCTCATCACCGTGCACAGCCGCAAGGGCATCTTCGGCTACAAGCCCATCGCGGTGTCGTCGGTCGCCATCGCCTTCATCGGCTTCCTGGTCTGGGGCCACCACCTGTTCGTCTCGAGCCAGTCGGCGCTCGCCGGCGCCATCTTCTCATTCCTGACCTTCGCGGTCGCTGTTCCGACGGCCATCAAGGTCTTCTCGTGGATCGCGACGCTCTACAGGGGCTCGATCGAGTACAACACCCCCATGGTCTACGCGCTCGCCTTCCTCTTCTGCTTCTCGATTGGCGGACTGACGGGGCTCTTCCTCGGCACGCTTTCGGTCGATGTGCACCTGACAGACACCTACTTCGTTATTGCCCACTTCCACTACGTCATGATGGGCGGCACCGTGATCGCCTTCATCGGCGGCGTGCACCACTGGTGGCATAAGTTCACGGGCAAGAACTACAACGAGAAGATTGGCGTCATCGCGGCGATCATCGTCTTCATCGGCTTCAACGTCACCTTCTTCACCCAGTTCATCTTCGGTTCGCAGGGCATGCCCCGCCGCTACTGGTCCTACCTGGAGCAGTATCACACGGGCCACATGATCTCGACCTACGGCTCCTACATCCTCGCCGTGGGCCTCTTTCTTGCCCTCTTCAACCTGCTCGCGTCGCTCCGCAACAAGGGCGTGGCTCCTGAGCGTTGGCGCGGTGTCTCGCTTGAGTGGGAGACGGCGACGCCCCCCATCGAGCACAACTTCGAGTCCATCCCCATTGTCACGGCTGGCCCCTACGACTTCCCCGAAGTTCGCGCCGCCCGCACCGGCAACGGTCACTAGTCCCTCCGTTATCTCCTTCTTTCGCAAGCCCGGCATTCTCTGGAGCTACCCATGAGTTCGGCGACCAACGCCCACGACGACGCCCACGGACAGGCGCACCACAAGTTCCACCAGCACCACTTCCTCACGATGGCCCAGCAGGCCTCGTCGGCGAAGTTCGGTGTGTGGCTCTTCCTCGGTCAGGAGGTGCTCTTCTTCAGCGGCCTCTTCATGGCCTACTTCGTATTCCGCGCCCTCTACCCTGAGACCTGGCTGCACGCTGCGGAGCAGCTGAGCAAGACGATGGGCGGTATCAACACCGTCGTCCTGCTCTATAGCTCGCTCACGATGGCGCTTGCGGTGCGCTCTGCGCAGCTCAGCGACAAGAAGGGGCTGGTCAACAACCTCATCCAGACCATCGTCTGCGCCTTCATCTTCCTTGCCGTGAAGTACGTTGAGTACAGCGCCAAGTTCGAGCACGGCCTGCTGCCCGGCGCTGCCTACCACGGCCACGAGTTTATCCCGGGCCGCCCCGAGCTCTTCTTCACCGTCTACTTCACCATGACCGGTCTGCACGGCATCCACGTCATTGCGGGTATCGGTGTGCTGTTCTGGATCCTCAAGCGGGCCATCCGCGGCGACTTCGACTCGACCTACTACATCCCCGTCGAGAACGTGGGCCTCTACTGGCACCTTGTCGACCTCGTCTGGATCTTCCTCTTCCCCCTTCTCTACCTCGTGCGCTAAGCGCCGACCTGCCGCTAGGAGCTGTCGTCATGGCGAACCACGCCCACGAATCCCACCACGAACCCCATGTGCTGCCGCTGTCCGTTTACTACGGCGTATTCGGCGCGCTCCTGGTGCTCACTGTCCTCACCTACGCCGTCTCTTTTGCCGGCCTTCCCCTCTCGCTCTCCTTCGGCGTGGCGATGCTTGTCGCCTCCTGCAAGGCGACGCTGGTTGCTGCAGTCTTCATGCACCTCATCTGGGACGAGAAGATCAACGTCATCGTGCTCGCTGTGTCGGTGCTTGCGATGCTGCTCTTCTTCTCCATCACCCTCATGGACGAGTTGTCGCGTGGCCTGATCCTCCCCGAGGAGGGCACCCTGTACAAGCAGCATGAGGAGGCGGCACTCAAGGAAATCGCCAACCCGCCCGCTGCCGAGCATGGCGGCGGCCGCGAGAGCGGCAAGGCGGAGCACAAGGCTGCTGCCGGAGCTGCAGAAGGTTCTGCTGCGGCCCACGCCGCTGCTCCTGCTGCTCATGCTGCTGGTTCAGGCGAAGGCTCGGCCGCGGCCCACGCGGCCGGCTCGGGTTCAGGCCACCACTAGGCGCCGATGCGCTCCGACGGGCCCGCGACCTACAGGTTGCGGGTTTCTTCGTTTTTGGCCTACCGCCCGGCGCGGTCGCTTCGGAATTGCATCTGGTCCGAGAAGCGGGCCGAGTGGGGATGGCGCTGCTCTACGATGAGCGTCTGCTCCTGCAGCCAGCCCTCCTTGCGGTCGATGTAGGCCCGCATGCGCTCGATGGCGGCAATCGTCTCATCTACCCAGGCGCCCCGGGAGCCGAGCCGCTGCGCCATACCGAGGTTGAGTTCGTAGAGTTTCCGTGCCTTGCCGATAGCCGGCGCGATGAAGGCACGGAGCTCCTCGAAGTAGACCTCGAGTTCGAGCTCGTTGAAGTCGCGCGGGACCTCGGAAGCGAGCACATCGAGGTAGAAGTCCTCGAAGAGCTGCCCGACCATGAAGCCTGCTGCGGTGGCCCACTCGGGGTCGCCCGTCCGGACAGCGGAGAGGTAGGCCTCCTGCGCCTGTTCGAAGAGGCGGGTCTTGTCGAGGAGCGCCTTGCGGATGGCATCCTTCGGCAGGACGAGCCGGAGGGTCGAGAAGGTCTCATGGAAGATGCGGCCGCGGCCGAAGTGGGCGCGGGCGATCGGCGTCGAGGTGGGTTCGTAGGGGCGGCGCGCGGGAGCCGACTTGTCTGGGTCCCAGGCGCGGAGGCCCCGCTCGTTGAGGTGCACTACCTGCAAGAAAGACCGTTCGGCGCCGTTCCAGTCGCGGAGCTCGAGCAGGGCGTTGCCGAGCAGCAGCTGTGCGTCGATCTCCTCCATGAGCGTGATGTCGGGCCGCTCGAACTGGCGGGCAACCACCGGCTTGATGCCCTCGTAGTCGCCGAGCTCCCAGAGGCAGAGTCCGAGGCGCTGGAGCGCAAACCTACCGTCTTCGGAGGCCGGTGAGAGCTGGAAGACCTCGCGGTAGCGGGCGACCGCCTCGGACCATTGGCCTGCGCCCTCGTAGGAAAGTGCGAGGTTGTAGGTTGTGACGCGGCGGTACTCGGGCTCCGAGAAGTTCTTGAGGATGATCTTGTAGAGCCGGATGGCGTTCGTGAAGTCGTCGGCGATGAGGTAGTCGTTGGCCTCTTTGAAGAGGTCGGAGAGCTCGTAGATCCGGCCGCTGCCGTCGCCCTTCGACGAGCCCTGGATGAGGGTCTCCTCCATCACGATCTCCTGCACCGGCGTGGAGGCGTCTGCAGGGCGCTGCGGGCCGGCGCAGGCGGCAGCGAGCAGCGCGAGCGAGAGGCCGCAGAGGATTGTCGAGGATGGGTGTGACGAGCACTTCATGACGGAGACTGACCAGCGGGCGGTGTCATTTGTTCCCGGCTGCCTGTTCATGGTGCCCGCTCGGGGAAGAGGGTGCCTCGGATGACGTCGAGTGCAGCGAGCGAAGAGACCTCCTGGGAAAAGGCGCGGACCGCGTCGACCGTGAGCGTAGACGACCAGCGTTCTTCGAGCTGGCGCAGCATCGCCTCGTCGGAGTCGGCAAAGCGTGCCGCCTCGGAGGCCGACGCGCGGAGGCGCTCGCTTAGCCCTGCGGCAGCCTGGTCGGAGAGTCCTGCCTCCTGCAAGAGAGCGGTGAGCGCCCGGTTGTCGGCGGGCAGTGCGACAGGAGGCATCATGCGATTGACGATGAGGGCCGAGACTCGGCAGCCGCGCGACTGCATCGCCTCGGCCGACTCGGAGACACTCTGGGGCGCATCGCTTGCGGGTGCGGTGATGAGGACAAAGTGGGCCTGCTCCGACCGGATGAGCGCGGTTGTCTCGGCGGCTCGCACCTTGAAGCCCTCCATCAGGGCCGACATCTGGCTGAGGAACTCCGTGAGCTCGTTGAGGAACTCGGTGCCTGTGAAGCGCGCGAGGGTCTTCTGAACGAGACCAAGGCCGATGCCGATGCGGATGCCACGCCGACCACCGCTCTTGCCGCCGGTGAGCCATTGGAAGGCTGCCGAGTCGAGCGCGTCGTGGAACCGCTTGGGAGCGTCGAGGAAGTCGGAGGCGTGGAGCGCCGGCGGGGTGTCGAGTACGACGAGGTCGTAGCGACCGCAGGTTGCGAGGTCATGGAGCCGCTCCGCTGCGGCAAGCTCATGGGCGCCGGCAAGGCTGGTGGCGAAGAAGCGGTAGAAGCGGTTGGCCTCGAGCGAGGCGCGCTCAGCTTCGTCGGGCATGCGGCTGCGGAGGATGGCAGCGAAGGCCTCGTCGGTCTTGAGCATGGCGGCCCACATCTCACCGGGCAGCGTCGGGTCGGCGAGCCGCACGGGCTCGTCGGTCAACGCTGCGATGCCGAGCGCGTCGGCGAGGCGACGGGCGGGGTCGATGGTGAGGACCAGCGCACGACGCCCCGAGGCGGCAGCCTGCCGTGCAAGCAGGGCGCTCATGGTGGTCTTTCCGACGCCGCCGCGCCCGACGCAGACAAGGATGCGCGCCGAGCCGACGAGCTGTTTCAGCGTCTGCATCAGGGCTGCTCCAGCAGGTCGATGATGTCGGCCAAGCGGTCGACATCGGCGAGCGTGAGCGCCTGAACAGGCAGGCGGGGGAAGCGCCGGAGCCGGTCTCCGAAGCGGCGCTCGAGCTCCTCGATCTGGCGATGCTGCGCGGTTGCCCGCTCATGGCGGAAGAGCGCCGCGCCGAGCACCGAGCGCTCTGCGCCCACGGCCGTGCGCTGTGCCGAGACCACCGCCGCGCGCTCCGGTTCGGTGAGATCGGAGGCGACCAGCTGGTTGACGAAGATACGGCCGAGCGGCAGTTCGAGCTCGTCGGTGAGGGTGGTCGCGAGTTCGATGGTCTCGGAGACGGGCATCTCCTCGGGGAGCGTGACAAGCTCGATGCGGCACCGGTCGGGGTTTCGGAGCAGCGCGAGCATTTTCTTCGCCTCATCGACCATATGACCCACGCGGAGCGCGGAGGTGATGACGATGGGGATCCGGAGCAGGTAGAGCCCATGGCCGGTGGCCGGTGCATCGACGATGATGAGGTCCCAGCGGTGGCTGCCGTTGGGGCCAAGCTCCCGCTCATGGTGGTAGGCCTTTCCGAGCATGAGCAGTTCGGGGAGGCCGGGGATAACCTTGAGAAAACGGGAGACTGTCTGGTTCTCGAAGACCGCGCGGTAGAGCAACTTGGAGCGGAGGATCATGGTCCCATACTCCAGCATGGCCTCCTGCGCGGTAACCGAGACGGCGAAGAGGCAGGGGGCGAGCTCTACAATGTCGGTGCCGACGTCGGCGCGGCCGAAGAGCTGTCCGAGACGGTCCTGGGTATGCAGCTGCATCAGCAGCACGCGCTGGCCGCGGCGCGAGGCCTGGCGCGCCAGCGCGAGCGCGACGGTGCTCTTTCCGACCCCGCCCTTGCCGGTCACGAGCAGGAAGCGCGGCTCCCCGGCTCCCGTCTTGGTTGGCGCGCTACGCAAGCTCTTTGCCCAGGATTTCGCAGAAGAGCGCCATGCGGACCGGAACGCCCAGGTGAGACTGCCGGAAGTAGGCGGCGCCGGGCAGATGGTCGACATCGGTCGAGAGGTCGTTGTAGCGCGGCAGCGGGTGGAGGATGGTGATGTCAGTGCGGCCGATGGATTCGAGCAGTTCGAGATTAACGACGAAGCCAGAGATGAGACGCGCCGCCGCAACAGGGTCGTCGAACCGCTCCGCCTGGATGCGTGTGACGTAGGCGACATCGGCCGCCGCGAGGGCCTCTGCAAGCGTTGGGACCAGCCTGTAGCGGAGCCCTGCAGCATCGAGATCGGCGAGGATCTTCGCGGGCATGGCAAGCGTGGGAGGCGAGGTGAGGATGAGCTCAACGCCCTCAAAGCAGGCGAGCAGGCGAGAGAGCGAGTGGACGGTGCGTCCATGCTTGAGGTCGCCGATGAGTGCGACCTTCACGCCGTCGACAGCGCCACGCTCTTTGGCGATGGCGTAGAGGTCGAGCAGGGCCTGGGTCGGATGCTCTCCCGGTCCGTCTCCGCCGTTGATGATGGGGTGGAGGGAGACGGCAGCGGCGCGCGCTGCAGAGCCTTCGTCGGGATGGCGCAGCACCATGATGTCGGCGTAGCCATCGATGACGCGGATGGTGTCTTCGAGTGTCTCGCCCTTGGCCATGGAGCTGAACTGCATGCCGACGGTTGTCTCCACCGCGCCACCAAGCCGCATGAAGGCGGCGCCAAAGGAGAGGCGGGTACGGGTGCTGGGCTCGAAGAAGAGGTTGGCCAACAAACGGCCGCGCAGCAGGTCGCTCGTCTCTTCGCCCCGCGCGATCGGCAGGCAGCGGTCCGCAATAGCGAAGATGCGGTCGATGTCGGTTCGGCGAAGTTGCGCGACAGAAACCAGGTGGGTGTTCAGAAGCGGCATGGTTTGCTCCGGTGTGCAGAACCGGCAGCACCTAGCAGGGGGCGCACAGGAGGGCGAGACTGATCGCGATTGCAGCGGCGCGGAGCCAACGCTAGCGTCCCGCGTCCAACCGCACTTCGCATCGAAGGAGGAGCCGCCCCATGAATACCAAGCACCTGCTCGCCATGCTCCTTCTCGGCATCTCGCTCACTGGCTGTGTGAAGGCCGGCACGGGCTGGCGGAGTGAGGGCGTGGTCCCGGGGCTGAAATCGGTGGAGGATGCCACCGTGCAACCTACCTCGCAGCCCACCTCGCAACCGACTTCGCAGCCCACCTCGCAACCGACTTCGCAGCCCACCTCGCAGCCCTCGGGCGGCGGCAAGTAGCCGCAGCGCATGGTCTCTGCGACGCAGACGGGGTTGCAAGGCAGGTCGGGGAACGATGCCGCCGCTCTCTTGGCAGCGGAGTGGGTGCGGCTGGCGAACGCGCCGTCCCTCCCGCGCGACCGCTCGCAGGAGCTGCTGCAGGCGCTCGACCGGCTGCCGTTGACGAGTTGGCCGAGCAGCCCGCGCGACCGCTCGCTCACGGCCGCCGCAACACTGGCGGCGCTCGGACTGGCAACGGAGCGGCTCAACTTTCGAGACCGCCGGCTGGTCGAGGTAACCGACCAGCTGCTCCACCGGCTTCTCTGCGACCTCTCGGCGTGGCATCCCCAGTCGGACAGCGAGATCGAATCGCTCTTCGAAGCCTGGGAGCGACTGCCTGCCAGCCGGCGCGCACCGATGACGCTTGCGCTCGCCGCCTTGGAGGATCGCGAGGCCATCGCAGGCCTAGAGCGGCGTGCAGCGCGCGAGCTGCTCCGCACCAACCCAGATGTCTCGTCGCTCCTCTCGCTCATGCAGCGCGACTCAACCCAGGCCACCCGACCGCGCGACCTCCGCCTTCTGGGAGCCCGCCTCCGGGCGCGGCTCGGCGATGTCGATGGGGCGCTCTCGCTGCTGGCACAGGAGAGCTCCGGCTGCGCAGCCTGCGCCCTCGCGGCGGCCGAAATCCTCGATGGCACGGGCCGCACGGAAGAGGCCTCCGCCTGGCTGCTGCGGGCAACGGTCGGCGAGGAACCGTTGGCCATCCGCCAGCTGATCTTCGACCGGGCCTGGGCCCGCGGAGCTTGGCAGGAGGCGCTCGAACAGCAGGTAGCCATCATCGAGGCGAGCCAGGATGGCGCGCCGTGGCGTGGCTTCCGGAGCCTGCTCGAACAGCAGGCGCCCGAGCTACTCCCGCGCGCCAAAGAGCTGCTGCGACTGCGGGCCCCGGACGCCTACATGACCATCCTGTTGCAGGAGGGTCCCGATGAGGAGGTTGCCCTCTGCGCCCAGTCGAAGGCCTTCTCTGCTGCACGGCTCTCGGAGATCGCCGAACTGCTCCAGCCGAGGATTCCGGCAGAGGCTGCCAAGCTCTACGAGCGGGCGCTGCAGATGCAGGGTGTTGCTGCAGTCACCCGCCTCGAGATGACAGCATTCCTCGAGCGGGTACGCGAGGTAACCCCCTTCTTTGAGTCGCTCGGCCGACCCACCAAGGCCCACCGCATCGCCCGCGATGCCGCCGCCGTCTCCAAGTGCGGCGCTGCGCTCAAGCGCGAATACGAGCACTTCTTCGGCAGCAAGCTTTGAGCCAATCAGCGGGCGTCGCGGCCTGGGTGGAGCGGGCCAACGCCCTCTCGCAGCCTCGAACCGGCTATCGGTTCGGACCGGAGAACCTGCTCCTGCCCGACCTCCTCCTCGATGCGCCCCATCCCGCGCCTACTACCCTCATCGACCTTGGCTCGGGCTGCGGCATCCTCGGGCTCCTCGGCGCCATGACAACGGGCGCGGAGTGCTGGCTGGTCGAGCGAAACACCGAGATGGTTGAACACCTGCAACGCAACCTCACAGCCGTCTCTACGCCCGTACAGATCGTCTCCGACGACCTCCGGAGTTGCGAACTTCCGGCCGCAGACCTCATCGTCGCCAACCCGCCCTTCTTTCGCGTTGGCGAAGGCATGCGCTCCAAACACGAGACGGTTCGCGACGCCACGCACAGCCACCACGGCGAACTGTCCGACTTCGTCCGCGTCGCTGCCTCGAGCCTCGCGCTCGGCGGCCACCTCTGGCTCCTCTACCCGACGGACCGCATCGGCCAGCTCTTCGACGCCGCCGCCGCGCAGGACCTCCACCTCACCGCGCTCTACAACCTCCACGCCCGTCACACTGGGCGGAGCTACCGCGTCTGGTGCCGGCTCGAGCGCCTGCCTGCGCCGCTCCGACTGGTCTGCATGTCGGTCCTGACCGAACGCTGAGGCTGGCTACTACGACTCGTCCGGAGGCAGCCTGCGTGCAGAGACCTGGCTGTCGAGCGACCGCTTTGCGATGCGCATGATGGGCTCGAAGTAGATGGGCAGCTTGGCGAACCAGGCGACAATCGGGTGGCGCTCAAAGAAGCTGTCGACCAACGCAGTGCCACTCGCGCGGATGCGCCGCATGAGCAGCGCGGCATCTTGCGGCCGCTGGCTGGCTTCCGCCTTGCGAATCCCGAGTGCATCAAAGGCCAAAACCTTCCCGTTCAGCGCCTCGGTGACGGCACGCGCGACTTGAACCCCGATACCCGCGTCGTGCATCCGAGCCTCCAGCGAGAGCAGCCCGCCAACGGCGTAGAGACGGTCGCCGGCGAACAGGTCGTAGCGCTCATCGGGCGAGAAGACCGGGACGAGCGACACCATGCGCCGGCCGCCGAGCCCCGAGACCTGGTCCGACTCCCAGACCCGCTCCGCCACCGCCAGCTGCTGCTGCTGCGTGAGCCCCTCGGATGCCGCGATACCAAGCACGCAGGCGTAGGCCTGCGCCGCTCCGAGGCTGTCGACGCGAAATGTCTCGTGATGGACAGGCGGCCGCTCGCAGCGGTCGGTGATGAACTTGGCCCGCGCTGCGACGAGGTTGTTCCGCTTGGCGATTTCGCGCAGGTCTTGCGCTCGGACGCTGTTCATCAGGGAGTCGAAGAAGAGGCGCGACGCCGCGGTCGGGTGGAGGAGCGAGGCCTCCATCTGCTCTCCGCGCGTCTGGCCACGGACCGCCACAGCCGGCGCCTCGGTCAGCCCGGCGATGATGGACTGTAACTGTACGGTTCTCGACACGACCGCGATCGCGGGTCTCGTGAGTGTTGGCACCCGCGCCTTCGGCGCCTTGAGCAGCGCCTCGGCGAAACGCACCGGGTCGACCGCCGGCTCCACACCCCCCTCTCCGTGCCGCGCACGCGAGGGAGTCTGGTCGGGGAAGGCATCCACAAAGAAGACCGTCCGCTCGTAGTTGAGCGCAGCACCGACCGCGGCGGCGGAGCAGGTGCCATCCGGCTCGCGCTGCTGGAGTTGGAGGCGAATCGCATCCTGCCACCGTCCCAGCCGAAGCGCGGGCGCCACCGGCTTGTTGTTGAGCACGCCGCCGTCGATGTAGAGGCGCCGCTCGCCGCGCGCGTCGTCGATGGCGACGGGGCCGATGGCGAAGGGGAGCGCTGCAGAGGCCGCGCAGACTGCGGCCACCTTGGCTGCCTCCGAGGGCTGCCAGACCAGCGCTTCGGCCGCATCGCTGCGCCCCGTCTCTGCAAGGAAACGGGCGGCGACCTCGCGGGAGGCGGCATCACGGGCGAAGAGGAACTTGCGCACCTCCGCGTGGTTGCGGCCGCCGAGGTCGCGGACCAGCCGCGGCCCGTGCTCCGTCGAGCCGTGGCGCGGCATGACCGCAGCCTGTCCGAAGTCGGGGTGTCCGAGCACGCGGTCGGCGTCGAAGTCTGCGCGCGAATGCACGCCGAAGAGGTCGGTGAGCGTGACGCCAAAGGCGATGATGCCGCTCTCCTCCACCAGACCATTGGGCTCGGCGGCAGACGCGCAGCCGCTAAGCAGCTTCTCGACGAGCGCGTGGAGCCGGGCACCAGAGAGCAGCGACCAGCCGGGCGAGTCCATGTGCCGGGTCCGGTTGGCAGCGGTACCTTCGCCAGCGAGCACCGCAAAGTCGCCCTCGTTGATCCAGTCTCCCGTGATGGTTCCGGGCGCATCGTCCGCGAGCCCCTCGCCGAGGTAGCGCGGGTCGAAGAGGGCCTTCACGATCTGGGCGCCGCAGATGGCGCCGGCGGAGGCCCCGCCGATGCTGTCGACGGTGATGCGTCCCCAGTGCGGACCGAGGTAGCGCGGGTCGCTGTCGGCTGCGCCCTCCGCCACGGCCCGGTTGTGGTTACGCAGCGCGATGAGGAGCTGTTTGGCGGCGCCCGAGAGGAAGGTGCCGAGCGCACCGGCGCCCGCGAAGGCGAGCGAGGCGCGGACGGGATGCCTCTGGCGGAGCGAAGCGGTCATATGGTCTCGCGGAGGGGCCGCCTGGCGGCCTGCGGGGTCAGTCGACGGTGTAGGCCTGACGGAGCTGCGGGCAGGCCGGCTCGGGGAGCACCTCGGGCAGCTTGGTGACCATCTCCTGGAGGGTCGGCTCGAGCTGAATCATGGCGTCGAGTTCGGCATTCTGCGCGGCCGTGCGAGAGGTCTGCCGCTGAAGCGCACCGCGACGGATCTGGAGGTTCTCGAAGGCGGTCTTCAGGCCGGGACGGCGGTCCTTGTAACCCTCTGCCAACGCCTGGGTCATGCTGCGGATGGTGATGCACTCATCCTGCCGGAAGCCGGGCGTCTGACCGTAGTTCGCAAAGAGCCGATCCTGCAGACGGGTGACCAGCTTGGCGGTATCGTTAAGCTCCACAAGACCCGCGAGACTCGCGGCCGCGGGGGCGTTGACCTGAGCGAGCCCCTGCAGCAAGGGCGCGGGGGCCTGCGCGGCGCCCTCGCTGTCGAACGTTGTGGCGAGCCGAGTCGCACGGGCATACCAGTCGAAGGTGTCGAGCATCATGGTGCCCTCGGTCTCGTTCAGCATGCGGGCATCCTGAAGGTCGAGCACGGTGGACTTTGCGCCGCGGACGATGTCGTCGGGGCTCTCGCCGCGCCGCACCTGCCGCTGCACACGGGCAAGGTTCACAGGCAGGTTGGTCGGGTAGCGGCTGAAACGGACCACGTTGAAGACCACATAGGGCGACTCGCGGTACTCATCCTGCGTATCCTTCCAGTAGAGGCGACCCGACTTGTAGATGAGCTTGCCCTTGGCGGCGAGCGCGCCGCCCGGAACGCGGGGATTGTCGGTCATGCCGACAAGCACGAAGTTGCCACCTAGGAGCAGGCTCTGCGGCTGCCCGCCCTCCACCGTCTCCACGGGGATAAAGTCGGTGGTCATCTCGAAGACGTAGGTCGGCTCGGCCGCATAATCGAGCAGGTAGTTCACGGCCGTGAAGCCGATGTTGATCATCTCCTTCTGGAGCTCGTTGACCTTGAAGACATCGGCCGACTGCGCCTCTTCGAGCCGCTTCTTCGACCAGTCCACAATCTTCTTCGCCAGCTCCGCGTCGTTCAGCTGCGCGATGGTGAACTGAAGCCGGAGCGGGTCGTTGCCCGTGCGGAAGGGGGGTGTGATGAAGGCGCTGTCGAAGGTGGCGTGGGCGTCGCGGAAGACCGGATTCACCTGCACCACCGACTTGAACTGGCACTCCTGCGACGCGTGCCGCGAGGAGATCTGCTGCGCCGATGGCTTGAAGCCCAGCTTGGCCTCCACATCGGTCAGCTCCTGGCAGGACTGACCGTCCGGGATGATGCCACCGATCTGCGCAATGATGGCGAGGTTGCCGACGCCGCGCCCAAGCATGTTGCCCGCGTAGATATGCTCGAGCTTGATGCCGAAGTAGTCGTCCGAGGTGATGGCTTCGCGGGGTCGGGGCGTCGGCGCCAGGTCGCGGGTGTTGACCGAGCCATCCTGCAACGCACGCAGCGTGAAGTAGTCACGAATGCCGACACCGGGCATCACATTCGTGCCGCTGTCAGCCTTCGGATTGCAGGCGGTCGCACCCAAGAGCACGAGACCACCAACCAGCGAGAACCATCCAAAACGATTTCGAGTCATCACTGCTCCTCCATAAGATTTCGGCTCGCGGAACGATGCCATGCGCCGTCCGCAATGGCAACAAATCAGCCGCCGATGCCTCCCACGACGACGCACACAGTCGACTATTCGACGCCCACGCCCGATTCCGACGATACCACGCCCGGTCAGGTCGAAGTGAGCGGCCCGAAGAGGTGATCGGTCATGGAGAGCAGCTCCTCCAGCGTGTGGATGTCGCGACCCTTCGCCGGCACCGTCAGCACGGGCGTCGTGCCGGCCTTCGACATGAGCAGGTCGATGCCCGCCCGGTCGCGCAGCCCCAACGAAGCCAGCGCACCATAGGCACGGCTTACATGGGCCAGCCGCTCCGGCCCAAGCGACGCGGCAACCTCCGGCCGCGCCAGCGCTGCTGCACCAGCGGCGCCGAACTGATCGTGGCTCCGGTTGAGCACCATCATCCAGATCTGCATCCGCGTGCCCGCAAGACGGTCCCATACATAGCAGGCCTCGTCCACGCGACGCGGATCGGGCGATGCCACCACCACATAGTGGGTCCGCCCATCGCGGAGGATCTCGTGAACCCGGTCGCCGCGGACCTTGAACTCCGCGCGCACCACCCGAAGCGCCTCGAAGAACTCTCCGAGCTCGGCCACGAACTTGTCGCCGCCGATGGTCGACAGCAGCTTCAGCACCGCCGCACCCGGATTGAAGAGCTTTTGGAAGAAGCCCGACTCGCTCCCGCTGTTGGGCACAAACCAGCGCATCACCTGCTCGTCGAAGAGGCCGGCGGTCTTCCGCGGAGCATCGAAGAAGTCGAGCGTGTTCTTGGAGGGCGGCGTATCGAGCACAATCAGGTCGTAGCCGCCGCGCTCGTAGAGGTCGTAGAGCCGCTCGAGCGACATATACTCCTGCGTGCCCGCGAACTGGTCCACCATGATGCGGTAGATGCGGTTCTTGAGGATGCGCTCCGCATGCACCCCGGCCGTGCGGATGATGAGTTCATCGAAGGTCCGTTGTGCGTCGAGCATCATCGCGGCGAGAGAGCCACCGCGCGCCGCCAGACTGCCGAGCTCCACAGGGCGCGCCTCGTTGCCGAGCGACTCGAGGCCCATGGCGTTGGCAAGCCGCTTGGCCGGGTCGATGGTCAGTACCAGTGTGCGGCGGCCGAGTGCAGCAGCGCGCAGCGCAAGCGCAGCGGAGGTGGTGGTCTTGCCGACGCCACCAGTGCCCACACAGATGAGCAGCTTCGCCTCCGACAGCACGCTGTCACTGATGTGCAGCTCGCTCATGCCTGCTCCAAAAGACGGGCGGCAACCTGGTCTACGAGGTCGCGATCGCTGGCCTTCGAGAAGACAAAGGGGGTGTCGAAGAGCGGGATCGACAGTTCCGTCCGAAGCCGAGCAAGCTGCTCCCGCTCCTGCTCCGTCCAGTAACGGGCAAGCTCGAGCGCCTCGAGCAGCTCCGGCGCTCCTGAAGCAGAGGCATCACCCAGCGCGGCTGAGGCTGCCTCCGTGTCTGCGGCCTCCACCTCGAGATGGCGCAGCCCGTTGCAGACCACGCCGACGATGGCCGTCTTGACCGCCGACTTCAGGTTGGCTGCCAGCTCCAGCGTCTCGTTCACCGGCATCTCCTCCGGCAGCGTGACCAGCACCAGGCCGGCGCGCGCCGGATCGGTGAAGAGCGCATCCACCTCGCGGAGCCGCTTCGCAAGCTCACCGATAGAGACCATCTCCGCCATCGACCGCGCCACCCGAAGCAGCTTGATGGCATGACCGCTTGCCGGCAGGTCGATGATGACGAGGTCGTAACCCGGCTTCTCTTGCGTCACCCGCTCGGCGATCTGGTCGAGGATGACCGCCTCCATCACGCTCGGCGCAGACTCAAAGAAGATGCCAACGATCCGGTTGCCCACAATCGCATCGGCGATGCGGCGCGACGGCACCACGCGGCCCACGAAGGCCCGCATGCAGTCTGCCGCCACGAGGTTGCAGGCGTAGAGGTTGTCCGCCAGCCGCGCCGTCTCAAAACCGATGACCGGCACGCTGAAGATACGCCGCAGCGAAGGGTCGGTGTCGAGCTCGCACAGCAGCACCCGCTTGCCCTGACGGGCCGCAAGCAAGCCAAGCGCCGCAACCAACGTTGTCTTACCCACGCCGCCCTTGCCGGTCACAAAGAGGAGCTTCCGCTGAAGCAGTCCCTTCAGCATCACGAGCCCCGCTCATGCTTGCGCTCTACGCGCCAGAGAGGCTTCATGCGGCGGCTGCGTCCTTCGACCGCCGCGCCTTCAGATACTCGAGCACGATCGGCATCACCGAGAGCAGCACGATGACAATGACGATCTTGTCGATGTGCTTCGGCACCCACGGGAAGGCGCTGCCTAGGAAGTAACCCAGCAGCGACATCGAGATGATCCAGGCCGCGCCGCCAACCACATTGTAGACCGCGAAGTCGCGGTAGCGCATGCCGGCGAACCCGGCGACGACGGGCACCAGCGTCCGCATGATGGGCACGAACCGGGCCATCACGATCGCCTTGCCGCCATGCGTGTCGTAGAAGGCGCGCGCCCGCTCGATGTGCTTGGGGTTGAAGAGCTTCGAGTTGGGGTTCTTGAAGAAGGCATCGCCGAACTTCCGGCCGATGAGGTAGGAGCAGGCGTCGCCCAGAATCGCCAGCGGCACCAGAAGCCCGATGATGTAGGCGATGTTGAGCGTACCCTTGGCGGCGAAGATGCCGGCAACCACCAGCAGCGAATCGCCGGGCAGCAGTGCGATGAGCGCCCCGGTCTCCAGGAAGATGATGATGCCTAGCGCCCAGTAGCCGTAGCTCTCGACGATCCAGCTCGGGTCCCTGAGGAGCTTGATGAACTTGTGAAGGAGCGAATCGGGTTGGGTTGCGGTGGCAACGGCATCGGCGAGCAGCGACATGGAGCCTCGTCTGGACGGCAATCGATGCTGCGTCTCTAGGTGGCGCGACCACCCACTGCAACAACCGAACACAGGCTCCGCTCCTCGCTGCCCGAACCTTGTTTCCCGTCGGCGAGCCGTGCATAACCCACGTAACCTTACGGGAGCCTTCTCATGAACCGGGTCTATCGCACAGCCGCCCTCCTCTCCACGCTCCTCGTCGCAGCCTGCGGCGAAGGCGGCTCCGCTGCAGACACCACAGACGGCTCCGCTGCGCTCGCCGATACCGATGGCTCCGCAGACACCTCCGACGCCACAGACGGCTCCGCTGCAGACACCTCCAACGAGGGCTCCGAGACGCCGCTGCCGCCCTTCCCGCCCGACACCTTCACGACCGAGCAGGCGCTCAACGCTGTACGCTCCTTCGTCGGCTCAGGCGGCACCGGCTTCGGCTACGCAGGCCTCACGCCCGCTTCGCAGCTCCCGAACGGCATGGTCAAGCTCGGACCCGACACCACCAACGGCCCCTACCACCCCTCTCAGTCCCACTTCTCGGGCTACAACTTTGCCGACCCGCACATCCGCGGCTTCAGCCACACCCGCTTCGTCGGCACAGGCGCGACCGACTTCTGCAACCTCCGCATCCTCCCCGTCGCTTCGCTCAACGACAAACTCCCGGCTGCCCGCTGGGCCACCTTCGACAAGGCCAGCGAGAGCGCCTCGCCGGGCTACTACGCCGTCAGCCTCACCGACCCTGCTGTGCGCGTGGAGAACACGGTCACACAACGCACCGGCTTCACCCGGGTCTCCTCGTTGGACGGTCAGCCCTTCTCCCTGCTCTTCGACGCCGCCTCCCATGTCGAAGACTCCCCGGTCGAGTCGAGCAACGTCACGGTCGACCCCGCCACAGGCGCCTTCAGCGGCATGGTCCATTTCACGGGCGGCGTCGCCGGCCGCGC
>CANMDT010000044.1 GCA_947496715.1 Myxococcales bacterium
AGATCCTCAAGGGGACCTACCGCATCGGAAAGACGCTCGGAGAGGGCGGCGCTGGGATCGTCTATCAGGCGGAGCACACCAGCTTAGGCCATCTCGTGGCCATCAAGACCCTCTTCTCCAAGTTGGCGCGCAACCCCGACACACGTGGCCGCTTCCTCGAAGAGGGGATCATTCAGGCCAATCTGGTCCACCCCAACATTGTCCGGGTGACCGACACCATCAACGAGGGCGGCGTCACGGCGATCGTGATGGAGTATGTGGACGGTCCGAGCCTCGACCACTACCTGCGTCGGCTCGATCGGCTGCTTTCGGAGGCGGAGGCCTGTCAGATCATCTGCGCTGTGCTCGACGCGATGGCGCTCGCGCACGCCGAAGGCGTGGTGCACCGCGACCTCAAGCCAGCGAACATCATGATGGCGCGGGTTGGAGGCGGCATGCAGCCGCGGGTGACCGATTTCGGCATCGCGAAACTGCTCAGCAGCCAGGGCCGGACGGCGACGGGCACCACGATGGGTACCCTCTACTACATCTCGCCCGAGCAGCTCGCGAGCGCCAAAACGGTGGATGGTCGGGCCGACATCTACTCGCTGGGCTGCACGCTCTTCGAGATGCTCACGCTCCAACCGCCCTTTCCGCTCGACACCGATTTTGCGCTCATGATGGCCCACCTTCACGAGGCGATTCCTGACCCCCGGACCGTCCGGCCGGAGCTGTCGGAGGAGGTGGCGACGGTTGTCATGAAGGCGATGGCGAAAGACCCCGATCAGCGGTTCAAGAGCTGCGCGGAGATGCGCGAGCTTCTGCTTCTCACGCTCGACAGCGGACGGACGCCCGGGCTCCGACGGGGCATCGCGGCGGCGCCGCAGGTGGGGCCAGCGACGGCCTCTCGGTTGCGGCCGCAGGAGATGACCCACGGGGGGAACGAGGCCGCCAACACGCAGGCGCCGGAAGCGCCTGTTTCGCCAGGCGGCGAGACCGTGGAGATGCGTCAGCGGAGCGAAGCCACGGTGGGGCCGCGTGGGAGCCGTCGACTGGCACCGGCCGCTCCGCCGATGGGTCGCGTGACGACCTTACCCGTTGCAGAGCCGGCCTCGCCGAAGGTGCAGCGGGCGGTCTGGGCGGTCATCGCGGCGGGGGCGCTCGCTCTACTCGGCGTTGTCTGGGCTGGGCGGCGGTCAGAGGAGCCCAAGCCCGCCACCCTCGAGGCGTCTGTCCCGACAGCCAAGGCTCCCACCGCCGCGCCCTCTGGCGCGGAGCCGCCTGCGGAGGTTGAGGTAGACCTCAAGCGCTGCCGCGGTGCGGTGGAGCGTTGGAAGGCGGAGATGGCGCTCCCGAAGGCCGCCGAGCTCGACAGCGTGATGATCGCCCTCACCGCTCTCTCCGACCTCTGCCCTCCGCTGCTGCGGAAGCAGGCTGCGGGGATTCGGTTCGACAGCCAGCTCGCCGAGCTCGACGCCGAACTGCTCAAGGCGATGCAGTTTTACGGGCGAGGCCGCGTGGCGCTTCGCGACGGCTCCGACCCCTGCACCGACGCGACGATGACGGCGACGCAGGTGGTGCGGTCGCTCGATCGGTTGAAGGAGGCGTTCGGCAGTTCGCTGTTGCTCGAATACGAGCAGGCGCTGCTGGAGCCTCGTCAGCAGGAGCTGACCGCCTTTGCGGCACGGATCCGCGAGGAGTTTCCAGCCTGTTCGCTCCCTGCGCCGACCGCTGATGCCCCAGCCAATCCGCCGGCCGCGGCGGGTTCCGGACAGCCCTAGCGGCTACTCGACCTCGACGTCTCGGGCCCGGAGGATGGCGATGACGAGGATGAGGAGGAAGAGGTTGCCGCCCAGCAACACGCCGGCGCTTGTTGCGAGGCTGGTTCGGCGGCTCGGGCCCGGCGCCTCATACTGGCCGAGCGCCTGGCCGACGACGGCGATCTCTGTGTAGGCCTGCGCGCGCAGCGGGTCGGCAGCGCTTGCGCCGAAGGAGCGGTCGATGGGCGTGACATCGTGGCCGTTCTGGATGGCGACACAGAAGGCCTGACAGACGGCGCTTGAAACGGTCGGTTCGACAGCGGGGATGAGCCCTTCGCCAACGGCAGCGATGCCGGCCATGGAGGCGGCGGCCTCGCGCTTGGTCGGGTCGCCGGGGTAGTAGATGAACTTGCTCGTCGCCGGGTTGACGCCCCAGACGCAGTCGGGGATGCCGCACTCCTTCTGCATCGCGGAGAGGTCGTCGTCGCCATACTCGGCGTGGAGCATGGCCTCAAAACCCCAGCGGGCCGCCATGGTGGAGGCGAGCGTCCGCATGGCCGGCGACAGGTCCTGGATGGGCATGATGACGCCGCCCAGGATGATCTGCGGGATGAGGAGCAGCGGGACGAGCGCGATGGCTGCCTCGGAGCTGTTGGCGAGTGCCGAGAGGGTGAGCCCCATCCCGAGGCCGGCCAGCGAGGTGAGCAGGAGCAGGCCATACATGACCAGCGGGTCGCCGGAGAGGTGGAGCGGCGCGTAGGTGATGCCAAGGAGCACGGCGCACTGCAGGGCGCAGACAGCGCCGAGCACGGCGAACTTGGAGAGGACGTAGCTTGGGATGATGAGGTTGACCATCCGCTCGCGGCGGTAGATGGCCTGCTCGCCGACGATCTCGCGTGCGGAGTTAGAGCAGCCGAACCAGACGGCGGAGGCGACCAGGAGGAAGAGGGCTGCAGGGCCTCGGGCCAGCTGGTCGAAGTAGGCGCTCCCGCCGCGCGAGAAGACAAAGGCGAGGACGGCGGCGATGATGGGCGCCTGCATGGTGAGGATGGCAGTGTTGGTCCGATCCTTCCATTTGATGCGGGCGGCGCGCTCGCTGAGGATGCGCCACTGTCGCCAGAGGCCGCGGCGGTTGGTCTTCTGTTTGCTGCCGGCGCGGAGCTCGACGGAGCGCTGTCCGACCCGCCGCTCGACGACGAGCTCCTGATGGTAGGTGGAGGCGGCGTAGGTGGCGGCGCGGCCGTCGATGAGTTCACGGACCCGCTGCTGGCGCTCTTCGGCGGTGGGCGCGGAGAGCGCATCTCGCTGCTCATGGGCGAGCGGGCGGAGGGCGGCGGCCGGGTCGTTGAGAAGCTGCTCGAGCTCCTCGGGATCGGTCACTTCGGGGTGGAAGTAGGCGATGGAGTCGGGGTAGGTTGGGCCGTAGTAGGCCATGCCGCCCTGGACGAGGTAGATGACGCTGTCCATCAGCCGGTAGGCCTCGAGCGAGGGCTGGTGGATGGTGAGCAGGATGGTCTTGCCCTCGTTGGCGAGACCGCGGAGCAGCCGCATGACATTGATGGTGTCTTCGGAGGCGAGGCCGCTGGTGGGCTCGTCGAGGAAGAGGAGGGCCGGCTCGGTGATGAGCTCCTGGGCGAGGTTGACCCGCTTGCGCTGTCCGCCGGAGATGCCCTTTCGGATGGCGTCGCCGATCTGCACATCGCGGGTCTGCTGGATCTCGAGCTTGGCGAGGATGCGCTCGATCTTGGCGTCGATCTCTTCGTGGCTGGTGTCGGCCGGCAGGCGGAGGCGCGCGGTATAGTAGAGCGACTCGTAGACGGTGAGCTGCGGAAAGATGATGTCGTCCTGCGGGACATATCCGATGTTGCCGCGGAAGGCGTCGTAGTTCTCGTAGAGGTCGGTTCCGTTGAGGAAGCTCTGTCCTTCGCTGGGGACTGCGTAGCCGTTGAGGGCCATCATCAGCGTTGTCTTTCCCGCGCCGGAGGGGCCCATCAGGCCGACGAACTCGGTGGGGAAGACGGTAAAGGAGACGTTGTCGAGGATGCGCTTGCGGCCGCCCGGAGACTTGGCGTCGGGCACATCCACCGAGACCCCTTCGGCCTGCAGGATGATGTCGCCGAGATACTCTTTGCGGAGCACGCCGGCGGCGGGGTCGAGGCGGAACTGAAGGCTTCCAACGGAGAGACGATCGGCGGCGGTGACGCGGACCGCACCGACGATGCGGGTGCCGTTGAGGAAGGTGCCGTTGGCGCTGCCGAGGTCGGTGACCTCGAAGGCGTCGCCGACGCGGCGGACCTCGAGGTGGCGGCGGGAGATCTGGGGCTTGTCGAGGACGAGGTCGACGGCGCTCGCCTCACGACCAATCGTGAAGGGCGAGCGGGCCGGCAGCGGCAGTTCGTTGGCCCGTCGTCCGCCGCCCGAGAGCAGCTTGACGACGCGGGCCAGCGGGAGACGGTAGCTGCCGAGGTAGAGCACATCGCCGGGCGATGCAGCGGCCTCGGAGATGCGGCTCGTGCGATCGTTGAGGAAGGTGCCGTTGGTGCTGCCGAGGTCCTGAACAGTGACCTGCTCGCGGCTGACGAGCGTGATGGTGCAGTGGAAGGCCGAGACCATCGCGGCATCGAGGACGATGTCGTTTTCGGCATCGCGGCCGACGCGGATGACGCGGCCTGCGACAAGGTCACCTGAGAGGAAGGAGCCGCCGCTTGCGCCCGTCGGAACAGCCTTGACCGCTGCGGTCACGCGGCGCGCTACCGTCGGCTCGGGCAGCGCCTCGGCGAGGTGAACCGTCGCGTCTGCCAAGTGAAGCATCTGGGTCGCGCGAGCGGAGCGGGCCGAGCTGGCAGGTTTGCTCGAGGTGAGCGTCCGCGCGAGGGCGAGGTCGGGGTCGTCCACTCGGGTGGTGGAGAGGAGCTGGGGGGCGGTCCAGGAGGCGGGTTCGTCGAGCTTGCGGAGGAGCTGCCGCTCGATGCGGAGACTCTCACGGCTGCCCAGAAAAACGAGTTCCCCGACGGCGACCTCGACGGGCGTGTTGGGGTCGAGGCGGCGGCCATGGACAAAGGTTCCGTTGGTGCTGCCGAGGTCTTCGATCCAGATATCGCCGTCACGAAGGAAGAGGCGGCAGTGGCAGCCCGAGACAACAGGCAGCTCTACGAGCCAATCAACCCGGCGTGGGTCGCTGCCGAGGTAGACAGATTGAGTGTCGGTGAGGTGTGACACGCGCGAACGCAGCTCCGAGGTTTGGCGAGGGGTTAGCACAGTTTGCGCGCGCCGCCACCCTCGACGGCGGGTGGCGGCGCGACTAGCAGGTCGGCTCGCACCTTTGTGAGGTCTCCCGATGGCTCGAACTGCCTCCCGCATGCTGCCGCTGGGCCGCCCGATCCCCCGCTTTGAGCTGGTGGAGCCGCTGACGGCTCGGCTGCGTTCGCTTCCGGAGCCGGGCAGTCCGGCGCTCGTGATGTTCCTCTGCAACCACTGCCCCTACGTGGTCCATATCCGCGAGCGGCTGCTCGTCATCGCGCACCGAGCGATCGACGCGGGCATTGCCGTGGTCGCCATCAATAGCAACAGCGTCGCGACCCACCCGGAGGATGGCCCGGAGGCGATGGCTGCGCTGGCCTCCGCGGAGGGCTGGCGCTTCCCCTTCCTCTTCGACCAGAAGCAGGAGGTAGCCCACGCCTTCGGGGCCGCCTGCACGCCCGACCTCTTCCTCTTTGGCGCAGAGGGCCTCTTCTACCGCGGCCAGTTCGACGATGCGCGGCCGGGCAGCCCGCTGGCTGTCACGGGCTCCGACCTTTCCGGCGCGATCGACAGCCTGCTCGCCGGTGAGGCCGCCCCTGCCGACCAGTGGCCCAGCCTCGGCTGCAACATCAAGTGGCACCCCGGCCGCTGAGTCCTAGTCGGCGCGGCCGGTGACCACCTGTGGGAAGGTGAGCGCGCGGACGCCCTCTCTGCCGAGTTCGCTGCCCCAGCCCGAGTCGCCGCGACCGCCAAAGGGGAGCTCGGGGGAGCTCCGGACGATGTCGTTGAGCGCAACGGTGCCGACGCGGAGTTCGGCGAGTAGGTCGCTTAGCGCAGACGGTTCGAACTGGCCCCAGACCGCGGCGCCGAGCGCGAAGGGGGAGGCGTTCGCGAGCCAGAGCGCGTGACGGGTTTCGGTGGCGCGGGCGACGGCAAAAAGCGGGCCGAAGGTCTCTTCGAGGAAGACGGGGTGGCCCTGGCGGGTCTCGGTGAGGACGGTGGCTGGCGCCCAGCAGGGGCCGTCGGGGACGGGGAGTTCGAAGGCGACCTTTGCGCCCGCTGTGATGGTGCGTGCAACCTGGTCTCGGAGCGTATCGGCGAGGTCGGGACGGGCGAGCGGCCCGAGCTCGGTTGAAGGATTGAGCGGGTCTCCGACGCGCACCGTCGCGAGCTCTTCGCAGAGCAGTTCGACGAAGGGGTCGTGGAGGTTGTCGAGCACGATGAAGCGCTTGGCCGCGACGCAGGACTGGCCGTTGTTGATGAGCCGGGAGCGTACGGCGGCCTTGGCAGCGGCGGCGAGGTCGGAGCCCTCCAAGACGAGGAAGGGGTCGGAGCCGCCGAGCTCGAGGAGCGAAGGCTTGAGCGAAGCGCCGGCGGCAGCGGCCACGATGCGGCCGGTGCGGGTGGAGCCGGTGAAGGTGACCGCGGCGATGCGGGGGTCGCTGATGAGCCGCTCGGTCTGCAGGCGGTCGATGGGGAGCCAGGTGACGAGGTGGTCGAGACCGGCGCGGGCGATGCGTTCGGCGAGCAGGCGGGCGCAGCCAGGCAGATGCTCATCGTGCTTGAGCAGGACGCAGTTGCCGGCCGCGAGTGCGCCGAGCATGGCACGGATGGGCTGCCAGTAGGGGAAGTTCCAGGGCAGGATAGAGAGGATGAGGCCGAGCGGTCGCGGCGTGACGGTGGCCGAGGCGATGCTGGCGTAGGGGCCGGAAGAAACAACCCGTTCGGGGGCAAGCCAGCCCTCCAGACGGGAGGCGATGAGGCGGCAGGCCTGCACACACTTCTTCACCTCTTCGACGGCCTGGGCGTAGGGGCGGCCCATCTCGCGGGCGGCGAACGTGGCGAGTTCGGGGATGTCGGAGGCAAGCTCGTCGCTGAGCCGTTCAAGCGCGCGGCGGTGGCTGGCGAGGTCGCCGGAGCCGTAGCGGCGAACGAGCCGCGAATGGTCGTGGGCCAACGCGACAGCCGCTTCGAGTTCGGCCTCGGTGAAGATCGGATGCTCGGCGACGAGCGAGCCATCGAAGGGCGAGAGGGAGCGGAGCATGGCGGGCCTGCAGCAGCGTGTGAGCGGGGCTTTCTTGCACACCATGGCGGTTGTGGCAAAACGGAGTTCGGGCCTTCGGGCCGCTGCCCTCTCCTCTCGGATGCCCCATGAAACTGGCGTTGAACCCCCTCCGCGGAGCCCGAACGGCTGCCGAAAGGGTGCTACTGCTCTGCCTCTTCGGCCTGCTTGCAACGGCCTGCTCAACGAGCCGCTACTACCAGCCTGCGGGCGGGTACGACGAGGCTGCGCCCTCCTCCGATGGGTATCAGCTCGAGAGCGTGACGGTTGCAACTTCGGACAGCGGCTGGTTTTCGTCAGATGCCCCCCGTGCCCCGCGCGCACCGCAGGCCCGTGCCGCGATGGCACCGGCTCCGATGGCGGCAGGGAGCATGCCACAGGCGGTGGAGCAGAGCTTTGTGGCCGACGCGGGGCCGACGTTCGTCGCTGGACCAGCGAGCAACCCAGGTGGGGAGAAGGGGGGCGCGACCTCCGAGAAGCCGCGGAGCTCGCCGCTTCTCATCTACACCGGCCAGGTGGTGCTGGCGGTCTTCGATGTGACGGCGACACAGGACCGGGCGCTGGTGACCATCGAGGCCTTTGGCGGCTACTCGTCGCAGCGCAACGCGCAGCAGATGGTCTTCCGGGTTCCCGCTGAGAAGTTCCGCGAGGCGCTCGACGCCCTCAAGAAGCTGGGCGATGTGCTCCGCCTCGACTGGGCCGCGCAGGATGTGGGTGAGGAGTACCGCGACCTGCAGATCCGGCTCAAGAACAACCTCGACATGCGCGAGCGGCTGCTGGTCATGCTGGCCGGCGCAAAGGAGATTGAAGATGCCCTCGCGGTCGAGCAGCAGCTCGAGCGGATCACGCTGGAGATTGAGCGCATCAACGGCCAGCTCCGCAGCCTGCAGGACCGGCTCGCCTACTCGACCATCTCCATCCAGTTCAGCCCCATCGCGGTCACCCAGGTGCCGAAGAGCGACTACCGTCTGCCCTTCCCCTGGCTCAACCAGCTGGGCCTCGAATTCCTGATGCAGCTCTAAGGAACCCCATGCGCAACGCACTCCTCCTCGCGCTGCTCTGCGCCTCCGCGCTGACCGGCTGCACCACCTTCAAGATGACGGCGCCCGACAGCATGGTGGTGCTGAACGAGGCCGAATACAGCAACTACCAGTGGCGCTCGACCACGCCTGATGGGGTCATCCTCGCGGTGAAGGTCATCGAGCAATCCAAGGAGGAGGGGAAGAACCCCTCCGGCACGCTCGACTTCTGGACCGAGGCCATCCGCCTCCGCCTGCGAACCCAGTCGGGATACGCGATGATCGAAGAGGCAGATGTCACGGCAAAGAGCGGCGAGAAGGGCAAGCAGCTCCGCTTCGGACGCGACGACAACGGTGTGCCCCATGTCTATTGGGTGACCCTCTTCCGCACGAAGAAGTTCGTCCATGTCATCGAGGCCGGCGGCAAGCGCGACCTGTTCGAGAAACAGCAGAAGGCCATCGAAGCGGCCATCGCAGATTACGAGGTCGTCCAATGAGAAGTCTCCGCCCGGCAGCCATGCTGCTGCTCCTCCTGACTGGCTGCGGCGGTGCCGCCGAGAGCGGCGCGAAGCAGTCCGGCGCTCCGCCCGCGATCTGCAGCAACCGCATCACGGGGCAGCCCGCCGCGGCACCGCTGCTGCGGCCTCAGCCGGCCGATGTTGTGCTGACCCACGCCACCGTCTGGACCGGTACAGGGCCGGCCCTCACCGACAGCTGGATTCGCTTCTCCAAGGGTCGCATCACCGCCATCGGAAGCGGCGGAGCGCCCAAGCTGACGACCGACGAGAGCACGCGGGTCATCGATGCAACCGGCAAGTGGGTGACCGCGGGCATCATCGACACCCACAGCCACCTCGGCGTCTATCCTTCTCCCAACACCAGCGGCCACGACGATGGCAACGAGGCGACCGGGCCGACCACGCCGGAGGTCTCGTCGCAAGACTCGGTCTGGGTCCAGGATCCGGGCTTCGAGCGGGCGCTGCGCGGCGGCGTGACCGCGATGCAGATCCTGCCTGGTTCGGCCAACCTGGTGGGTGGCCGCGGCTATGTGATCAAGAACAAGCGGGGTGCACGGGTGGCCGAGCAGCTCCGCTTCCCGGGGTCGCCGGAGACGCTCAAGATGGCCTGCGGCGAGAACCCCAAGCGGGTCTACGGCGAGCAGGGCCGCATGCCCTCCACCCGCATGGGTAACATCGCCACGATTCGGCAGATGTGGATCGATGCGGCGGAGTACCGCAAAGAGTGGGACGACTACAACGCGAAGCTCGATGGCTGGTGCGGCAAGGAGGATCGCTCCGGCGAGCCGCCGGATGCGCCGTCGCGCGATCTGGGCAAGGAGACGCTGGCCGAGGTGCTGCGTGGCCACATCCTGCCGCAGATCCACTGCTACCAGGCGGACGACATGCTCAACCAGATTCAGGTCGCCGACGAGATGGGCTTTGCGATTCGGAGCTTCCACCACGCGGTGGAGGCCTACAAGATCCGCGATGTGTTGGCGGCCAAGGAAATCTCCGTCTCGACCTGGCCCGACTGGTGGGGCTTCAAAATTGAGGCCTACGACACCATCAACGAGGGGCCCGGGTTGCTCACCGAGGCAGGCGCCCGCGCAGTGCTCAAGTCCGACTCGCCCATCACCAACCAGCGGCTCGGCCAGGAGGCCGGCAAGGCGCTCGCGGCGGCACGTAGCGCGGGCATCAAGTTGGACGAGAACGACGCGATCCGCTGGGTGACCGCCAACGCCGCCTGGGCGCTTGGTATCGACCAGCTCGCGGGCACGTTGGAGGTGGGCAAGATGGCCGACATTGTCGTCTGGGACAGGCAGCCGCTGAGCAGCTACGCGAGCGCGGTCTGGGTCTTCGTGGACGGTATCGCAGAGCTCGATCCGGAGGCGCCGCCCGACCCCTGGAGCGACTTCGAGGCCGGCACCAACAACCATGTGCGAGGTGGCCGATGAGCCGCATCTTTGCCGTCGCCTTCGCGACGATTCTCTTTGCGGCATCGTCCGCCTCTGCCGCCACGCACGACCGCTGTGTGACCGGCGCAACCATCTACTCCGCGACCGAGGCGCCGCGCGCGGCAACGGTCTGCATCACGGGCGGCCGCATCAGCGGCATCTTCGACGCAGCGGCTGCAGCGCCGGATGCCGGTGAGACGATCGACGCGAAGGGGAGCTGGCTCACGGCCGGCCTCACCGATGTGGGCACCCAGGTGGGGCTCATCGACATCGATCAGGAGAATGACGCCAACGACACCGAGGGCGGTGGCGACCCGGTTCGCGCCGGCCTGCGCGCCGACTTCGACTACAATCCGGACTCCGCGGTCATCGCGGTCTGCCGCAGCGGCGGCCTGACCTCGGTCGTCTCGGGCCATTCCGGAGGCCTCATCTCGGGCGTCGCGGAGTGGTTCGACCTGGGCCGCGGCAGCTCTGCCGAACTGCTCCCCGCGCAGAAGGGGCTGCTCCGCGCCTCCTATGGCAGCGGCGCCGGCCACACCGTCGGAGGTTCGCGCGGCGACGCGATGCTCCGCTACCGCGAGCTGCTCGACGACGTGCGCAGCTACGCCGGCAACCGGACGGACTACCTGCAGAACCGGATGCGGGAGCTCACCCTCTCACGCACCGACCTCGACGCCATGATCCCCTTCGCCGTGACCGGTGGCACCTGGGTCGTCGATGTGCACCGCCAGAGCGACATCGAGGCGCTGCTCCGGCTCGCCGCCGAGAAGCGGCTCACCTTCGCCTTCACGGGTGCGGAGGAGGCCTGGAAGGTGGCGCCTGCGCTATCGGCGGCCGGCTCCTTCGTCATCGTCTCGAGCTTCTCCAATCTGCCCGGCAGCTTCGACGAGCTCGGCAGCCGCGAAGACAACGCAGCGCTCCTCGACAAGGCCGGCGTGAAGGTCATCCTCACCACAGCCGAGACCCACAACGCGCGGAACCTCCGTTACGTTGCGGGCAACGCGGTGCGCGCGGGCATGCCCTGGCAGCGGGCGCTCGCCTCTGTCACGCTCCACCCTGCCATGCTCGCAGGGCTCGATAATGACTACGGCGATGTGACGGTGGGCCGCGTTGCCAACCTGGTGGTCTGGTCGGGCGACCCCTTCGAGACCTCCACCACCGTGCAGCACCTCATGGTCCGCGGCGAGCGCCTCCCGACCACCTCGCGGCAGCATGACCTGCTGCGTCGTTACCGTTCGATGGATTCCTACCAGCGCCCGTAGTATCATCTGCTCTTCCCATGCCTCGCCCAGGAGCGCCAGATGACCCTTCGCAACCTCTCCCTTGCATCGCTTCTGCTCTTCGCAGGCTCCATCACCGCCTGCTCAGACGATACGTCCGAGAAGACCGCCGACACCACCGACACCGCTGTTGACGGCTCTGGTTCAGGGTCGGGCGAAGGGTCGGCTGCCGGCTCCGGCGAGGGTTCAGGTGAAGGTTCCGGCGAAGGTTCCGGCGAGGGTTCCGGGACAGTCGAGGTGCCGCTCCCTGAGGGCTGCGATGTGACCGTTTTCCCTGTCGACGGAGACGACACCATCTCGCTTCAGACGGCTCTGATCGAGATCGCCGAGAACAGCACGCTCTGCTTTGCGCCGGGCACCTACGAGGTCAGCACCGAGCTCTCGCTCGCGGTGAGCGGCGTGACGCTTCGCGGCTCGGGCATGGACCACACCATCTTCAGCTTCGTGACCCAGACGGTGGGCAGCAACGGCCTCAAGATCACGGGCGACAATGTGACGCTCGAGGACTTCCAGGTCTTGGACACCCCCGGCGACGCGGTGCGCGCCGACGCGACCGACAACATCATCTTCCGCCGCGTGCGGGTGCTCTGGCCGGAGGACGGCTCGGTGCGCAACGGCGCCTACGGCCTCTACCCGGTGGGCTGCAACGGCGTACTGATCGAGGAGACGGAGGTCATCGGCGCACGTGATGCAGGCATCTATGTGGGCCAGTCGCAGAACATCCTCGTGGAGCGCTCCACAGCATGGGGCAACGTCGCGGGTATCGAGATCGAGAACTGCGACAACGCCGAGGTTCGGAACAACCATACCTACGACAACACGGGCGGCATCCTCATCTTCAACCTGCCGGGCCTGACCCGCTATGGCGCCGGCGCCAACGTCCACGACAACCTCGTGGAGAACAACAACCGGACCAACTTCGGCGTCGAAGGCACGGTCGTCGCGGTCGTTCCGCCTGGCACAGGCATCCTCGTGCTGGCCAACGACGACAACGAGTTCCACAACAACACGGTCACGGGCAACGACACCGTTGGCCTGCTGCTCTTCACCTATCAGCCCGGCATCTTCGGCGCGCAGAACGACCCGAACTTCAACAAGTATGCCTCCGGCAACAACATCCACGACAACATCTTCTCGGGCAACGGGACCGCGCCCAGGGGTGCGCTTCCTGCTGTGCTCCCCAACCTGCCCAGCCCGATCCCCGACATCCTCTGGGATGGCTGCTCCGACCCTGCCGTCGACCCGGCGCGGCCTCACTGCATCCGCAACAATGGCAGCGCCACCTTCCTGAACGTGGACTTCTGCGGCTCCTTTGCAAACCCGACCACCGCACTTACGCCGCACGACTGCACCTACGAGCCGCTCCCGGTTCGTCCCTAGCCGTCCGACGTCACCACAATGCAACTACCGCTCCGCGCACTCCTCCTCACGCTCGCCTTCACCGGTGCAGCCTGTTCCGGCAGCTCGTCTGACGAACCCAGTGCTGCAGGCAGCGGTGCTGCGTTAGCGGCCGATACCGCAACAGATGAGGGCAGCGCCGACGCGAACGGCGACACGGCCACAGCCGATGCCGGCGACACCAGCGGCTCCGGCAGCGGCGCCGACACGAGCGAGCTACCGCCCCAGCCCGACCGGCCGCGGCTCGACTCGCCCACGCCGCTCCGCAAGCTGTCGGAGTATGCCTTCTTCGTCGGCCCCCTCCGCGACATGCGCCCGAACAACGGCGTCATCGGCTACTCCGTCAACGCGCCGCTCTGGTCCGACAACGCCTACAAGGGCCGCTACATCGCGATGCCCGAGGGCGGCCAGCTCACGCCGGTCACCGACGGCGACGAAGACTGGCAGCTGCCGGTCGGCTCCATCGTCATCAAGACCTTCTACTTCGACCTCGACCGGACGACGCCCGACGAAGGCCCCTACCGGATCAACGAGACGCGGCTCCTCTTCGTCACCGCGCGCGGCATCGTTGCCGAGACCTACCTCTGGAACGACGAGCAGACGGAGGCGGTTCGGTTTGTTGCCGGAACCCGCATCAACATGCAGGTCATCGGTGCCGACGGCAGCTCGGCAAATCAGGAGTATGTGGTCCCGAACAAGAACCAGTGCGCCAACTGCCACAGCCGGAGCGACAAGCTCCACATGCTCGGCCTGACCACGGCGCAGCTCAACCGGGAGAGCCTCGAGGAGCCGGGCCGCAACCAGCTCGAGCTCTGGCAGAGCGCCGGCATGATCGCAGGCGACCTCGGCGATGCAGCGCTGCTCCCCGCCTACGACAAGCCCTTTGTCTCGGGGTCGCTTGACGGCCAGGCACGCGCCTACCTCCACGGTAACTGCAGCCACTGCCACCGCACGGGCGGCGACGCCGGCGTGACCGGGCTCTGGCTCCTGGCCTCGGTCACCGACGACTACCGCCTCGGCATCTGCAAGGGGCCCGTCGCTGCGGGCGCAGGGACAGGCTCGCTCCACTATGACATCCTGCCCGGCTTCCCCGAGCGGAGCATCATGCCCTTCCGGATGTCGTCAGTGGATCCCGAGATCAAGATGCCGGAGATTCCCAACCTCATCGCAGACCAGCAGGGCTTGGCGCTCATCGAGTCGTGGATTGCAGCCATGCCGCCCGTTGCCTGCAACGAGGTCAATGAGGGCTCCGCAGCCGGCTCCGGCGCGGGCAGCGGGCAGTAGCGCGCGAGGTATTTTCGGCGACGCCGCAACAGTGGCCCCCGCCTGACGATAATGGTGACAGGCTCCGTACGGCTGCAACGCCGGCGATGGCCAACCGACCTCCGACCAAGACAGGACGCATGAAACAGCTCCGCATCATCCTCGCCACGCTCTGCCTCGCCGCCTGCGGCGCTGAGAGCGCTCTGCCACCCATCGACTGCCCGGAAGGGACCGAGCGGACGCGGAGCGGCACCTGCATCCCGCAGGGCGGTGCCGACACTGTTGGCCAAGACGCGACAGGCGGCGGCGACACAGGCCTCTCCGACAGCGGCGGCGGGCCGGCCGACACGGGGGCCTCCGATACGGCGAGCACAGACACAGCAACGGGCGGTGACACCACCGCCGACACGGGCGTTCCGCCCTGCACCGCCGCCGGCCTGGCAATCAATGAGATCTTCCCCAACCCCGACGGCACCGACGGCGACCGCGAGTTCATCGAGATCTCCGGGCCGCCCAGCAGCTCGGCCCTCGGCATCCTCATCACCGTCTTTCGCGCCAGCGACGGCGAGCAGAACTTCGTGGTCTCACTCCGCGGCGTGTTCGACGAAAACGGTCTCATGCTCGTCGCCGGCGCCGGGGTGCCGGGCGCCCGGGTCGCGCTCACCGAGGCGCTCCCGAACTCCAACGCCTACTACCTTCTCACCGCCTGCGGCGGCGCCTATGCCGACTCGCTGATCTATGCCGACACCATCGTTCAGGGCCTCCGGACGGAGGGCTCACCCATCGCAGCACCCGGCGACGGCGAAGCCTTCTCGCGCTGCGCGGAGCGGGCCGACACGAACGACAACCTCGCCGACTTCGAGGCCGCCACGCCGACGCCTGGCCTGCCTGCCGCGCGCACCGACTTTGCCGCCGGCAGCCCCTGCCGCGTCGGCCCCTGCGACCCTGCGCTCTTCGACGATGTGCGCCTCTCCGAGGTGCTCTACGACCCTGCTGGCACCGACTCCGACGGCTCAGGGTCGCGCGAGTTTGTGGAGATCGCCGGGCCGCCCGGCGCCTCTGCGGAGTTCTTCACCGTGTTGGCCTACAACGGCTCGACGGGTCTGCCCGTCCTCGAACGGCCGCTCGTCGGCACCTTCCCGGAGAGCGGCCTCTTCGTCCTCGGCGGCCGGAGCCTCAACCCGACCCAAGACATCGCCTGCTCGAGCGGCTGCATCCAGAACGATGCCGAGGCGGTGCAGCTGATCGGCTGCGACGGCAGCGTGGTCGACGCGCTGGCCTGGAAGGATCTCGCCGTGCCGCCGCTGGGCGAGGGGAGTCCCGCTCCCGACGCGGCCGACGGCAGCTCGCTGTCGCGCTGCGATCTCCTGTTGGAGTCGGGCGACAACGCCTCGGACTTCGTGGTCACCACGCCGACGCCGGGAACAGCCATCGCGCCCGCTGAGGCGCTCTGCCGCTGATCTTCCGATTGGTTGCAGGTGTCGCGGCCTTCGTGGTATCAGAGATCCCTCGCGGAGCTCCCTGCTCGGCGACGTTCTGAGAGGAAGCGTACGATGGGTCACTTCAGCCGAATCCTCCCCACCAGCCTGCTGCTGGCGCTTCCGATTGCCACCTCGCTGGGGGGCTGCACCGAGCCGAACCCGGACTACGTGGAGCCCACACCGCCCTGTGCCTCCGGCCAACGCTACCTGGCAGAGCGGGTCGAGTTCGCTGCGGCCAACAAGGTCGACATCCTCGTGGTGGTCGAGAAGACGGCCGACATGGGCGCCACGCAGGCGGCGCTCGGCGCCTCGCTCGCAGGGCTCGTTGATCGCCTGAAGGCCGATGCCTCGCTCGACTGGCAGCTCGGCGTGACGAGCGGAGACACCACCGATGGCGGCGCGCTCTACGCAGGCCGTACGGGCGTCGAAGGTTGCCCCGACACACTGCCGACCCTCATCACCTCTGCCACCGCCGACGCCGGCGCCACGGCCGCCTGCCTTGCGCAGGTTGGCACAGAGGGCTCTCCCTTCAACCGCCCGCTCGAGGCCGCGCGGCTCACGTTCGTCGCACCCGCAAACGCCTCGAGTGGCCTGGTCCGTGACGATGCGCGGCTGGTCATCCTCTTCGCCGGCCTCCACGACGACTGCTCCGCCCCCTCGGGCGTGCTGACGGCCGACCCCAACAGCTGCGTCTGGGCTGCCGACCAGCTCATCCCCGCCGCCGACTATGTGGCCACCTTCCGCCAGGCCAAGCGGTTCGCCGGCAACCCCGTCTCCATCATCTCCCTCTCGGGCCCCGCAGACGGCGCCACGGTCATCACGGGCACCGAGCCCACGCCCGCCTGCACCGGTGCGGGTACCGCCTTCGCCGGCAACCGGCTCACCGCAGTCGCGGATGCCGCGGCCGTCGCAGGCCGCAGTTTCTCTGCCAACATCTGCGCCTCGAACTTCGACGAGACGCTCGACCGCGCCTTCAACGAGGCCATCGCGCCGGCGCCGGACAGCACCTGCCTCCGGTTCGCGCCGGTCGTGACGCTCCAGAGCATCTACCCGCTGACCGCCGTCGCAGGTGGCCTGCAGGCTGGCAGCGACCCCATCGAGACGCTGGGCTTCTGGCTCGACAGCGGCGCCGACAGCAGCTGCACTACCAGCCGCATCGACCTCGACGAGAGCGGCCACCCGACGGCCTCCGCGGCCTACGAGCTCCGCTACTGCTCCGGCGCTGCAGGCGGCGAGTGATCCCCGCCGGCCACCCCGACCATGTCCGGTATGTGGCTGCCGCCGACGGCAGCCGCCTCTTCGTGCGTGAGTATGGACCGGCCGACGCGCCAAAGACCCTCGTCATCATCCACGGCTACGGAGAGCATGGCGGACGCTACGAGGCGCGCCTGGCCCCCTTCGTCGCCGCAGGCTTCCGCGTCGTCGTCCCCGACGTCCGCGGCCACGGCCGCAGCGACGGCAGACGCGGCCATGTGATGGCCTTCGACACCTACCTCGACGACCTCGAGCGCATCCTCGCCGAGCTCACCACAGCGCCTTCCAAGACTGTGCTCTTCGGCCACTCGCACGGCGGCCTCATCTCGATCCACTACGCGCTCCGGCACCCCGGCCGCTTCGCCGCGCTCGGCCTGTCGTCGCCGTTGCTGCGGATCGCGATCATCCCGCCCGCTTGGAAGGCCGGCGCCGGCCGCCTCCTCAGCCGCATCGCCCCCAAGCTCTCGCTCCCCACCGAGATCAAGGCAGAGTGGGTGAGCCACGACCCCGCCGTGGTCGCCGCCTATGGCACCGACCCGCTCAACCATCATGTGGTCAATACCCGCTGGTTCACCGAGGCGACCGCCGCCATGGAGCGAGCCAACGCTGCAGCCGGCAACCTGACGCTCCCCACCCTGCTCGTGCAGGCCGGCGACGACAAACTGGTGAGCGCCGCTGCCTCCCGTGACTTCGCGGCAGCCGCACCGAACTGCACCTACGACGAGATCGCCGGTGCCTACCACGAACTCTGGTTCGAGCCCGATGGCGCGACCCACGCGGCCCGTTTCGCGGCCTGGTTCATCGAGAAGACGGAAGGCTGAGCGGCCCCGTGGTTGCAGCGAAGCGACAGCGGCTTGCCGCAGGTCTGGGCCTCGCTGCGCTGCTCCTGACAGGGGGATGCAACAAGGCCGACAAAGAGCTCGCGGCGCGGCGCGCCGAGGTGCTCTCCACCATCGATCTCGGCCTCGCGAGCGAGGAGCCCGCCGTCCGCGCAGAGACGCTCCGGCTCGTCGGGAAGCTCGGAGATCCTGCCCTCGCCGACCGCCTCATCGTTGGCCTCGAAGACCCCGACCCGGGCCCCCAGGCCGCAGCCACCGAGGCGCTGCTCCGCATGGGCAGAACGGAGGCCGAAGCATCGGCGCTTGCCCACCTCGTCGCGGCCCCAGAAGGGCTGCGTAGGCAGACGCTCGTCATCGCCATGACCTCCACGCGGGAGCCCTTTCGCCAAGAGGCGATCGCCCGTGCGCTGGGCGACATCGCAACCGAACTTCGCCTCGCCGCCATCAGCCAGGCCCGTCTGTACAGGGTGAAGGTGGAGGAGCGCACGCTGCTCAAACTGATCTCCGACCCAGACCCGACGCTCGCAGACGCAGCCATGCAGCTGCTCGGCGAGCGCTTCCCAGATGCAGCCTCGCTCTCTCTCATCGCCCTGCTCCGCAGCGAAGAGGCCGCTCGCCATACGCAGGGTCTCCGCCTCGCCGTCTACGCCCCCTCTGGCAGCATCTGGCCGCTGCTGCGCTCCTACGCGCTCTTCGGCACCGAGGCCGAACAGGGAGACGCCCTCCGCGCCCTCGCAGCGATGGGCGATGAGACGGTGGCAGAGCGCATCCGCAAGCTTACGCTCGCGGTCGGACCGGCCGAGGCAGCCAGGACGATCCGCGCAGCGGCAGGGTTGAGCAGCGAGGAGGTTGCAGCGCAGCGCCCCCTCTTCCGCAAGAACGAGAGCCTCGAGGTTCGCCGCGCCTCGTTCGACGCCATGATTGCTGCCGGCGCCCCCCTCTCCGACTGGATTGTCTTTCTCGATGACCCCGAGGTCACGCTCGTGCAGGCTGCGATCCGCCAGATGCAGACGCTCGATAGCGCTGTTTCGGCCCGCAGCCTCGTCGACGCGCTCGCTGTGACGGCCCACCCGGAGCGGCTCCTCCGCAGCATCCTCGTTGCGGCCGAACCCGATACGGTCCTTGTGCTCGTGCAGGCGATGGGGCCGCGGCTTGAGGCATTCATCGACTCCGAAAACGCCGAAATCTCCGAGGTGGCCGCCCGGCTGCTACTTCACGATCCGACCCGCAAGTCGGTGCAGGCGAAGTTGCTCGCCAGCGGCAAGCCTACGCTCACCTACGCACTGCTCGACAGCACGCTCGAGCAGGGCGCGGGCAACCAAGAGGTTGCGGCCCGTTTCGCGCAGGACGACCTCTACTTCGTCCGGCTCGGCGCCCAGCTCCACATCTGGAAGCTCGGCGCCGCCTACCAGCCGACGGCCGTGAACTAGGGCTCGGGCGGGGTCGTGAAGAGGAGCGTCACGCCGGTTCCGAGCGCGATGCCCCCCAGGGTGGTGAGCATGCCGCCGGCCGCGCCCAGATCGTAGACCTCTGCGCACTGCGAAGAGGCGCCGGCGCAGTTGGGCTCGCCGTCGCGGGAGAGGAGCGCAAAGCCCGCGATGGCGCCGATGACTCCGAGGCTGGTGGAGACCCAACCGGCCGAACGGCGGAACTGGCGGGTCTCGAGATCGACGCCGCCCCCAGACTCGGAGGCCAGCGCGATGCGGAGGTCGAGGCCGGGCGCGGCAGAGAGGAGCTCAAGCCGCTCGGTGTAGGTAGTGTAGCCGGGCGCCACGACGGTGACCTCGAGCTTCTGCGGCGCCGCCTGAATGGCGGCCGTACCGGTGCCGACAATCTGGCCGTTCACCTGCACCGAGGCAGCCGCAGGCGTCGCAGCAATGGTGACCTTCTTGTCGCCCTTCATCCAAGCATCGAGCCTTTCGAGCGCTGCGGGCGCAGGCGCAGGCGCGGGGGCTGCAACGACGGGCGGAGCAGGCTTCGGCGCGGGAGCTGCCACGACGGGTGCGGCAGGCTTCGGCGCGGGAGCTGCAACCACGGGTGCGGCAGGCTTTGGCGCGGGGGGCGGCGTCACGACGGCGACCACAGGTGCCGGTGCAACGATCTTTCCGACGGTCGCGGTCGGCAGCGTGCCCACCTTGCCGAGCGCCGACTTCGCAGTGGCGCGGAAGGCCGTGGAGGCCTCCTGCAAGCTGCAGAAGGTACACTCGCCCTTCTCCGCGACGATGAGCTTGCCGTCAACCGCCGAAAAGACGCTGACGGTGAAGTCGAAGATCTCGGCCTCGTCGTTCACACGGGCGAAGATGGCAGCGGAGGCGGGGATGGCGGCACCGGCAGCAGCAGCACAGCTGGCCTCGGCACAGTTCGCGCCTGAACCCAGCAGGGCGGAGGTCGCCGCCTCGTTCTTGGCGTTCCCCTTCCAGAGCGCCGCGGCCTCGGAGGCAAGCGCCTCGCGGAAGAGCTTTTCATCAGCCGCCGGAACCTCACCGGTGAATCGGGTGGCGAAGGTCAGCACCTGTGCAGAGGCCGCGACCGGCAGCAACAGGGCGCCCAGGACCAGAATCAGGGAGCGGCGAAACGAATGGCGCATGTGTCTTCCTCGGAACCACGGGCGGCAGAGAGACCCAGCCCTTCACGGAAGGGTCATGCTACCCGATGCAGGCTGTGGATTTCAAACTTCCTCGCACCCGTCCAAAAACCTCTCTCTTCGTCTGGACCAAAACTTGATCGGGGGCGCGGCGAAAGGTAGATTTGCCGCGGAGTTATGCAACTCCCGCACCCCCTCTTGCGAGCAGCCTCCCATGTGGACTGAGTTTCGTCTTCAGCCTCTGCTTCGTCGCCTCTCCGCGCCGGGCTTCGGACTCGCGCTCGCTCTCTCCAGCGCCCTCGGCGGTGCAGGTCTCACGGGTTGCGCGACTGAACCTAAGGCAGAGTACTCCTGCTTCATGAGCATCTCGACGGCGCCGTTGACGCCAGGCTTTGGTAGCCCCGTCCGAGGCACAGTCACCGTCCTCGACGCGTCGGGCTCGCCGACCGAGGTCGGTACCATGATCCGCGTCTTCGTGCCGACCCCGCCAGGCGTGTCCGTGAGCGGTCAGGCCCGTTTCGCCGACGTCTCCACCGACGCGGTAGGCGTCGCCGCTTTCACCCTCTCGGTGGATGAGACGGTACCGGTCGCTCCCATCAATGTCTTCGCCTTCATCGGCGAGTCCACCGAATACTGCGTCGCGCAGCAGAAGGAGCTCCAGACGCCCCCCGAAGGCAACTGGACGCTCCGCATCAGCCAGCCCGATGGCCCCATCGATGCCGACGAGACCGTGCAGCTCACCCTCACCGGGCTCCAGGGCGACGACTCGACCCCGATCCCCAACGGCACGCAGATTCAGATCAGCATCAACAGCGACTCGGGACCCTACGCCGACCTCGTCGGCGCCGGCATCACCGACACCAAGAACTACACCGTTCAGGGCAACGGCGAGGTCGACTTCAGCATCTCCCTCGCCGACGCCGAGACCCTCGGCGACCGCCGCACCATCACCATCGATGCCGCCTTCGTGCTGAGCGCCTACGGCGAGTCGAAGAGCACCTCGCTTCTCATCGGCGACGCGCCGGCACGCTCCTGCTTTGCCAACTTTCAGGACCCGACCATTCAGGCCAACGGCGCCGACATCACCGCCCTCACCCTTATCGTCGTCGGCAACGACGGCGACGACACCGCCGCCGCCCGCGTGACCGGCGCCATCACCCTCGGCACCTTTGTCGACGTTGCCGGCACTGCCACAGGCGCAACCTTCAACACCGTCGTCGGACAGCAGAGCCAGCTCGAATACCGCGTCCAGGCACCCAACAGCCCTGGTGTCTCCGGCTTCACCGCCACCGTCACCTTCCGCAACGATGGCGACCCCGCCACCCCCGAGACCGCCACCTGCCAGCTCTCCCGCGACCTCACCTTCCTCGCCAAGCCCGACTGCACCTTCAAGGGGGTCTCACCCGAGGCACTCGGCGTCGACCAGTCGGGTTTCAATGAGACAGGAAACCTCACCTTCTGTTTCACCCAGGCCGACGGCATCCCGCTCCCCGAGGGCGAGATCGTCAACTTCCGGCTCAACGTCTCCACCACCGACAGCTCCCTCTCCGGCAGCTCCGCTCCGACCGACGCGCAGGGCTGCGCCACCATCCAGCTCAGCACCGGCTCCGTTGCAGGCTTTGTCGAGGCGGAGGCCAGCTACGCCTTCGGCACCAGCTCCTCCTCTTGCACCTCGGGCGCCGTCAAAATCAACGGCTACCGCCCCAGTGAGCGCGGCATGACCATGACCTGCCAGACCTCCAGCGGCGGCGAGAATGTGGGCGCCCTCTTCGAGAGCGACGACGGCGCCGTCTCCGGCACCTGCCCGCTCACCTGCGAGGTCCGCCTCCGCGACCGCTACACCAACCCCGTCACCACGGAGTGGCCCGTCTATTTCGTCAGCGAGATGGGCATCATCGAGTCGCCCTCCATCTCCGGCGAACTGGGCAAGGTCACCACCACCTTCCTCCCCAACGGCTCCCGCCCCCGCGATGTGGAGCCGCTCCCCACCGAGCCCCGCTACTACATGCCGTTGCCCCTCGACGAGGTCCGCAACCCGCGCGACATGGTGGTCTCCGTCATCGGCTGGACCATCGGCGAAGAGGGCTTCAACGACAGCAACGGCAACGGACGCTACGACGACGGCGAAGTCTTCTACGACCTCGCCGAGCCCTTCGTTGACAACAACGACAACGGCACCTTCGACCCCGAGGAGCCCAACGGCGAGCGCTTCATCGACGCCAACCTGAACGGCGTTGGCGGCAACGGCACCTGGGACCCGCCGAACGGCGTCTGGGACGCCTACACCATCATCTGGACCGAGGCGAAGGTCGTCCTCACCGGAGCCCCCATCGTCCGCTCCATCGCCGACTACGGCGGCGAGCCCGACCCCTCCGACCCGCGCAACGCCAACATCTACCCCGAGGCGTTCAGCTACTATCTCATCAACTCCAACACCTTCAGCCCCTTCACCTCGGTGGACGACTTCGACGGCATCTTCTCTGGCGGCCTGAGCTACGGCGACCCGACCTCCTCGGTCACACTCGCCTTCTACCCTCGCGACATCTTCCTCAACCCCGTCAACGACTCCCTCTCCACCGACATCGTCGCGCTCGCCTGCGCCGCGATGTCTATCGGAACCCCCACCTACAGCACCGTCGTCGATGGCATCGCTCGGCGCGCGGGCTTCAAGTGGGGCAGACGCATCGTCCCCGTTCGGCTCGGAGACCCCGTCACCGGACCCATCGCCTCCTACGTCTATCAGCCCTACATTTCTGAGTTTGCCGCCTATCGCCCCGAAGGAGATTCGGGCGACTATCGCCAGTTCAGCAACTTCCAGGCGACACCGCTCGTGAGCGTCACCGACGAGCCCGACCCGCTCTGCGTGCTGGGCGCCACCCACTCGCTCGGCGCCGACAACGGCAGCTGCACCATC
>CANMDT010000045.1 GCA_947496715.1 Myxococcales bacterium
CGGCAGCCAGTTCATTCCCACCTCCCCTGCCGACTACCCCTCGCTGGCGAGCCAGGTGAACATGGCGCGCCAGACCAACGCCGTCGTCGGCACCTGCGCTTGGGGCGTCGGAGCCGACCGGCCCGCGGGTTGCAGCGCGAGCCAGTGCTGCACCGGACCTGCGGGCGCGGGCGAGGCACCCTCCGGCGGCACCTGTCCGCTCGTCTTCAAGGTGCTCTCCTCGGGAATCGGCGGCTCGGCCTCCATCGATTCGAGCGTTATCGGTGGCATCCAGGCGCTGCTGGGCGGCTCGCTCTTCGACATCCGCGCCGTGCCGCGGCGCGACGAGGTCGAGTTTGCCGCCTCGGGCATCGACACCGCCTGTTTCCTCTCAGCGGTCCGCCCCACCACCGCCACGGCCAGCGGCTGCTCCGGCGTGCCGACGCCGGCCGACCTCGATGGCGACGGTGCGCTCGACGGCTTCCGCGGCGTCTCGCCCGGCGCAACCGTCAACTTCCAGATTGAGGCGCAGAACGACTGTGTGGAGCAGATCGGCGTCCCGCAGGTCTTCTCGGCCTACGTTGACCTCATCACCAGCGATGGCGGCTCGCTCGGCACCAAGCTGGTGACCATCCTCGTGCCACCCCTCGGAGACAAGCAGTGACCTTGAGGCCGCTTCGACTTCCCTCGCTCCTCCTCTTCGCGCTCCTCGTTGCCTGTTCGAGCGACAGTTCCGAGAAGACGGAGATCGCGGGGTCGGGAGCCGACGCGGCAGACGGGCAGGGCGAAGCGGACGGAAGCGGCGCACCTGGCGACGTTGAGGAGGACAGCGCAGAGGCCGACACTGGCACCAGTGAAGATACGGCCGAGTCTGCCGACACGGCCACAGACAGCGGCTCCGGCAGCGGCGACGCGACCGTCGAGGATACCAGCGTTGAACCAGACAGTTCGGCAGACGCGGAACCCGATGGCAGCGGGGCTCCGCTTCTCCCGCTCCCCGGCTTCGGCACCATCACCGGCTCGTGCGGCGTCATCGACGAACAACTCCTGTCGCCGGACCCCTCCGTCATCGTCAACGCCATCGACTTCAGCACCGACCCCTGGGACAACCCAGCCGACCTCGGCCTACTGACCAGCGGCGGCCAGGAGATGGTGGCAGACGGCAACGCCGGCGGCTCATCGCTGGAGTCGGAGATCTTCTCGCTCGAAGTCCTTACCCGCTGCGAGGGTGCCACGCTCGTGAAGACCGAGACCGAGGTGGTCTACGATGTTTCGGGCTCCATCACAGACATCCTCGTGGAGATCGACGGGTTGAAGGTGGGCGTCAGCGTGACCCGCGCCGTCGGCTTCCCCCGCGACGCTGCATACACCGAAGCAACTGCCTCGGCCCTCCTCACCCGCAAGCTGACCGACATCCAGGAGAGCACTGCCAACGTGTCGGCGGGTGACCGCTGGGTGAAGCAGATTCTCCACGTCATTGCCTATGCAGACCAGCACGTTGCGGCGATGCAGGCCGCCTACGCGGCCCTCGACCCGAGCGTGAAGGCCGACACCATCCTCTGGGTGACCCGGAGCGACGGCGACGACGAATTCCTCTACTGAGCCTATGCCGCACTGCGGCATCGTTCTTGAAGTTCGCGCTCCGCTCGGCTAGTAGAGGCCGCCCTTCATGGGGGCAGAATCGGAACCTTCGGCGCCCATCAGGCGCCTGTAGCGGAGCGTCGTATGAACATTCACGAGTATCAGGCGAAGCAACTCTTCCAGAAGTTCGGTATCCGGACTCCGCGCGGCATCCCGGCCTTCACGGTCGACGAGGCCGTGGCAGCCGCTGAGCAGCTCGGCGGCACCATCTGGGTTGTGAAGGCCCAGATTCACGCCGGCGGTCGAGGCAAGGCTGGCGGCGTCAAGCTTGCCCGTACGCTTGAGCAGGTCCGTGAGCACGCTACCGCCATTCTTGGCGCCACGCTCTTCACGCCCCAGACCGGCCCCGAAGGCCGTCTCGTTCGCCGGCTCTACATCGAAGAGGGCTGCGACATCGACCGCGAGCTCTACCTCGGCGTCGTCCTCGACCGCGACACCTCGAAGGTCACCTTCATGGCCTCGTCGGAAGGCGGCGTGGACATCGAAGAGGTTGCCGAGCACAGCCCGGAGAAGATTCTCCGCGAGGCCGTCACCCCGCTCCTTGGCATGACCTCGTTCCAGGCCCGCACACTCGCGCTCGGCCTCGGCCTCAAGGGCAAGTCGGTCAACAGCGCCATCGACTTCATCCAGAAGCTGTACAAGATGTATATCGACCTCGACTGCGCCATCGTTGAGATCAACCCGCTTGTCCTCACCAAGGGCGGCGAGATCATCGCGCTCGACGGCAAGGTGAACTTCGAGGCCAACGCGCTCTACCGGCACCCGGAAGTCGTCGAGCTCCGCGATCTCTCCGAAGAGGACCCCGCCGAGATCGAGGCCAGTAAGTATGACCTCGCCTTCATCAACCTCGACGGCAACATCGGTTGCATGGTCAACGGCGCCGGCCTCGCCATGGCAACGATGGATATCATCAAGCAGTTCGGCGCTGAGCCGGCCAACTTCCTCGATGTGGGTGGCGGCGCGACGCAGGAGAAGGTCACCGCGGCCTTCCGCCTCATCACCAGCGACCCGCGCGTGAAGGGCATCTTCGTCAACATCTTCGGCGGCATCATGAAGTGTGATGTCATTGCGAACGGCATCATCGCCGCCAGCAAGGAGATTGGCCTGACGGTTCCCGTCGTGGTTCGTCTCGAGGGCACCAACGTCGAGCTCGGAAAGAAGATTCTTTCGGAGTCCGGCCTCGGCGTCATCCCCGCGGACGATATGGCCGACGGCGCCCGCAAGATCATCGCCGCCATCAACCGCGCCTAATCTACCTTCACGCAGACTTCCGGAGATACCAACATGGCCATTCTCGTCGATGCCAATACCAAGGTCATCTGTCAGGGCATTACAGGCTCGCAGGGCAGCTTCCACACCACCCAAGCAATCGCCTACGGCACCAAGATGGTCGGCGGCGTGACCCCCGGCAAGGGCGGTCAGATTTGGGAGAACCAGCTCCCCATCTTTGAGACGGTCCGCGCGGCCGTCGAAGAGACCGGCGCAGACGCCAGCGTCATCTACGTTCCGCCGCCGTTCGCAGCCGACGCCATCATCGAGGCCGCCGAGGCCGGTGTGCGTCTGATATGCTGCATCACGGAGGGCATCCCCGTCCTCGATATGGTGCGTGCCAAAGAGTACCTCAAGAGCACCAAGTCGCGCCTCGTCGGTCCGAACTGCCCCGGCGTCATCACGCCCGGCCAGTGCAAGATTGGCATCATGCCCGGCCACATCCACAAGCCCGGCCGCATCGGCGTTGTGAGCCGCTCCGGCACGCTCACCTACGAGGCTGTCGGCCAGCTCAGCGCGCTCGGTATCGGGCAGTCCTCCTGCGTCGGCATCGGCGGTGACCCGGTCAACGGCACCAACTTCATCGATGTCCTCTCGCTCTTCCAGGACGACCCGGAGACCGACGCCGTCATCATGATCGGCGAGATCGGCGGCACGGCCGAAGAGGCTGCGGCTGCCTGGATCAAGGAGCACATGACGAAGCCCGTTGTTGGCTTCATCGCTGGCCGCACGGCGCCTCCGGGCCGCCGCATGGGCCACGCCGGCGCCATCATCTCGGGCGGCAAGGGCACGGCTGAGGCCAAGCTCGACGCCTTCCGCGAGGCCGGCGTGCACATCGCGCCGTCGCCCGCTGAGCTCGGCATCACGCTCGCCCGCGCCATCGGCAAGGCATAAATCCTCTCTTCGATGCGTTACCGCGCATCTTGGCGCCCGACGGGCGCCTCTCACCCGCAACATCAGTGAATCTCATGGCAATTGAACGCACCCTCTCGATCATCAAGCCCGACGGCGTTGAGCGCAACCTTATCGGCAAGGTCCTCACCAAGTTCGAGGATGCCGGCCTCAAGGTCGTTGGCGCTCGTCTTATGCACCTCTCGGTTCGCGAGGCGGAGCTCTTCTACTGGGTCCACCGCGAGCGTGGCTTCTTTGGCGAGCTTGTCGAGTTCATGAGCCGCAGCGCGGTGTTCGTCACCGTCCTCGAGGGCGAGAACGCCGTTGCCGCCAACCGCGACATCATGGGCGCCACCAACCCGGAGAACGCTGCTGAGGGCACCATCCGCAAGGAGTTCGCGCTCTCCATCGGCGAGAACACCGTCCACGGCTCCGACAGCCAGGAGAATGCGGCCAACGAGATCGCCTTCTTCTTCTCGGGCACCGAACTTCACGGCGCCCGCTAGGCATGAACGCACCTCCCATTCTTCGACCCGCAGACGAGCTGCCCCGAGACGGGCAGGGCAGGTTGCTTCTCAAGGGGCTGACCCAGTCCGAGCTCGAGCGCTGGCTTGTCGAAGAATTGGGAGAGCGGCCCTTCCGCGTCACGCAGATCTGGAAGTGGCTCTACATCCGGTTCGTCTCCTCGTTTGAGGAGATGACCGACCTCTCCAAGGGGCTCCGCGAAAAGCTGGTGGAGCTCGCGAGGGTGGATGCCATTGCGGTGGATGCGGTCTTCCGCGCCTCCGACGGTACCCGCAAAATCACCTGGAAGCTCGACTCGGGCGCCATCATCGAGTCGGTGCTTATCCCGTCGGAGAACCGCGTCACGCTCTGCATCTCGAGCCAGGTCGGTTGCGCGATGAACTGTCAGTTCTGCCTTACTGGCAAGATGGGCCTCCGCGGCCATCTCAGCACCGCAGAGATTGTGGACCAGGTCGCGCAGACCCGTCGCATGTTCGAGGCGGAGGGGCACATCTCCAACATCGTCTTCATGGGCATGGGCGAGCCGCTCCATAACCCCGACAATGTTATCCCGGCGACGCAGATTCTCATCGACGGTGAGGGCCTCGGACTCAGCCACCGCAAGGTGACGGTCTCCACCTCCGGACTCGTTCCCGAGATCAAGCGGCTCGGGCAGCAGTCCGATGCCAAGTTGGCGGTGAGCCTCAACGCCACCACCGACGAGATGCGCGACTGGCTCATGCCCATCAACCGCAAGTATCCGCTGGCGGTGCTCATGGAGGCCCTACGCGAGTTTCCGCTCCGCAACGGCGACCGCATCACGCTTGAGTATGTGATGCTGAAGGATGTGAACGACAGCCTCGACGATGCCCGTCGCATCGTGAAGCTGATTGAGAAGGTGCCCTGCAAGGTCAACCTCATCCCCTTCAATCCGCACGAAGGGACCGAGTTCCAGACCTCGCCGCGCGAGCGGGTGGAGGCCTTCCGGACCTTCCTCGCCTCCAAGCATGTGCACACGACCATTCGTGAGACCCGCGGAGACGACCGCATGGCCGCCTGCGGACAGCTCGGTCGACCGGGCGAGAAGATGCCCAAGCGCATGACCCCGCCCGCTGCCATGGCAGACGTGTTGGGGCTCACGGCGCCCTCCAGCGCGAGCCCGCGCGAGAACTAGGTCAACCGCCGTTCGTTCGTGTGACGCTTCTGCTTGAACCGGAAGGCTCGCATGGGCTAACTGCTTCGCAGCCATCCACGCTGTCTGCCTTTCGTTTTGGAGCGCCCATGTCCCGCAATCTTGGCCGCGTCTCGCGCCTGCTTCTCGCCTCTCTTGCCCTGTCGTTCGCTGCCTGCGGCAATGATGGCAAGGCCTCGACCGAGACCATCGGCGATGCCTCCGCGGATGGCTCGGGATCTGGCGCAGACACCTCCGCCGACACCGGCGGTTCGGGCGCAGACACCTCCGCAGATACCGAAGGCTCTGCCGACCTCGGCCCCTGCCCCGGCACCATCTCCTGCGTCGATGAGCGCAGCGGCCGCGCCCGTCTCGCCATCTGCACCGACGCCGGCTACCAGCCTGGCACCACCTGCGAGCCCTCCACGGTTACGACCGGCGAGTTCTGCTGCATCGCCCCCTTCGCCTGCGCGACCAACCAGGATTGCGAAGACAACCGCATCGCGGAGGAGGTCTGCCCCGACACCCGCTACCCCTGCATCTGCCTGCCCGACACAGGCAAGTGTGTGACGGGCGTCTGCGCCAGCGCTGCCGATTGCGGCGAGGGCGAAATCTGCGCGGAGGGCCGCTGCCAGACCGCGCCGGTTGCGACCGGACTCGTTGCCCGCATCGTAACGCCCGACTCGCTGGTGGCTGCGACCGAGAGCATCCAGCTCTGGGCCGTCGCCGTCGACCCGGCCAACCCGGAGATCACAAACCCCAATGCTGAGATCATCTGGGACACCACCGCCGGCACCGGCAGCGTCAACCTCGATGGCCTCTTCACTGCCGCCGACACCGGCGGCTCCACCACGGTCCGCGCCCGCGTTGCCGACAACGCTGCCGACAGCGGCGACACCGTCAACATCACGACGCTCGCCGCATCGGCCTCGGGCGAGGGCATCCGCGTGACCCTCGTAGACGAGAGCAGCCGGTCGCCGCTTACCGGAGCGACCGTGGTCGTCATCAAGGACGGCCTGTCGACCACGGGCACGACCGATGCGCTCGGCTCCTACGCCACGGGTGTTGAGCCGCCTGCAGACATCCATGTCTTCCCCGCCGGTCACGCCTATGTCTCGCTCTTCGGCGTGCAGGGCTCGACGGCGATGGTCTCGACGCCGCCCAGCACCCGCGCCGAAATCCAAGAGATCCGCGACGGCTATGTCTGCCCCGACACCGGCATCGTCGACACCACCAACTGTGGCGGTGCGGGGCAGTCGCCCTGCCTCTGCTACCAGCTCGACCAGGTCGATGTGGTCAAGGGCGTGCCGGCCTTTGAGCGGGTCGCCAACGATGGCGAACTCGGCGTCTCGATCAACGGCTTCGCGCTCGGCAACTCGCTGCTCGACCTCAACTTCGACCTCATCGTCGGCCCCTCCATCGACCGTGTCTTCCCGGAGGGTTCGCCCATCCCGCTTGAAGACGCGGCCTCGATTCCCTCCGGCGTCACGCTCTACTTCAACGGCCGCCCGCTCGTAGACAGCTTCATCGCCACGGCGCCGCAGGGCAGCCGCACCCTCTGGAGCGTCGGCGGCCTCATCTCGCTCTCGCGCAACCCGAGCCTCCTGCCCAGCATCATCCAGCAGGTTGGAGGCAGCGCCACCGACATCGGCTCCATCATCGCCGTCGTCCTCCCGCTCCTTCAGGACTTCTACAGCGGCGTGAAGACCGGCATCGACATGAACAGTGCCGGAACCTTCCCGGTCCGCGACCCCGGCGCCGCGCTCAACGTCCCCACGCAGCGCCGCATGGAGGTCACGCTCCCCTCGCTTGCCGGCATCTCCTCCGCCAACCCCGACACCGTCATCATCCTCGGTGGCGCGCTTGTCCCCGGCGAAGGCTTCGTCCCGCTGGGCATTACCGCCGGCGCCGACAAGACCCGCTCCGTCGATGTCCCCGATGGCAGCGTCGATGGCGACCCATCCACGCCCGCGACCCCCAACGACCCGCTTATCCTGACGCTCGCCCCCATCCACGGCGGTATCCTCACCCCCGGCACCAAGTACATGATCGCCGATGTCGCGCTCCTCCTCGGCAAGGCCGACGGCGGCCCTCGCGAGCTCTCGTCGGGTCAGGTTCACATCTTCGACGCCGATGCGCTCCCCACCCGGCTCGACCTCTCTGCGCGGCCCTTCTCCGGCGCCGTCGATAACGCCACCTGGGATGCGGCCACCCGCACACTCTCCTTCACCGCCGGCCGCGGCGCCTCGGACATCACCCGCGCCGTCTTCAAGGATGGCCGCGACCAGCTCTGGATTGCCTACGGCGAAGGCGCCGGCAGCTACACCATGCCTGCCGTCCCCGACACCTTCTCCGACCGCACGACCGGTACCGTGACCGTGGTCGGCGTCGACCTCCGCGACAGCGATGGCGTTACCCTGCAGAGCCTCATCGGCGCCCGCGGCGCGGCGCTCACCGAGCTCTTCGAGCATGTCTCCTCCTTCAGCATCCTGGGCCTCTAGTCTCTCATGCTGAGCTTCGACTTTACCGATCTGCTTGCGCCGCACGGGCCCGTTTCGGCAGACCGGTACGCGGCATTGGGTGCTCGCGCCACCGCAGCGCAGCAGCAGTTTTCGGCCTTTGCCGCAGAGGAAGGCATCCGCTTCACCCATCTGCCGCTGCTGGATGTCTCTGACATCGAGGCGGCTGCGGAGGGGTTGCGCGCAGAGTTCGACCACCTCGTGGTCATCGGCATCGGCGGCTCGTCGCTCGGCGGAAGGGCCCTCTACCAGGCGCTCTCCACACCCCGCGGCCGCAAGACGGAGCGCGGCGGCTGCAAGCTCTGGTTCCTCGAGAATGTGGATGGCAGCGACATCGAGGACCTCCTCGACCTGCTCCCGCTCGACCGCACAGCCTTCAATGTCATCACCAAGAGCGGCACCACCATCGAGACGATGGGCTCCTTCTTCGTGGTGCGCGAGCGGCTCCTCGCAGCCTTCGGCGAAGAGGGCTACCGGGCCCGCATGGTCGCAACGACAGACCCCGCCGCCGGTGAACTCCGCAAACTGGTCGACCGCGAAGGGCTGACCTCGCTGCCCGTCCCACCGGGCGTTGGCGGCCGCTTCTCGGTCCTCACCGCAGTGGGCCTGCTCCCGCTCGCTGCCGCAGGCGTCGACATCCGCGCGCTGCTCCGCGGTGCAGCGGCCGCCCGCGCCAACGCGCTTGCGCCGTCGGACAATGTCGCGCTCGACTTCGCCCGCGCCCACGTCGCGCTCGTCGAGGCCGGCGTGACCGACCTCGTCTTCATGCCCTACGCCCAGGTGCTCTCCGACACCTCGCTCTGGTTCGTTCAGCTCTGGGCCGAGAGCCTCGGCAAGCAGCGGCCCAATGGCAGCCGCGTGGGCCCAACGCCCATCGCAGCGGTCGGCGCGGTGGACCAGCACAGCCAACTCCAGCTCTTCATGGAGGGGCCGGCCAACAAGACCGTCTGCTTCGTCGATGCCGGTCCCAACAGCAGCCTCCGTGTGCCGGCCTTCGGCGACGCCTGCCCGCCGCTCGCACACCTCGCCGGCCGCACCTTCGATGAACTCCGACAGGCCGAGCTCCGCGGCGTGCGCGCAGGTCTCATCGAGGCCGGTCGCGGCGTCTCGACCATCACGCTCCCCGCCGTCACGGCGGAGACGATGGGGGCCCTTATCTTCCTCCTCGAGTCCGCCACCGCGATGGCCGGCTGGATGCTCGGCGTAGAGCCCTTCGACCAGCCAGGCGTTGAGGCAGGGAAGCGCTTCGCGCACGGGCTCCTAGGCCAGGCCTCCTACGCAGGTTGGGCCGAGCGGGCGCAGGCCTTCGAGTCCGGCGACCGCAAGACCTCAGGGTTCTAAGCCGCACCCCGCTTTGCGGCTGAAGCCTGCCGGACTCGGCCCGTCGCATCCATTCGTTCCACATCCGAGGCATCGTGAGCACAAAGAGCACAGGCACGGAGACAACTCCGGTACTCTTTACTGGCCGGCACCAGCGCCTCGCCTCCGACAGCGGCTCCTTCGTCGTCATCGCGGGGAGCGAACTGGGCCGGCGCTATCCATTGCCCGCCGCAGAAGCCCGCATCGGCCGCGTCTCCATCAACGAGATTGTCGTCGATGACCGCTCCATCTCGCGTACCCACGCCCGCGTCTTCCCTACGCCCGATGGCTTCGTCATCGAAGACCTCGCGAGCACCAACGGGCTCCTCATCAACGAGATTGCCACCACGCGGAAGGTCCTCCGCGACGGCGACATCATCCGTCTCGGGCGCACAGTCCTCAAGTTCCTGACCAACTCCAACCTCGAGGTGGACTACCACACCGAGGTCTACAAACTCTCGACCACCGATGCGCTCTCGGGCTGCTACAACAAGCGCTACCTCATCAATCAGCTCGAGCGCGACCTCTCCCGGGCGCTCCGCTACAAGCGCAGCCTCTCGGTCATCCTCTTCGACATAGACCACTTCAAACTCCTCAACGACACCCTCGGCCATATCGCCGGCGACGCAGCCCTCGTGACCGTCGCGCAGCGCATCCGCGAGGTTATCCGCCGTGCCGACACGCTCGCCCGCTACGGCGGGGAGGAGTTCGTGGTCATCGCGCCCGAGGTCGACGGCCCGCAGGCCATCCTTATCGGAGAGAAGCTCCGCCTCGCCGTCGCCGAACGGCCCATCCTCATTTCCGACGAGCCAACGCGGCTCACGGTCTCTGTCGGCGTTGCAGACATGGAGAGCTACGCCAACGCCATGCGCCAGCGTGGAGACGACCCCCGCACCGCGCTGCCCGACCCCCATCTTCTCCTGCGCCTCGCCGACGAGCGCATGTACGAAGCCAAGCAGGCCGGTCGCAACTGCGTCCGCTACGAGCCCGCGAACCGCTGAGCAGCGGCTAGGGAATCGTGTGGAACTTGATCATGTTGGTCGGGGTTCCGCGGCCGACCGGAACGCCGAGCACGATGATGACGTGACGGCCATGTTCGCAGAGCTGCTCGGCGAGCATAGTCTTCTCCACCTGTGCGATGAGCGCATCGGTCTCGGTACGAAGCTCGCAGAGCACAGCGTGGGTGCCCCAGCAGAGCGCCGCCCGGTTGTAGGTGCTGCGCGACGGCGTGAAGGAGACAATCAGCTTGGAGGGGCGGAAGGTCTTGATGAGCCGCGGCGTGCGCCCCGAGGTGCTGAAGCAGCAGATGGCGTTCACATTCAGCTCTTCTGCGGCGATGGCGGCCGCTTTGGCAATCGCGTGCGAGAAGGGGCGGATTTCGGTGGTGCCGAGCTGCTGCGGGCCATGTTTGTGGAAGGGGCTGGCCTCCGCCTCGCGGACGATGCGGTCCATGAAGGCGACTGCTTCGATGGGATACTTGCCCGAGGCGGTCTCGCCGCTGAGCATCACGGCATCGGTGCCGTCAAAGACCGCATTGGCGACGTCGGAGGCTTCTGCGCGGGTCGGGCGCGGATTGAAGGTCATCGAGTCGAGCATCTGTGTGGCAGTGATGCTGATCTTGCCCAGCGACATCGCCAGCGCGATCGCCTGCTTCTGGATGATGGGCACCTGCTCCGGCGGCATCTCCACGCCAAGGTCGCCGCGCGCAACCATGATGCCGTCGGAGGCCATCACAATCTCACGCAGATTGGAGACCGCCTGCGGCTTCTCAATCTTGGCGATGATCTCGGGCGAATCCTCTCCGCGGGGCAGCAGGCTCCGAAGCTGATGAATGTCGAGCGCGCTCCGGACGAAGGAGAGGGCGATGTAGTCTACGCCGGCCTTGATGCCCCACTCGAGGTCTTCGCGGTCCTTCGGCGTGAGCGACGGAATCGAGACCGGCGTGTTCGGCAGGTTGATGCCCTTGCGGTCCTTAAGCGTCCCGCCGACCACCACGACGGTGTCGACCCAGCCTTCGCCGGTCGCGGTCACCTCGAGGTGGAGCAGGCCGTCATCGAGGAGGATGCTGTCGCCGGGGTGCACGTCCTGCCAGATAAGGTCGTAAGACACGCTCGCCATTGTCTCGTTGCCGAGCATGGTCTCGGTCACCAATCGGAAGGGGGCGCCGGGCACCAGCGGCACGCCGCCATTCTCGAACTTGCCCACACGAATCTTGGGGCCCTGAAGGTCTTGGAGCACGGCAATCGGCTGGCGCATCCGCGCCGAGACGCTGCGAATCATCTCCAGCATGCGACCGTGGTCTTCGTGGCTGCCATGGCTGAAGTTGAGCCGCGCCACATTCATCCCTGCCTCAATCAGCGCCTCAATGCGCTCCTCGGTCTGCGTGGACGGACCCATCGTGCAGATAATCTTGGCCCGTCGGCCTACGGCAATCGAAGTCTTCATTCGTTTCCTTGTTCACTCGGCAAAGTAGCAGACCGTTGTCGTGTCTGCCTGATCAGCAACATCAAAGAAGGGGAGGCGACGCGCATCAATCTGGTCGCGCGCAACCGTACCGATACGCGGACAGAAGGCAGCCTTTGCCATGCAGAAGTAGGCGCCGCCCGCGGAAGGGTTGGTGTCCTGCATGCAGGTCGCGTAGCTTGGGCAGTCGGCTGCCTCTCCGCAATCAGCGGCGCAGTAGGAGACCGTGGTCCCCGCGAGATTGCGGGTGAGACAGCGTCCCCCGATACAGTCGGCGTCGGAGCTGCAATCGGCGCCGATGGGCTTCACGGAGTCGGGCCAGCAGGCCGGCCGCCAGACCGCACGATCGGTCGGCCTTGCGTGGGTCGGGAGTTCGGTGCAGGCAAAGCCCGCGCCGCCGCAGGGGGTGCCCGGCAGCTGGTCCGCAGCGCAGCCGCCTCGGAGCACACAGAGGTCGGCGCCGCCGAAGCTGCCGGTCACTCCAAAGTCAACACAGAGCTCGCCCGTCGGGTCGCAGCCGTTGGTCATGCAGTCGACCGTCGAGCAGTAGCCTCCCGTGAGCGAGGCCGCCGAACAGTCCGCCGCGGTGTCGGCACCGTCAGCGCCGCAGAGGCAGCTCCCGCCGAGGCAGTCGGCGCTCGCGGAGCAGGCAGAGGCGGTGACACTCCCGGCAGAACGGCAAACACCGCTGACGCACCGGCCACCGCTCGGGCAGGGGGTGCGCAGGTCGATGGTGCCGTCGGCGCGACAGGTCACGGCCGTGCGATAGTCGGCGCACTGCGAGGTGTTCGGCGGGCAGTCCGCCTCGGTCGCGCACTCACCGGAGAGGCAGACGCGGCACTCGGCCAGGCCGCTGCTGTCGTCGCAGATCTGACCGTCGCTGCAGATGGTCGTGTTGACCAGGTTGCCGCACCGTCCGCAGGTCTCGTAGGAGAGCCGGTCCGCAGTACAACGGATGGTGCGGGAGTCGCACTCGCCGGCGAGACCATCAGGGCAGATCTCGGAGAGGGTGTCGGGCTCGATGGCTGTGTCTTCCGGCGTGGTGTCTACCGAGGTGTCAGCGGTATCGTTGCCGCTATCGCGCGTGTCCGCCGCGTCGCCGCCGCTGTCGCGCGTGTCGGCTGCTCCCGTGTCTTCAGACTCCGACGAGGTCGCTGAGGCGCAACCGGCAAGCAGCAGGAGGCCCGTGAAGGCCAACCTCATTGCGGCGCCGTGCGGACGGAGTCTCATCGAGTGAAGTCCACATAGAGGTAACCCTCTCGCGCTTCCGTAACGAACTGCGCCGGCGAGAGCAGCGAGATGACGACATCGGTTGTCCCCTCCGGCCCACGCTTGGTGTCGATGGCGGCCACGGCACGCCCGAAGGCCGAGGTGTCGATGGTACGGCTGAGGTTGCGGTGGGCGATGGCCGGCACCTTCAGGCGAACGGTCACGGAGAGGCCGTCGGGCGCCGCGACGATCTCAAACGCGGCATCATGGTCGGTGCGCACAAAGACCCGCGTCACAAGGTCGAGGGGCTGGAAGCCGATCCAGTTCAGCGCGTTTGTCTTGCCCTTGCCGGTTGCACCCGGGCTCCGGCCGGGGATGACACCCTGGTAGATCAGTGCGGCTGAAATCGGCAGCATCGCACTGTCGCCCGCCTCATCCGATGACCCGCCATAGGCTCCTCCAACGGTCACGCGGTCGTTGATGAAGGGCTGTGGCGCCCCATCTGCGGCGGCGGGCGCGGTCGCGCCAGCTCCGGCAGGCGCAGCAGGAGCAGCGGCCGGAGCGGGAGGAGCGGCCGTCAGAATGGACTGGCTCTGGCCTGGGCTCGAGAAGCGGCTCTGTACCTGCACACCCTCTGCGGGCGCCCCCCACATGGACTGCGCTGCGGCAAGTGCGGGAGTAGCGGTTACAACGAGAAGAATCAGAAACGGGGCAGGGCTGAGTTGCATCGCGACGCACTCCAAGCAGGGTCGGAACGCCTGCGCTCTAGGCCACCAACCGAGGGCGGGCAAGTATTGCTACGCGGTGCACAGAACCCACCGGCGGCGGGGCTTGTTCGTTGACGAAGGGCCGCTGCCGTTGCTAGTCAATCGCACCGCAATACCGCTGAGTGTGGCGCGTCTGCTCGATGCGTCCCCGCTCTCGATTGTCCTGGAGAACCCATGCAACGCCGCTCCTTCGGTCCCATCGCTCTCTCGCTCGCGCTCCTTGCCGCTGCGCCATCGCTTGTCTCCTTCGCGCCCAGAGCCGAAGCAGCAGCGCCGAAGCTCTCGCCCGCCGCAGCCAGAGAGGCCGAACTTACCCCCGCCGTCCAGACGGGTCTCGCAAGCACCGACGCCAGCGCCCAGTCATGGGCCATCCGCGCCGGCGCTCGTCTCAAAGAGCGCACCATTCAGACGGCCGTCGTGAACGGCCTCACGAACACCAACGGCACCGTCCGTCTCGCAGCGGCCCTCGCGGTCCTCGACAGCAGGAACGGCGGCAAGGCCCGGGATGCACAAGCTATCTTCGTCAACGAGATCGCCACGGGCGACGCAGCCACCCGCATGCTGATCCTCGACCGACTGCTCCTCCGTCTCAACGAAAGCGACCGTGCGAGCGTGATCGACCGTGCGCTCAAGGCGGCAACGGAGGCGAACATCAAGGGGCAGATCATCAACCACCTCGCCCGCCGCACGGAGCCCAAGCTCTTTGCGCTGCTCGACCGCTTCGTCGGCATGAACGACGCCGCCGAACGGGCCATCTATCTTACCGAAATCCGTCGCATCGGTCGTCCCAACGCCCTCCGCTTCGTGCAGGCGCTGGTCAAGTCCAAGGATCTCGCCAAGCAGAAGGAGGGCGCTGAACTGGCCATCGCCATTAACGACACCTACATGCGCGCCGCCATCGAGCCGCTGCTCAAGAGTGCCGATGCCTCCCTCGCCCAGCGGGTCGGATTCCACCTCGCAAAGTCAGGCAACGCGCCGGCCGGCCAGCTCGTCCGCGACCTCGCACTCAACGAGAGCGCCGATGTCGCGCTTCGGCTGCAGTCCATGGCGCTCCTGCGCGACAACGTCCGCGTCGCCATCGACTTCGACAAGTTCAAGGCCCTCCTCGACGACAAGACCCGCTCGCCGGAGTTCGTCAAGGCCGTCTACGAGGTGCTCGGCGCAGCCCGCAACGGCGCCTCCGTCGCGCTCCTCGACGGCCTCTATGCCGGCAACTTCGCCGCCGAGATTGAGCTCGCCCTCTACGGCTACGCCTACTCCGGTCGCCAGGAGCTCGTCGCATCGCTCCAGAAAGAGGTCGAGGGTTTCGGTTCGAACGCAATGCGGACGGCCGCCGTCCAGGGCCTTGGTCACATCGGCGGCGAGGCCGCAACCAAGGCACTCCTCTTCCAGCTCCGCAAAGAGCGGGTCATGGAGATCAAACTCGCCATCGTTCAGGCGCTCGGCGACACCCAGCTCGCCATCGCAGCAGAGCCGCTCACCTACCTCTTCGCGGAACAGAACGAGCAGCTCTCGCTCGCAGCCATCAGCGCCCTTGTGAAGCTCGGATCCAACAACGTCTCCGTCCAGGTGGAGAGCCTCATCAACCAGGCCCGTAGCCCCAGGGTGAAGTGGGCCGCCACCATCGCGCTCGTCAAACTCGATCCCGCCATCGGTCGCATCCGGCTTCTCGGCGCGCTCGAGCGTCCTCCCGAGAGCTTCCTCGAAGACATCAAGCCGCTCTCCGATGCGCTCCGCAACGAAGTGGACGAAAACCTTGTCAATAGCCCCGACCAGCTCCTCGCAGACGCGGCCCTCTTCCGCATCTTGAAGCGCGAAGATGGCGGCTACTCCGTCCTCCGCGAGTATGTCGCTGGCGCCCCCTCTGCCACCCTCCGCAAGCAGGCGATTGCGGTCGTAACCGCAGCCGGCAAGCCCGAGGATGCCGACGCCTTCAAGAAGCTCGCCGAGCAGGCCGACCGCAGCATCCGGCTCCTCGGCTTCGCTGCCCTCGCAGACCTCGCCGACCCCGCCAACGAGACCTACTTCCGCGGCTACATCAACCACGCCGACGAGGCCATGCGCTGCATTGCTGCCTACGCCCTCCTCGGTCTCCCGCTCCCCAAGCCATCCCGCTAACCGGCGGCGGCCTCAAGGGGCATCATGTTTCAGGTAGAACGGCTGACCCGCTCCTTCGGCGGCCGAACCCTCTTCCGCGACCTCGACTGGCAGCTCAGGCCCGGAGCGCGCATCGGCCTCGTCGGCCCCAACGGCGCAGGCAAGACCACCCTGTTCCGCATTATCGCAGGCGAGATGGAGCCCGACTCCGGCCGCCTCAGCGCGCCAGCCGGCTCCACCGTCGGCCTCCTCCCGCAGGAGATCGGCCACATGGACGACCTCTCCGTCCTCGACTACGCCCTCCGCGGCCGCGTCGAACTCATCGAGGCCGAGTTCAAGATGGAGGCCCTCACGGCCAGCATCGACACGCTCCGCAACACGGGCGCCACAGAGGCCCAGATGCAGGCCGTCACCGACGAACTCGGCACCGTCCAGGAGCGCTACCAGGCCCGAGGCGGCTACACCTTCCGCGCCGACGCCTCCATCATCCTCCGCGGCCTCGGCTTTCCTACCAGCCGCTTCACGCAGCGCGCCCCAGAACTCTCCGGCGGCTGGCGCGTCCGGCTCGCGCTCGCCCGACTGCTCGTCCAGCGCCCCACCGTCCTCCTCCTCGACGAACCGACCAACAACCTCGACCTCCCCAGCGTCGAGTGGCTCGAAAACTTCCTCTACGGCTACGACGGAACCGTCGTCCTCATCTCGCACGACCGCTACTTCCTCAACCGCATCTGCACCGAGGTCGCAGCCTTCGACCCCGACGGATTCAAGGTCTACCCAGGCAACTTCGACGACTACGTCGAGGCCCGCACCATCCGCCTCGAAGATATTCTCAAGCAGAAAGAGGGCCAGGATCGCGCCATCCGCGAGACCGAAAAGTTCATCGAGCGCTTCCGCTCCAAGGCCACCAAGGCCAAGCAGGTGCAGAGCCGCATCAAGCAGCTCGAGAAGGTCGACCGAATCGAGGTCGTCAAGCAGCGCCGCTCCATCGCCTTCAGCTTCCCGCCCGCGCCGCCCTCCGGCAAAATCGCGCTCCGCGTAAAGCATGTGGCCAAGAGCTACGGCAACCTCGAGGTCTACCGCGACGTCGACATGGAGGTGGAGCGGGGCGAGCGCATCGTCATCGTCGGCCCCAACGGCGCCGGTAAGTCCACGCTGCTCAAACTGGTCGCCTCCGTCATGGCGCCCGACAAGGGCAGCATCGAGCTCGGCCACAACGTCGTCCTCTCCTACTTCGCGCAGCACCAGGTAGAGTCGCTCTCGCTCGGCAACACGCTGCTCGAGGAGTTGGAGGCCCACGCCCCCTTCGACGCCATCCCCAGCTGCCGCGGCATCCTCGGCGCCTTCCTCTTCTCGGGCGACGACGCCAAGAAGAAGATTTCGGTGCTGAGCGGCGGTGAGCGCAACCGCGCCGCGCTCGCCAAGATGCTGCTCCGGCCGAGCAACCTGCTGCTCCTCGACGAACCCACGAACCACCTCGACATGGAGAGCTGCGAGGTGCTCCTCGACGCGCTCGACGGCTACGAGGGTACCATCATCGTCGTTAGCCACGACCGCCACTTCATCAACGCGCTCGCCACCCGCGTCGTCCACCTCGAGGAGGGGACGATGATCTCCTACCCGGGCGACTACGAATACTACGCCTACAAGCGGAACGAAGAGGCGGTAGCGTCACAGTCCGCTCAGCCCGTCGCCGACACCGGAGCAGCCGCGAGCGGCGCCAACCGCAAAGATGAACGCCGCCGCGCAGCCGAGCTCCGGCAGGAGGCCGGCAAGAAGACGCGCGACCTCAAACAGTCCATCACCAAGCTCGAGGCCGTCATCAGCGCCCACGAGACCAAGATTGTCGAAATCGAGGCGCTCCTCTCCGATCCCACCAACTACCAGACGGGCCGCCACGACTTTGCCAAGCTCGGCCGCGACCTCACCCGCGAACGGGCCGGCCTAGACACCGCCATGGAGAGGTGGACCGACGAGGGCGCGAGGCTCGAAGTGCTCGAGCGCGAGCTCCGCGAGAGCGGCTAACCGAGCAGCGGCAGACGCCCAGGCGCAGCACCCATGTGCCAGGGCAGGTCGCTCCAGCAGGGCAGGTCGAAGGCAACGAACTTTGCCGCCGCACCGACCTCGATGCGGCCATGGTCGGCGAGACCGAGCACGTCGGCAGCAACCCGCGTGACCCCGCGAAGCGACTCTGCAGGGGTCAACTTGAGCAGCGAGCAGCCGAGCGAGACGGTCAAGGCGAGGTCGTCGCCGTTGGCGCTGCCCGGATTGTAGTCGGTCGACAGCGCAACCTCGACGCCGGCCGCGATGAGCGCACGCGCCTTGGGGCGGTCGGGCAGGTCGAGGTGGATGGTCACAAGCGGCAGAAGCACCGCAGCCGTGCCGGCCGCCGCCATCGCTGCAAAGTCCTCGGCGCGGGCATGCTCCAGGTGGTCGGCAGACCGTGCGCCGAGCTCGGCTGCGAGCATCGTCCCGCCCGTGTGGGCCAGCTCTTCGCTGTGGGCACGGAGCGCAAAGCCGAGCGCCTTCGCGCGGGTAAGGATGGCGCGCGACTCCTCCACCGTGAAGGCCCCGCGGTCGCAGAAGACATCCACCTGCTCGGCAAGCCCCAGTCGGGCAACCTCGGGCAGCAGCCGGTCGCAGACCATCGTCACATAGGTTTCACGACGCTCGCGATACTCCGGCGGCACCACATGGGCAGCCAGGCAGGTCGCCACGATGCGGAGCTGAGGCAGCGCACGCGCCGCTTCGCGGATGATGCGCAGGTGGCGGAGCTCCTCGTCGTAGTCGAGCCCGTAGCCCGTTTTGACCTCGATGGCGCCAACGCCCTGTGCAGCGAACCGCTCGAGGCGGGCGATGAGACTGGCCAGCAGCGCCTCGTCCGACGCCTCGCGGGTCTGGCGCACGGTGCTGGAGATCCCTCCACCCGCCTCAAGAATCTCGGCATACCCAAGCCCGGCGTTGCGCCGCGCAAAATCGGGCGCGCGGCTGCCTGCAAAGAGGGCGTGCGTATGGCACTCCACCCAGGCCGGCATGAGCACATCAAAGAGCTCGGGCTGCCCGAACCCATCGGGGCAGCTCACGGCCGGACCAACCCATACCACGCGCCCCGCCTCGACGCAGACAGCACCGTCCCGCACCAACCCGACCAGCGCCTCCTCACGCGCCGCATCGCCAACGTTGCCTCGCAGTTCCGAAGCCGGCGGCCCGACCATGCTCAGCAGGTCGCGGGCAATGAGGCAGCGGCGCCCGCTCACGACTGCGGGCTCACATGCCGGTGCGGAACCTTCACGCCGTGCGCGTCTGCGAAGGCGTTCGCCTCCTCGTATCCCGCATCTGCGTGACGCAAGACGCCCATGCCGGGGTCGGAGGTCAACACGCGCGACAGGCGTGCGTCGGCGTCGGCCGTGCCGTCGGCCAGCGCGACCATGCCCGAGTGGATGCTGTAGCCGATGCCAACCCCGCCGCCGTGATGAAGGCTAACCCAGGCCGCGCCGTTCACGGCGTTGACCATGGCATTGAGCAGCGGCCAGTCGGCGATGGCGTCGGATCCATCCTTCATCGCCTCGGTCTCGCGGTTGGGGCTGGCGACGGAGCCACAGTCCAGGTGGTCACGGCCAATCACCAGCGGCGCGCTCACCTTGCCCTGCCGCACGAGCTCGTTGAAGCGCAGGCCTGCCGCTTCGCGCTCCCCATAGCCGAGCCAGCAGATGCGGGCAGGGAGCCCCTGGAAGGCAATCTTCTCGCCCGCCAGCCGAATCCAGCGCTGCAGCATCTCGTTCTCGGGGAAGAGCTCCGCGATGGCCTTGTCGGTCACGGCGATGTCGTTCGGGTCGCCGGACAGCGCAACCCAGCGGAAGGGCCCCTTGCCCTCGCAAAAGAGCGGCCGGATGTAGGCAGGCACAAAGCCTGGAATCTTGAAGGCATCGGTGATGCCGTAGTCCTTGGCCCACTGACGGATGTTGTTGCCGTAGTCGAAGGCCACCGAGCCGAGCGCCTGCAGGTCGAGCATCGCTCGCACGTGGGTAGCCATCGAGGCGTAGGCGCGCTGCTTGTAGCCCTCGGGGTCAGCGGCACGGAGCAGATCGGCCTCCGCGAGCGTCATGCCGGCAGGGATGTAGCCGACCATCGGGTCGTGGGCCGCGGTCTGGTCGGTGACCATGTCGGGGACAACGCCGCGGCGAACCAGCTCGGGGAGCACCTCTGCCGCGTTGCCGAGAAGGCCGACGGAGACGGGGGTCCGGCTCTCGGTTGCCTCCTTCATCCAGGCCAGCGCCTGGTCGAGGCTGTCGGTCCAGCGGTCAAGGTAGCGCGTAGCGATGCGTCGCTCGATGTGCTCCTTGCGAATCTCGACCGCCAGGCAACTCGCGCCCGCCATCGTCGCGGCCAGCGGCTGCGCGCCGCCCATGCCACCCAGGCCGGCCGTCAGAACCCAGCGGTTGGTCAGGTCGCCACCGAAGTGCACCTTGCCCGCGGCCGCGAAGGTCTCGAAGGTGCCCTGCACGATCCCCTGCGTGCCGATGTAGATCCAGGAGCCTGCGGTCATCTGGCCGAACATGGTCAGGCCGGCCCGCTCGAGCTCGTTGAACTTCTCCCAGGTCGCCCAGTGGGGCACCAGGTTGGAGTTGGCGATGAGCACCTTCGGCGCCATCTCATGCGTCCGCAAAATGCCGACCGCCTTGCCGGACTGCACCAGCAGCGTCTCGTTGTTCTCGAGCGACCGGAGCGAGGCGACGATGCGGTCAAAGGCCGGCCAGTTACGCGCAGCCTTGCCCGAACCCCCATAGACAACCAGGTCTTGCGGCCGCTCGGCCACGTCGGGGTCGAGGTTGTTCATCAGCATGCGGAGGGCAGCCTCCTGCATCCAACCTTTGCATGAAATCTCGGGGCCGCGGGGTGCGCGGATAACGCGGGGCTCGCTCATGGAAAACTCATAACATCAAAGAGGCCGCTGGCGGAGCAGGGCGCTGGTAGACGAAACAAAGAACTAGAGTGCGTCTACGAAGTAGAACTCAAGTCGAAGATTTACGGTGCCTTTGTCGGCTGTCGAAGCCGAAAAACCAATCTTCTTGATGGCGTTGCCGACACAGGTCTCGAGGTCGCGGTTCGCCAGCGACGAGTGGCGCTTCACGGCCTCCACAGCCTTGCCCTGCTTGTTGACCGTGACCTCAAACAGCATGTCGCCAACCCGCGTGAACTGGTCGCGTCCCATGTTGTCGGAGTAGCACTTCATGATGGGCGCCGAACCCTGCTCCACGGTGGCCTTCACCTGGTCGCGGTCCGAGACCGTCAACCCATTCGCGGTCGCCGACTTCACCGTCACGCGGGCCTGCCGACGAGCCCGGTCCGGATTCGATGCGACCGTCGCGATGAGCTTGCCCTCGCTGTCGACGACGAAGACGTTGTCCGCGCCGCCGAGGTAGAGTTCGCTCTTGCCGTCGCCGTTGAGGTCGGCGGCGACCGCCGAAAAGATGGGGCCCGGCAGGTTGATGGTGCCAACCATGGTAGTATTCCGCTCAATGACGACCGCGCCGTCTGCCTGCCGCACGGTAAGGTCTCCGCCCAGCGCCTCGATGGGCTCGCTGCCGTTGACCCGGCCAGCCTGGCCGGCCTCGTCCACACCCTGCTTCATCTCCGACTCGGGCGCCTCGCCCTCCCGCTCCACAAACTTGGCATCAGCCTCGGCGTCGGGGTCGAAGAACATATGCTTCTTCTTGCTGGTGAAGTCGCAGGCGACCTCCATCTTCCGATCGGAATCGTAGTCGTCGGCGTAGCACTCACCGAACGAGTAGCCCGTCCCCGCCCACTCGAAGACCTTGGTGCCGTCGAAGCTCCAGACCTGCATCTTGTTGCCCTGGCGGCAGAACATCTCCACGGTCGCGTTGCTGTCGGTGAAGTCGCCAACGAAGAACTGGTCGCAGCCTCCGGTGATGCCCCACATCGGGTCGGCGTTATCGTCAACCACGAACGATGGCGAGCCCGCGCCCACAAACTCATCGCGCTTGTCGCCGTCGATGTCGTCAATCCAGAACCAGGACTGGGTGCTGCCGGGCCGCGCGCGGCGATCGTGATGGAAGGCCCGGAAGACCTTGTTGTCGGCGCCGATGAAGACGATGCCGCGGTCCGATGCCGCAACCACCAGCGGGCGGTCGGCTGTCCCGACCTGCGCAAGATGAAAGATGTGACCGGTCGATGCTGCCGCGGGAGCAGCCACGAGCGTCGCCGAGGCGCCGCAGACCATGGCGAACAGTCCTGCAATCCCAATGTTTCGTGCCATCTCGAACTCCCGAACAGATGAGGAGGCTCTCGCCTCCAATGGTCGCGACCCTTTACGAACCGACACCGCGCGGTGTCAACGAATCCGCTCGACGCTGACGCTCCGCGAACACCAATGTTCGTTGCAGCGCGACGCGCCTCTCTGTTAGCCAACGACCATCCAGCTTCGCTCCCGCCCCTTCGGACCTCATGGCCGTCGCAGCCCTCGTCGACGAACTCCGCGCTAGCCTCTCGGCCGAGGCCACCGTGACCGCCTCTGCGACCGCGAAACTCCTCTATGCGCGTGACGCCTGGCCGCGGCTCTCGTTGCAGGCAAGGGCAGGGCAGCGCGCCATCTCGCCGCCCGACCTCGTCGTGCATGCCGGCACGGTTGCAGATGTGGTCGAGGTGGTGCGCGCCGCCGGTCGCCACAGCCTGCCGGTTGTCCCCTTCGGCGCTGGCTCCGGCGTGTGCGGCGCAGCCGTCCCCATCCGCGGAGGCGTTTCGCTCGACACCAAGCGGCTCCTCGACCTCGATCTCTCGCGCGCTGCTGATGGCCTCATCTGCGTAGGCGCAGGCTGGATCGGTCAGCGCCTCGAGCACGAACTGCAGCGCCACGGCCTTACCCTCGGCCATTTCCCCTCCTCCATCGGCTGCAGCACCATCGGCGGCTACCTCGCCACCCGCTCTGCC